>CAYRPX010000181.1:0-6345 GCA_964426195.1 uncultured Salinivenus sp.
TCAGCAGCGCGTCATTTACGTGACGGGCGACGTGGCCGGCGCCATCGAGAGTCCGATCTACGCCATGCTCGACATGCAGGAGCGTCTCGATGCTATCGAGGCGCCGCCCGGGGACTCGTTCGAGCAGCTCTACACCGATCAGCCCGAGGTCCGGAGCAATTACGCGCTGAAATGGGACGGCGAGTGGCGCATCACCTACAAGGTCTTTCGCGACCTGGGGATCGCCTTCGCCATCGTGCTGCTTCTCATCTATATCCTGATCGTGGGGTGGTTTCAGGACCTGACCGTGCCCCTGGTGATGATGATCGCCATTCCGCTGTCGCTCATCGGCATCGTCCTTGGACACTGGCTCCTCGGGGCCTTCTTCACTGCGACCTCCATGATTGGCTTCATCGCCCTGGCGGGCATTATGGTGCGCAACGGAGTTTTACTGATCGACTTCGTCAACATTAGCCTCGACGAAGGATCCCCACTCCGGCAGGCCATCATTGAAGCCGGGGCCGTCCGGACGCGGCCGATCCTACTGACGGCCGGAACGGTCGTGATTGGCGCCAGCGTCATTCTCTTCGACCCCATCTTTCAGGGACTGGCCATCTCGCTCATCGGGGGCGCCATCGCTTCCACGGCGCTCACGCTCCTGATCGTGCCGCTCGTCTATTACATGATTGAACGTCGCCTGGCCGACGTGCCCGTCACCGGCGACCCCGAAGACGCGTAATTCCCTATTCCTTCGCTCCTTCAACCGCTTCCGCAGTCCCATGAAATTAGTGGCCGTGATGAGTCTCGACACCTACCGCGACGATCTGCACGCCCTCCTGCGCGATCGAGAGGTGGCTGTCTTTAGTGAAATCGACATCGAAGGATACCACCAGGTCCCTTCGGAGAGGGCCGAGGCGTCGCCCGCCTGGTTTGGGAAGGGAACGCCTCCCACTGAATCGACGCTCACGTGGGCCTTTCTCGACGACGAACAGGCGGATGCACTTATCGAGGCCGTCGCAGATTTTAACGAGCGACGCGACCTGGAGCGGCCCGTCCGGGCCTTTGAGATGGACGTAGAACGCGCAGTTTGATTGTGTCGCCGAGAGATCGGCACACACCATTTTTCCTTTTCCAATCCCACCCTTTCTATGGCCTCCAGCACCGCAACCGAAACGGACGAAGTACCGAAGCGCTTTTCCGAATCTATTTGTCGTGTTCCCGCTCGCGAAGAGCAATTCGTTCGCATTCTCGCCGGAATCGTGTCCCTCACGGGACTTGGCCTTGGCTTTTTCGTCAGTCCGTGGTGGTACCTGCTCACCGTCTTCGCGGGACTCAACCTCATCCAGAGCGCTTTCACCGGCTTCTGTCCGCCAGATCTGGGATACCGCTGGCTCAACGATGAGTAGGGCGCACGTGCATCATTGGCATCGTACAAAGAGGATCCTTGCCGAACCCAGACGCAGGAACAGGTTGCGACCACCTTTAAGCGGACCGGGTCCGGTTTTATCCATTCGATATCTTCCATTTTTGGAAGTGGTGGTTCTCCCACAGTTGTAGGAAGAATCCCTACGTTCCTGAACGGCGTGTCCCCACGGTGGAGAAGGGGATTATCTATTGAACCGAAGGCTACTACTTTAAGATCTTAAGTGCAGACCAGTTGCGGAAACCATTAGTGGAAACCACAGGGGGGTAGCGCCCCACGTGCTCAACTCGCCTCTCCCATTCTAAAAGGAGGGACCGCAATGCACCCAACTGCCCTGCGCATCTTATGGACTCTTCAGACGAGTAGTCAGGAGCTATACACACAGGAGCTGGCGGCCGAGCTGGACATTTCTCGGCACACGGCGTCCAAATACCTGGGGATTTTGGAGGCGACCGGCCTGGCGACACACCGCGAGGTAGGAAACGCCAAGATGTGGACACCGGTCTCGGATCGAGAGCGTCCCCCTGCGAACGCGAAAACGAACGGGAAGACCTCCGAGGCGGAATCCCCAACCCCTGTGTTTGAGGAGGAACATCCCCCGTTTTCGGACGAAGCAGCGGTTGTCGAAGCAAAACGCTGCCTGCAGTGTGGCGGTCCGCTCGAGCCGGCCCCCTGCATCGAGGCATGTCCCACGAACATCGACGTTCCCACGTTCATCGAGGAAATTGGGGAGGGGCGCCCACTGGAAGCGGCAGATACCATCCTAGCGTCGAATCTCCTGGGCGGAAGCTGCGCTCGGGTCTGTCCGGTCGAGGAGCTGTGCGAGGGGGCCTGCGTGCTGGACGAGGAGGGGCGCAAGCCCATCGCCATCGGAAAGCTGCAGCGGCACGCCACGGACAAGGCCCTGCTCGACGAGGACTCGACTTCCAAGGAGATCCCTTCCCCAACGCGGAGCGAGCGCATTGGAATCATTGGGGCGGGACCCGCCGGTCTGGCCTGTGCGGGCCGGTTGGCTGAGCGGGGGTATCCGATTGCCGTGTACGAGCAGAAGAGCCTTCCGGGCGGACTCATCACGCACGCCATTGCTCCCTACAAGCAGCACATCGAGCCGCTCCTGGAGGAGTTCGATCGACTGGATTCCCCCGCCATCACGTTCCACTTCGACACGACGGTCGGCGAGGACGTCTCCGTTCAGACCCTGCAGGAGGAACACGACGCCGTGTTTATGGGCGCCGGGATGGGGCGGGATTACCAGACGGATCTCCCGGGCGAGGAGCTTCCAGGCGTGTGGGATTCGCTCGACTTCATTGAGGCCCTCAAGCTGGGCCCCTTCCCCGAACGAGAAGTCAGCGGGCGGGTGATGGTCATTGGCGGGGGCAACACCGCCATTGACGTGGCGCGGGAGGCCGCTCGCCTCGGGGCCGACGCCCAAATCGTGTACCGACGGAATGAGGAGCAGATGCCGGCCTATCCACACGAGGTAGAGGCGGCGCGCCAGGACGGCGTTGAGTTCGAGTGGCTCGCCAATCCGCGACGCTACTATGGGAATGACCGCGTGGAGGGCGTGCAGTGCATCCGAATAGAACTGGGCGAACCCGACGACTCAGGGCGTCCGCACCCGGAGCCGATTCCTGGATCGGAGTTCGTCATCGAGGCCAACACCGTCGTAAAGGCCATCGGCCAGCGCCCATGGGAGGACTTGCTCTCGGTCCTGGACGTAGAAACAGAATGGGGGCGAGTGGAGGCAAACGAGCGAGGAGAAACCTCGCGGACCGGCGTTTTCGCCGGGGGCGACTGCGTGAACGGCGGGGCCACGGTGGTGGAGGCCGTTCAGGACGGGAAGCGAGCTGCCGAGCAGATCGACCGGTATCTGACGGGGAGTGCTCTCGCCGGCAGTCGGGAAGAGGGCGAGATTGAGCGGACGGAGGACGAGGACGGAGGTGAAGAAGGTAGAGCCTCCCTGCTTCGCGAAGAGGGGGAGGAGCCGATTCGTCGGTATTATCAGGGCGACCAGTTTGTGGGCATCGATCGAGACGCCTGCAAAGGGTGTGATCTGTGTCTCACCAGCTGTCCGGCGGACATCCTCCGTCTCGACGATCGAGACCGGATCGTCGTGGAAGAGATTGGGGACTGTATCTTCTGCGGGCTCTGCGAGGCTCGGTGCCCGGATTTTGCGATCTGGGTCGAGCACGACGGCGCCCTCACCCTCAACACAGATCCATTCGAGCACACGCTCGAGGTGCAGTCATGACAGCCACAGCCACAGCTTCTCATCTCGTTCAGGGCAATGAAGCTTGTGCCCACGGTGCCCTCTACGCCGGATGCGACTTTTTTGCGGGCTATCCCATCACGCCGGCCTCCGAGGTGATGGAGATCCTCGGCCGGGAGCTTCCGGCGCGGGACGGCTTGTTCATCCAGATGGAAGACGAGATTGGATCGATCTCGGCGATCGTCGGAGCGGCCTGGGGGGGTGCCAAAGCCATGACGGCCACCAGTGGCCCCGGCTTTTCGCTCATGCAGGAGGGGCTCGGTTACGCCGCGATGACGGAAACGCCCTGCGTAATCATGAATGCTCAGCGGTGGGGCCCCTCGACCGGCCAGCCTACCAAACCCTCGCAGGGCGACCTGATGCAGGCCATCTGGGGAACGCACGGCGACCATCCGGTGATCGTCCTCACGGCCTCCGGCATTCGGGACGTCTTCGAGACAACGGTGACGGCCTTCAACGTTGCCGAGCAGTACCGCGTGCCCGTCGTGTTGCTTCTAGACGAGAAGCTGGCCCACATGCGCGAGAATATGGAGTGGCCTGAACCTGGGGATCTGGAGGTGGTCGAGCGCGAGCCGCCGACCGACGAAGAGAGCTTCGAGCCCTTTGGAAGCGACGAGTTTATGCCCTTCGGCGAAGGGATGCGATTTACGGTCTCCGGACTGGCCCACGACGGATGGGGCGTTCTTACGGAAGACGAAGAAGCAGGCGCGCTACTCCGTCGGCTGACGGACAAGATTCAGGACGGCGTTCGCGACCTGGCCCGCTACGAGTCGCTCCACCTCGACGACGCGCGCCACGTCGTTGTAAGCTACGGCATCACGAGCCGACCGGCGGAGAGTGCCGTGCGCTCGCTCCGAGAACAGGGCGTGCGCGCCGGGCTGCTCGACCTAAAAACGTTGTGGCCCTTTCCCGATTTCCTGTTTGACAAGCTGGAGGGGGCGGAGGGAATCCTCGTGCCCGAGCTGAACCGGGGACAGCTGGTTCGGGAGGTGCGCCGTGCCGCCTACGAGCGGCTTCCGCGGCAAATCCCCATCGAGCGAGTGGAGCGGGTTGACGGCCACCTCCTTACGCCGGAGCACATTGCGGAGGCCCTTATGGACGACGAACCGTCTTCTTCAAACGAATCTTGAGGTCCGGCCATGAACGAGCAATACGCAGAATATCTTCGCGACGAAGCCATGCCGACCGTGTGGTGTCCAGGCTGTGGGAATGGCCTGATCATTCGCGCCCTCATCGATGCGGTCAAAGCGATGGAGCTCGAAAAAGACGAGGTCGCGGTGATCGGCGGCATCGGGTGTTCGGGACGGACGCCGTACTTTCTGGATTTCAACACCATGCACACCACCCACGGGCGGGCTCCGGCCTTTGCCACGGGGCTGAAGATGGCAAATCCGGAGCTCAACGTGATTCTCGCGATGGGCGACGGCGATGCAGCCGGGATCGGAGGGAATCATCTCATCCACGCGTGCCGGCGCAATATCGACCTTACAGGCATCGTCTTCAACAACGAGATTTACGGGCTCACGGGCGGACAGGCGGCCCCCACTACGTCGGAAGGCAAGCAAACCACGACTACCCCCACCGGGAACGAGGAGCCGGCCTTCGACATCTGCGAGCTCGCGGAGAGTGCCGGGGCCAGCTTCGTGGCGCGCACGACCACCTTTGATTTTCAGGAGATGAGCACCTTCATGACGCGAGCCCTCGCCCACGAGGGATTCTCGTTGCTGGAGGTGATGACGCCGTGTCCAACGTACTTTGGCCGACTAAACAAACGGGACCAACCGTCCGAAACGCTCATGTACGTTCGGGAGAGCACGATTCCCGTCGAGTTCGGCGGCGACGGAGGACCGGTCTTGGAGGATGATCAGGACGGCGAATCGGAAGAGCATCCGACGGGCGTTTTTGTGGAAGACGATCGGCCCGAATACACGAACGTTTATCAACAGCGGTGTGAGGCCGCTCAAACCCATGCGTGATTCCCTTCAAATACGACTCAGCGGAGCGGGCGGACAGGGCCTGATCACGGCCGGCATCATTTTGGCCGAGGCGGCCCTTCGAGACGGAAAGGAAGTCGTCCAGACACAGATGTACGGCCCCTCCGCACGACTGGGGGCGAGCCGCTCCGAAGTGATCATTTCGAACCACGAGATTGCATATCCGGAGGTGACGGATCTTGATCTCTTGCTGTGCATGTCACAGGAGGCCTTCGAGACGTACGTGCCCCAGGCGAATGCGGACACTCGCATTCTTGTCGATGAAAGCACCGTCGAGGTCGGGCTGGCCAAGTACGAACGGTCCGAACGCATTCAGGAAATTCCCATCACTGAGGTTGCCCAGGAACTGGGCAACAAGGTCGTGGCGAACGTCGTGGCCCTCGGCGTGCTGAATGCGACGGAACAGATCGTGGCCCCCGAGAGTCTCCGAGCGGCTGTTCAGACGCGGGTGCCGGATCGCTTTCAGGCACTGAATGAGAAGGCCCTGGACAAAGGACAAGAACTCGCCCCGAACGTGGAACATTCATTTGCGTCGCCCGCCACTCCGTGATTGTCTCGACGTGGTGCGCGACGCCCTCCGAGTAGAGGAGTCCTGTTTAATACCAACCTCGAAGGTCATGAGCTTTACGATTGGCATTCCGCAGGAGACAAATGAGGGAGAGACTCGGGTGAGCGTGGTT
>CAYRPX010000182.1:0-6340 GCA_964426195.1 uncultured Salinivenus sp.
TGAGCTCCTGGTAGACGCCGATGGGCGTGGAGCCGGTGGGGAGGCCCAGCACGAGATTCTGGTTTACCGCCTGCCGCTCTTCGATGAGATTAGCAATGCGGCGGGCCACCTGCCGAGACATCGCGTCCGGAGCGTCGAAGATAAGGACGGGAATCCGCTCCCGCTGGGTGCCCTCGTGGGCTCCGGTCACTTGACGAGAGGCCTCAACGGTGGACGTGTCAGCAGAGGGATCGGCACTCGGAGTGGTGTCTGGGGACATGGCGTGGGGAAACGATGGCGGGATTCGAATGGAAGTTCCTCAATCCAAATTGGCGCACGAGAACGTTTGAAAGAACCACTCCACTCTGGAAGAAATGGTCCGGTGGAAGCCGTTCCAAACCGAAAATCCTTGCGAATGGTTAGGGAGCGAAGAACGGGATAGGACGAGAGGCGTGGATCAATGATCGAAAATTGCGGGGAAGGAACGAGCCGTCCCGTTCTCGCAACTGGTCTCCTCACTCTCTCTTCTTCTGCACCGACGATCCTCTCTCAATCCAGTCGCGATGCGTGTCAATCTGCTTTTGCACGAGGTCCGGCCGCTCCCGACCTGGATTGCCGTCGGTTTCATAGGCCTCGAGAACGGCCGCGGGGTCGACCGGTCCAGACTCGGACTTCCCCATGCCCGCCTGCTGATAGGCTGCCCGAAAGGGCATCCCCTCGACCACCCGCTCCAGCGCCCGCTGGGTCGCCAGAAGATCCGAAGTACAGGCCGCCTCTGTCTGCTCGGCATTGAACGTGAGCCCCCGAGCGACCTCCTCTAGTGCAGTGAGGACATCGGACGTCATCTGGACGCTGCGCATCACCGCAGCCTTCGTCAGCTGGAGGTCACGGTGGTAGCCGCCCGGCAAATTCGAGGGCCCAGTGGCGAGACTTTGCATCTCGGCCGTGAGCCGATGGTGGTAAGCCCGGGCCAGTTCCAGAACGTCCGGATTCTCCTTTTGCGGCATGATGCTGCTTCCAGTACAGTGCTCGGGCGGAAGGGAGACGAAGTCAAACTCGGCCGTATTGAAGAGCACGAGATCGGAGGCCAGGCGATTGCAGGAGGCGCCCACCTGCGTGCAGGCGTGGCTGACGGTGAGCTCGTGCTTGCCCCGGGCCAGTTGCACCGCCGGGGCGTGGGTCTGCACGCCGCGGAACCCAAGCCGCTCGGCCACCGCCTCACGAGGCAAATCGATCATGGGCACTCCGTAGCCCGCCGCGCTGCCCAACGGCGAAACGTTGATCCGGCGGCGGGCCTCGCGGAGCGCATCGAGATCGTCGGCCAGCGTCTCGGCATAGCCCAGTGCCCAGAGGGCCACGGTGGACGGCATGGCCCGCTGCAGGTGGGTGTAGCCGGGCATCAGGACGTCCGGGTGCCGTTCGGCCAGGTCGCAGAGAGACTCGGCCAAGGCAGCGGTGCGGTTCCCAATCGTCGAAAGGGCATCGCGGAGGTAGAGCCGAAGGGCCGCGAGCACCTGGTCGTTGCGCGAGCGACCCGTGTGTAGCTTTTTCCCTGCTTCTCCAGCGTGCTCGGTCACGAACCGCTCAATGACGGTGTGACAGTCCTCATCCTCGGGCTCGACGGTCACTGTGCCAGTCTCGAACGCGTCGAGGAGTGCATCCAGGGCCTCATCAATCTTCTCCCACTCTTCGGCCGATACCACATCGATCTGGCGGAGGCCCCACGCGTGGGCACGACTGGCTTGCACGTCGTAGGGCAGGAGGAGCCGGTCCCACTCGTAGTCGTCCCCGACTGTAAACCGGTGGACCCAATCGTCGGTCGCCGGATCGGTGGATGGATCGTTTTGCCAGAGGGGCGTAGTCATTGCGGAGAAGTGGAAGGGCGCGAATGCATGGAAGTGTGGGCGAAGAAGGAGGGGGCGTTCCGGCGAATCCGTTTCTTGAGATTCGCCACCTGGCGTTCAGTGTCGTTGTTAACGGCGGCTGTGTCAAATACGAGCCGTCCCGAAAGCCTCGGGAGAATGCTCCATCTCGGGAGCCCCGTTGGTCCCCTACGGCACTCCGAAGGAAAAATCAGTGGGATCGCTAAACACGTATGTGCCTGTACACCAGTCTCTCTGCTACCTCCTCATCCCGAATTCTCTGAAAAGTAGGTCTGAATCAGGGTTTTGTAGACATCGACGGCGCGGCGGACCTGCGCCACGCCGATCCGCTCCTCAGGGGTGTGGGACCGTTCACTCTTCCCCGGCCCGAGCTTGACCGCGGGCACGTCGTGCAAAAACACCCAATCCGAGGCCGTCGGCGAGCCGAAGGGCGAGGCGTCGGGGCGGGCGGCCTTAGCAGCCCGGACGATGGGCGCGTCCTCCGGGGTCGAGCAGGGCACGAGGCGGTCGCTGTACACCTCCACCTCGGCATCCACCGCGGCACGCACCTTCTCCACGATCTCGCCGTGCGTATACGCGGGCGTAGTGCGAAGATCCACGGTGAAGACACAGTGCTCGGGCACGACGTTGTGCGCGTCTCCCCCGTCGATGGTGGTAACGGTCTTCGTCGGGGAGCCGAGATACGGATCCTCTCGCCCCAGTTCGACCCCCTCAAGTTGGTGGATGGCCGCCATGGCGGCGGGGATGGCGTTCTCCCCAAGGTGCGCACGGGCGGCGTGGGCGGCGGTGCCGTGGGCGTGAATTTTGAGGATCAAAAGTCCCTTCTGGGCAATGCACGGGCGGAGCGAGGTGGGTTCCCCCACAACGGCAGCGTCAAGCGTGGGCATATGGGGCCGAACGTCTTGAAGCCCGTTCTTCTTTCCCCCGGATTCCTCGTGCGTCGTGAGCCCCACCAGGACCTGTCCCTCGGCCGGGGGGGACCATCCCTCCTCAGCAAGCCCGAGCAGAGCCGCCGTCATGGCGGCCCCGCTGGCCTTCGCGTCCACACTGCCCCGTCCATAGAGCATGCCTTCTGCCTCGACCGGCTCAAAGGGATCATGGGGATGATCGTCCGAGGGGGGCACGACATCGAGGTGCGAATTGAGAAACAGCGTGTCGTCTCCGTCGCCCACCGAAAACGCGACGTTGTCCTCATAGCGCAGTACGTCCACTCCGGCACGCCGGACGTGGGCCTCCACAAAATCGGCGATCTCTGCCTCCTCCCCACTGAGGGAGGGGAAGCGAATGAGTTCCTTCAGGAGCGTGACAGCGTCGGTGGGCATCGGTACGAGCGAAAGGGGAGAGGGAGGAACAGGGCGATTGCCGTGAAGGGAGGAAGGGGGAATGTGTTCAGGAGGAACGGAGAAGATGTCAGGACACGACTTCCGTGCTCTCGGTTCGGGCCAAAAGGTCGTCGGCCCCGCAGATGTGCACCGTATCGACCCGCCCGTCAAGAGCATCAAGGGCTGTTTCGATCTTTACCCGCATGCCCCCTTCGATCCACCCCTCCTCCACGCCCCGCTCCGCAGTTGCCGCGTCGCAGGTTTCGAGCTGGGAGGCTGGATTCTCAGGGTCCCGCCGCACCCCTCCGGCCCCGGTCGCAAAAAGAAGCATCTGAGCCGCGAGGGCCTCGGCGAGGGCACAGGCCACCGTGTCGGCGTTCACGTTGTAGACCTGTCCCTCGTCATCAATGCCGAGTGGGGCCACGACTGGCACGAGAGCTTGGGTCAAAAGGCCGTCCAGAAGTGAGGGATCGATTTGCTCGATGTCTCCCACCCAACCGAAGTCCACCGTCTCGCCGTTTACGTCCCACGCCGGACGCTTCGACACCTGGACCAGACCAGCATCGGCCCCCGAGACGCCGACCGCGGTGAGGTCGTGCTGCTGGGCCTCGGAGACGAGCTGAGTGTTGAGCGTGCCGCGCATGGCCCATTGTGCGATCTTGAGGTCAAGATCGGTCGTAATGCGCCGTCCCTGCACGCGCTCGGGGGTGTGGCCGAGACGATTCGCGAGGGCTGTCATCTGCTTGCCGCCGCCGTGGACGAGTACAACCGGCGCTTCGGCGCGCATCGCACGGATGTCGGGCCACAGCTCAGCCAGTGCCGCTGATTCATCCAGAAGCGATCCGCTGACCTTGATTACGATAGGGCTGCCGATGTCTGTGCTCATTGCTTGGATTCGTTGTGGGCGTTCGCGCATGGGCCGTGTGGATAGGTGGAGCGGGATTCCGCACACCTCCATTCCCCACCCATGGACCTTGTTAGCTGGATGAGGGCAGGGTTCGAGGGAAGATGTCTCTTCATTCCAGATTCCAAACGTACTCCAACAGTGCTTTCTGCGCGTGAAGGCGGTACTCGGCCTGATCGAGGTGAATCGCGTGCGGGCCATCGAGCACGGCGTCGTCCACCACTACGTTGCGCCGCACGGGGAGGCAGTGCATAAACGCCCCGTTTCGGGTGGATGACATGAGCTCTTCGGTGATGCGCCAGTCGGAATGGCCGGCGCGGGCCTCGGCCTCCTGCGCTGGATCGTCATACTGGAGGGGACCGCCCCACGACTTCGCGTAGACCACGTCGGCGCCCTCCACCGCCGCGTCCTGATCGGTCGTGGCCGCGACGGACCCCCCCTGCGCGTCCGCGACCGACTGCGCTTCCTCCATCAGGCCCGAGTCGAGCGGATGACTATCGGGACGAGCGGCGGTCACGTCCATCCCGCAGTGGGCGGCCGTGCGGAGCGCGGTGTTGGGCACAGCCATGGGCAACGGCTTCGGGTGCGGGGCCCACGACAGCACAAATTTTTTGCCTGTGAGGTCGTCGTCGAAGCGCTCGGTGAGCGTCGCCGCATCGGAGAGGCCCTGGCACGGATGCGCCCAGGCGGACTCCAGGTTGACGACTGGCACCGTCGCAATGTCGGCGATGGTTCGGATGAGGGTGTCGCAGCGGTCGGCGTCATAGTCGGTGCCCGAGGCAAAAACCCGAACGCCCAGGGCGTCGTGGTAGCGCGAGAGGACCCCGATGGCTTCCGTCACGTGCTCGGCGGCGTCGCCATCCATCACCGCCCCCGTCTCCCATTCGAGCCCCCAGCTGCCGTCGCCCGGCACCAGAGTGGTGTGGTGGGCCCCTAGGTGCGCGGCGGCGCCCTCCATTGAGGTCCGCGTGCGAAGCGATGGATTCATGAAGACGAGCCCGAGCGACTTACCGACCGCCGTGTTCCGCCCGCGCGCCTCGTCGCGTCGGTGCTGCACGGCCGAACGGCGAAGCGTGTCCCAGTTGTCATCCGACAGATCATCGACGCGGAGGATGTGCCGCGGATCAGTAGTCGTATTGGAGGACGAAGACGGAGATGGAGAAGACCCTGTCGTTGACATGATAGATGTCGATTGGCAAAATGAAGGATAAAATAGACAGCGGCGTGTTGCTGCGTCTCGTTCTGCCCCCGCTGCCTCTGCTCCCGAAGGAGACCCGAGAACCGGTCAGCCCGCCTCGGCGGGCGAAGGAGTGGCGTCTACGGCCGCGTGAAGGACCTCCACGAAGGTGGTCACGTCATCGTCCGACACGATGAGCGGGGGCATTAGACGCATCACATTCGGATCCGACGCCCCCCCGACGAGCACTCCTCGGTCGCGAAGGGCGTCGACTATAGACTCAACGGGACGATCGAACTTCAGCCCCATCAGGCAGCCGCGGCCACGGACTTCCTCAACGATCGGGCCCACCTGATCAGCCACCTGCTCGTGAATCTCGGTGGCGCGGGCCATCAGGTCGTCCTCGACGAGCGTGTTGAGCGTGGCCTCCACCGCCGCCATCGCGAGCATTCCCCCTCCAAACGTAGAGCCCTGATCCCCCGTCTCGACAGTTTCGGCCACGGCATCGTCCACGAGCACAGCGCTGACCGGCACCCCCGCGCCGAGGCTCTTGGCAAGCGCGATGAGGTCGGGCGTCGCGCCGAGCTGCTCGCTCATCGAGAATGTGCCGGTCCGACCCACGCCCGTCTGCACCTCGTCAAAGGCCAAGAGCGTGCCGTACTCATCGCACAGGGCACGGAGGCCCTGCACGTACTCGGCAGGAATTTCCCGCATGCCGGCGATGCTCTGGATCGGTTCCAACAGGACCGCCGCGATGTCTTTGGTCGCCAACACCGCTTCCGCCGCGTCGAGGTCACCGACCGGAATCCAGGTCGTCTCCGGGAGTACGTCTCGGTAGGGCGCGCGGTATTTTTCGTCGTGCGTGGTGGCGAGGCTCCCCAGCGTGCGCCCGTGCCACCCCCGCTCCATCGCTACGACGCCGGACCGGCCCGTGTATTTCCGCGCCAGCTTCAGGGCCGTCTCGTTGGCCTCCGAGCCGGAGTTGGCGAAAAAGACGTTGCCGAGGCCGTCGGGGGCCAAGTCCGCCAGCCGCTGCGCCGCCCGGGCGCGGACGGGGCTGTGGGCGACGTTCGAG
>CAYRPX010000183.1:0-6283 GCA_964426195.1 uncultured Salinivenus sp.
GTGGCCTCGCTCGTCGGGGTCGAGATCGTCGAGGTCGTAAGCTGGCGCGGGCGCGTGATCCGGTTTGAGGACGACGGCGGGGGCTGGACCCAGACGACGCAGGAGGAGCAGCCCTTCCAGCTGGTCGTGGAAACCAACGGCTATCGCCTGGCCAATCCCCGCACCCAGCGCATCTACACCTTCGATACCGGCGGGACGCTCACGAAGATCGGAGACGGCCGGGGCAACGTGCTTACCCTGTCCTACAACAGCAGTGGGCAGCTCACGGGGGTGAGCGACGGGCTGGGCCGGAGCCTCACCTTCGGCTACAACAGCGGGGGCCGCCTGACGAGCGTCTCCGACGGGACCCGCACCGTTCAGTTCGGCTTCACCAACGGGCTTCTGACCAGCGCCACCAATCCGCTGGGCAACACCACGAATTACAGCTACGACGGAAGCAGCTCCTTTACCGGGCTTTTGACCGAGAAGACGCGGCCCGGGGGCAACGCGCATTTCACCCAGACCTACGACGACCAGGGGCGGGTCGCAAGCCAGACCGACGCTTTCGCCAACAAGACCACCTTTGCGTACAGCGTCGACTCGAACACCGGCGAGCGGACGACCACGGTGACCGACCCCCTGGGAAACGCCACCGAGCACGTCCACAACTTTGAAGGGCATCTCCTCTCGATGACCGACGCGAACAATCAGACCATGACGTTCGGCTACTCGGACGCCGGCCAGCGGGATCAGATCACCGACCGTCTCGGGGCGGTCACGCAGTTCGGCTTCGACTCGGCGTCGGGGCTTCCCACCTCCATCAACAACGCGCAGGGGGACGTGACGAACTACAACTACACCTCCCGCAGCGACGAGGGATTTACCTTTCGGGACCTGACGGGAATAGGCCGCCCGGACGGGACCTCCCAAAGCTTCGGCTACGACGGGGACGGCAACCCGACGTCGTTCACCGGCCCGGAGAACAACGGCTGGACCGCCACCTACAACAGCCGAGGCCAGCTCCTGACCGTAACCAACCCGGAAGGGGGGACAACCACGATTACGTACAACAGCGACGGGACGGTCGCCTCCGTAGAGGACCCGGACAACAAGGTTACGACCTACAGCTACGACGCATTTCGGCGGCTCACGTCTATCGACCGGCCGGATGGCACTTCCCGAACCTTTAGCTACGACGACGCGGATCGCCTCGTCCAGGTGACCGACGAGGAGGGGCGAAAGACGACCTTTTCCTACGACAAAAACAACAACCTGACGCAGATCACCGACCCGTCCAGCCAGTCCGTCCAGCGCAGCTTTGACGATATGGACCGGCTCAAATCGGCAACCGACCGGAACGGCCAGTCGCTCGGCTACAGCTACGACGCCGACGGGCGCCTCGTCTCGATCACCGACCGGACCGGCAACACGTGGTCCTTCGGCTACGACGGGGAGGACCGGCTCGTCTCGATCACCAACGGGGCCGAAGACACCTGGCAGATCAGCTACGACGCGGAGGGGGTGCCGACGGCCCTCACCAACCCGGCCGGGGAGACGACGACCCTCACCTCCAACGCAATGGGCTGGATCACTCAGATTGTCAGTCCGCTCGGCCACACGAGGGGAATCACCCGCGACGCGCTGGGGCGGGCCACGGCCATACAGAACCCGTCCGGGGGCACCGTTCAGCTCAACCGGGACGGGCGGGGCCTGCTTTCGGGCATGACGCTGCCGGGGGGAGCCTCCGCCTCGTACAACCGCGACGGGATGGGCTTTCTGGAGGGGCGCACCGGGCCGAACAACGGAAGCTGGAACGCGCCGCGGGACGCGCTGGGCCGCATTACCGAGCGGACCGATCCGCTCAATCAAACGGCCACCAACAACTACGACAATCGAAACCGCCTCACCAGCGTCGACCTGCCCGGTGGGCTCGGCACGGTGACCCGCAGCTACGACGGAACGAATAATCTAACGGGCCTCTCTCCCTCGGACGGCTCGAACCTAAGCTATAACTACGGGCCGAACGGCTACCTGACCGGGGCGACGGGCGTGACGCTTTCTCGCAACGCGGAGGGACAGATTACCGAGAGCAACGGGCTCACGGTGGGCCGCGACGGGGAGGGCCGCATCGCCAGCGTGACCCTTCCGGGCGGGACGGTCACCTACACCTACGACGGGGCCGGGCGCCTGACGAAAGTCGAGGACTGGCAGGGCGGGACCACGACCTTCAGCTACGACAACGCGGGACGCCTCACCAAGATCACGCGCCCGAACGGCACGACGACGACCTTCACCTACGACTCCGGGGGGCGCCTCACAGGCATCGAGGAGACCGATTCGGGCGGGAACGTCCTGGCCTCCAGCACCCTCACGCTCGACGCCCGCGGTAACGTGGTCCAGGCGGATCGGTCCGGGCCGGTGGCCCCTAATCTTTCTCCCTCGTCGGAGAGCTACAGCTACGACGCGGCCCATCAGATCCAGGGCTTCAACTACGACGCCCTCGGGCGCGTGACCGACGACGGCACTCATACGTTCACGTGGGACGGCCTCTCCCGGCTCCAAAGCTACAGCGACGGGACCACGACGACCTCGTTCGGCTACGACGCCTTCGGAAACCGCACCTCGAAGAGCGAAGGGGGGACCACCCAGAGCTGCGTCTGGAACTACGCCCTCGGGCTTCCTTCGGTGTCGGTCAAGAAAGAAGGTGGGACCGACCAGCGCTACTACGTGCACACCCCGGGTGGGCGGCTTCTCTACAGCGTCGATGCCTCCGGCGGCAGCCGCCACTTTTACCACTTCGACGAGATGGGCAATACGACCCTGATCACCGGCGAGTCGGGGAGCGTGGAGGCGGCCTACGCCTACAGCCCCTACGGGACGGTCGTGGCCGAGCAGGGGAGCGTGGAAAATCTCTTCACCTGGCAGGGGGCGTTCGGGGTGATGGCCGAGGGGAACGGCCTCTACTACATGCGGGCCCGCTACTACGACGCCTCCTCGCGGCGCTTCCTCTCGCGGGACCCGGTCCGGTCGCTGCGCCCGGACGAGATCAATCCGTACCAGTACGCCCGGAATAATCCTCGGGGGTTTGTGGATCCGAGGGGGTTACAGGTTTTTCCCGACGACGTGTCAGAGGACCGTCCCTCGGTTGAAGCCGAGTTGACCACTACCAGTGGCCAAGTTCGCCAAAAGGCGAGTACGACATTAGACGTTCGTAACAATGATGACTTCTTACAAGATCTAGCTGTAAGTGGAGAGCCACCTAGTGTGAGCGGGAGCGTAAGTTGGAACCCGGAGATTAATGTAGAGGTGAAGCCAGTTATATTTACCCCCGGCGGCGAAAACGACGATGGCGAGGAGATCGCCGAGAGTCTTGACACTGATTTTGAGTTTGTTTTTGATTATGAAGGGAAATACACAATTGACAAAGTAAAAGGACCTTCTTTCCAGTTCTTACCTGAAAAAGAGGGTACTTTTGAAGTAGAAATAACTTCATTGGATGAACCCGCAGGTGCGTCCGGGGACACGCCCGTTAAGGAATTGGTGGAGGGGTCGGAGTATCCCGTAAGCGTAGTGAGAGAGGATGATGAAGCCGCTGTGGGCACCGTCATCGTGGAAGAACGGTCGACGGACGGGGTCAGTCTCCATACAGCACCCGGAGCAGACGGATCTGGGGGCCCGCTCGGCTCTCGGGAGACCCCACAGGGGAAACTCCCCGACGTTCTTCTAGAGCGACCTCGTTGATGAGCCCGAAGAAGCACAGAACGTGTCGTGATACATTGCTTCCGATCTGTGACCCCGCGATTGACGAGCTAATCAAAATCATCGGTCCGCCGGAGCGAATCGGCCCCGACGGTCGGAGCGGCGACAGGTCATCTTCGTCATATGCCAACATGAGAACCTGCGATATGCGTTGTGCTCCCAACATCTCGGGCGTTCTCCTCGGTCTGCTCGCGCTTTTGCTGTGCGCCGGTCCGGCCGAGGGGGCCGGGGCCCAGTCGGACGCGGGTCCCGACACCTCGAAGTCCGCCCCGGCGAGCTCCTACACGGTCGACTACAGCTACGACACGCAGGGGCGACTCACGAAGGCCGAGTACACCTCGTCCGAGGGCCTGGACTTCCAGTACGACGCGGCCGGCAACCTCACGGCCGCCGATCCGGTCGTGGCGATTCCGGTGGAGCTGGCCGGAATCAACGCCCAGACGACCGGCGAAAATACGGTCCGCTTGACGTGGCAGACCGCCTCGGAACAGGATAACGCTGGCTTCGCCGTGCAGCGGAAGAGAGGACGAGAGCGTGGGAGCGGCGGAGAGTGGGAGGAGGTCGGCTGGGTCGACGGCAGCGGCACGACGCAAAAGCCGCAGACCTACCGGTTCGAGGACGCGGAGGTCCCGTTTTCGGCCGACACGCTGGCCTATCGTCTGCGACAGGTCGACATTGACGGGCGCGAGGAGCTGAGCGAGGTAGTGCGCGTGGGGCTGGGCCTTCCGGATCGGCTCTCGCTGCGGGCGCCCTTCCCGAACCCGGCTCGCCAGCAGGCGACCCTTCGGATGGAGGTGCCGGAGACAACCGATCTGCGCGTTGCGCTCTACGACCTTTTGGGCCGACGGGTGCAGGCGGTGGCCGATGGGCGCTACGAGGCGGGTCGCCACGAGTGGCAGATGAACCTGTCGGGCCTGCCCAGCGGGACGTACTTCCTGCGGCTGGAGGCCGAGGGAACGGTCCAGGCGCAGAAGCTGACGGTCGTTCGCTAACTGTTATTACCTTCTATTTTTGCCATCCAGCCCACAGTTGCACCATGTCGAACGACCTGTATCGCCATTCAGTGTGGATTGACGTTTTCGGCGTGCTTCTCGCAGGCGGCGTCCTGCTCGGAGGGGCCGGATCGGCGTCCCCTTACGCGTTTCGGTTCGTCTGATGTGTCCCCGACGGCCTCCTCTTCGTCCCGGCCCGATTGGGAGGGGCCGCGCAGGCCGGTCGGTCCAGCGGGGCGTAAGTGCATAGGCACGGAAGAACGCGGGAAGATGTCCCCCTTCTCAACCTTCAACCTTCCACCCTGACATTCCTATCGCACCCCTATCGCACCCGGATGCGCTCGCCGGCCTGGAGGGATGAGGAGAGGTCGTTGAGAGCCCGAATCTGCCGGACAGACACGTCGTACTCCCGTGCAATCTGCCAGAGCGTCTCGCCCCGCTGGACAGTGTGGTAGATGTCCTCCGACGCAGCGTCGGACACTGAGAGGGAGTCGCTCCCCGAGACGGGACGCCCCGCCACTGTAACCTGATTCGAGACCGACTCGACCCCCTCCAGGGATTCGACAATGCGCTTGGCGTGACGATACTGCTCGCGCGTGTCCACGTCGCCATGCAGGGTGACAGTGCCGCGGATGACCTCCGGGGAAAAGTTAAAGGGACGGAGAGCGCGTTCGTGGACCAGGGCCTGTTTGATGCGGGCCTTCACCGTTGCGTCTGCCAGGCGCTGGGCCACGGTTCGGGAGGCGTCGGCGTCGGTCGGTGCAGACCGGGGCGCAGAACTCGCCTTCGCGGACGACGCCCTGGGGGGAGAGATGCTCGTCTCCACGGTGGTGGTCGTCGTGTCCGACGAGGAGGGGGAGCCGGACGAGTCCGGCGCACAACCCGAACTGGCGAGGCTCACGAGCAGGACTGCCCCGGCGCAGGCGAGTATGGGCGGGGGCCGACGAACGAGCAGAGAAGCCGAAAAAGTAGCGCACATGAGATGGCAGGGGGCGCGTGATTACGCTTCCATAGGACGAAGGGTCGTTTCGGGGCGAGAGGGGTCTACCGCACCGTGCTCGCTCAGCCACCGCTCGGCGTCGATCGCAGCCTTGCACCCGGTACCGGCAGCCGTGACAGCCTGCCGGTACTCGTCGTCTTGCGCGTCGCCGCAGACAAAGACGCCCGGGACGTTCGTATAGGTGGAAGCGCCCTCAGTGAGAATGTAGCCGTTGTCGTCCATCTCGACCCAGTCCTCAAACGGCCCGGTGTTCGGCGTGTGGCCGATGGCGAGAAAGAAGCCCGTCACCTCGTCCATGACACGCGTCTCGCCCGTCTCGTTGTCGATCACCTCGATGCCCTCGACCGCATCCTCGCCCAGCACGTCGATGACCTCCGTGTTCCAGATGAACTCGATCTTGTCGTTCTCAAAGGCCCGCTGCTGCATGATTTGTGACGCCCGCAACTCGTCGCGGCGGTGGATGACGTACACCTTCTCGGCAAATTTCGTGAGGAAGGTGGACTCCTCCATGGCGCTGTCGCCGCCGCCCACCACGGCCACGGTCTCGCCCCGG
>CAYRPX010000184.1:0-6267 GCA_964426195.1 uncultured Salinivenus sp.
CCATGCCGTCGAAGAGCTCCACAATCATGCCGCCCTTGATACGACGGATGATGGTGCCCTCGACGACCTCCTCGTTCTGGTAAATCTCTTCAACTCGCTGCCAGCGACGTACCTTGTCGGCCTGCTCCTTGGAGAGAACAAGCTGGCCGTCCCGGTCTTCTTTGCGCTCCAGATAGACCTCCACCGCGTCGCCGGGGCGAATGTCTTCGCCTTCAAACTCGTCGCGCGGAACGATCCCGTCACTCTTATACCCAATGTCGATGACCACGTAGTCTTCATTGATCCGAAGTACGCGGCCTTCCACAATGTCTTGCTCCCGGATGTCGATCGACGTCTGATCGACGACTTGCCGGAACTGGTCGTAGACCGGGTCGTCGGTGTAGGACTGCTCGTCGGTTTCGATCTCGTCGAGAGAGACTGTCTGGCCGTACGTTTCACCGGTAAAGCCCTGCGATTCTTCAGTCCGTTCGAGCTCGTCGGGAGAAATGGTCCGCGTCGGCTCGTCAAAGTCGGACACATCGAGGGTGGCCTCGTCGCCGGACGGGATCTTGAGCTCCTGTGAAGCTTCCTCAACAGCTTCCTCGAGAATCCGACTGACAAAGCCCGGCTCTTGGGGAGCCTCCGCGGGGGGCTCTTCCGTCTCCCCTGCCTCAGAAGATTCGCTCGTCGTCTCGTCGGGAGACGCAGGGGCCGACCCTGAACTCCCGCCTCGCTCTTCCTCCGAGGCTTTGGAGACCTCAGCCGCGTCGGCCGTGGATTCCGTCGGCTCCGCCGTATCGGCGGCAGCGGATTCGGACTTGGCGGAAGTTTGGTCCCCTTCCGGTTCCGCGGAAGCGGGTTGTGAGTTCGCAACGTCCTGCGATTCGTCTTTCGGTGCGACTTGTTCTTGTTCTGCCATATACGATTGGAGGTTTACGACGCACTGGAGGGTTCAACAGTCCAGCGGCGGATGCAATTTGTACCTGCCTGGACCTGACGTTCCAGGAGGGAGAATGAACGGAACGTGCATGCTCTGGAAGAGGGCAAAGGGCTCTCTTCCAGAAGAAAGATGCAACGGTCAGAAGGAGGCCCAATAATGGGCTTCAGTAATATGCCTTGTCATAGGCGACGGTTGTATTGTACCGGACCGTCTACGTTCCCCAGGATGGGTGTGCTTTAACGTGATCTACGACAAACGCAACCTGCTCTGCAATTGTGCGGTCGGTGGTGTCGAGCAGCAGTGCATCCTCGGCCCGCCGAAGAGGCGCGATATCGCGATTTCGATCCTGACGGTCCCGCTGTTCGATCTCGGCCCGAACCTCTTCGAAGGAGACGCTCTCACCGGCCGCCTCGTACTCTTGCTGTCGGCGACGGGCCCGCTCCTCAACATCGGCTACCATAAAGATCTTTAAGTTTGCTTCGGGAAAGACGACCGTTCCAGTGTCTCGTCCGTCCAACACAACGCCCCCATGCGTCGCGGCCTGTTCACGCCCAATCCGGCGCTGTTCCTCGACCATGTATTCCCGAACCGAGAGGAGGGTCGAAATATCGCTCACGAGACCGCTGACCTCGGCGGTCCGGATCTGATCGGTGACGTCTTCACCTCTGAGAAACACCTGCATCGCATCCTGCCCGTATCTCACGTCAACATCGAGGCTCGGCACCACCTGCACCGCCCCCTCAGGCGTGGCGGGGGCCCCGGCTCGTAAAAAGGCGAGGGCCACAGCCCGGTACATGGCCCCTGTATCGAGGTACACGTAGTCGAGACGAGCTGCAACCCGCCGGGCGGTCGTGCTCTTCCCAGATCCTGCGGGGCCATCGATGGTGACAATCACGTTGTGGAGAACTTCGGTGGAGATCTGTCGATGAACGAAACTCGGGAGGATCTACGGTTGCTGATTGTCGCCCCCGACCTCTTTGCTAACCACAGTAATGGGAGAGGGATACTCGAAGCGCCCCAACCTCGTGGTGACGGTCGGCTGGGCCCGGAGCTCGATCGTTTGAGGAGGCGTGCCCTGCACGACAGCAGAGGTGAGATTTACGAGGCTCTGCAGATTGTCCTCAAAAAACCGAAGCAGGTCGAGTTCAATCCGAATGGGAACGTTGGTGGGCTCTCCGGGGGGGAGGACGACCTCCCGTTCAAATCGTCCCGAAATCGTTTCTCGGTTGTCGAGAAGGAGGGTCCAATCCATCTCGGTGAGGCGGGCATCCACACTGTTGGAAGCCGGATTGGTCGCTTCCAGATAGAGGGTAAAGGCCATCGGCAGCTTCCCCTCCGAAAGAGACGAACCGAGGCGGAGGACATCCGTTGTGCGCAAGTCGTTGTAGGACTTGATCCCCGAAACGTCCACGCCGGCCAGACGGGGGCTTGACACACGATCGATCGCAAACTGGACCTTCCGCAGATTGGCCACCTCCCGGAATGCCGTACAGCCCGCAACACTCCAGATGAGAAGGCCCGCACTGAGAAGAACAAGATAGTGGGATCGGGAAACGGACATAAAGGGAAATTCTGACATCGGCGCCAGAGAGGGGAAACAGGGCGCGGTAGGACGAATTGCACCGTCTGTCCGCAGGTAGAAACACTTTCTGCGGCTCATATGCCACTAATTTCTCCACTAGTCGCCAGATGCGCAAGCTTAGTTGGGATGAAATTGAACGCCCCGATCCCGAGACAGTCGCTTCCCTTCCTAAGCATCCCGTGCGGCTCGTCGTGCACAATGTACGATCGATTCACAACGTTGGGTCGATGTTCCGCACGTCGGACGCGGCCCGGATCGAGCACGTGCACCTCACCGGCTTCACTGGCACCCCGGAGCACAAGGACCTCCACAAAACCGCCCTCGGTGCCCAGGACACCGTAGAGTGGACCCAGCACGACGAGGCAGCCCCCCTCCTTCACGACCTTCAGGAGGCAGACTACACGATCGCGGTCCTCGAACAAACGAACCGGACGCAACGGCCCGACCAGGTTGAGGCACAGAACTTCCCGATCGCCCTCGTGGTGGGCAACGAGGTGCACGGCATCGAGGAGGAGCTGCTCGACCCCGCGGATCTAGCGCTCGAGATTCCGCAGTACGGGGCCAAAATTTCGCTCAACGTGAGCGTGGCCTACGGAATTTCGGTCTACGACCTCATTCGACGCTACCGCTCCCTGCACGGACCGCCCGGCGAAGAATCCCGTACGAGATAAAGTGGGCGTGAGAGGAAGGTTTCTCTGCTCCCCTCCGTTTGACTCTCAACTGCCTCCTGGTCATGTCCCAGACAAGACCGGTCGGATCGCTTTTCCACGAGTTCCCTGCAGTCAACACTGCAGAGTGGAAAGCAAAGGTGCAGTCGGAGCTCGGGGCGATCCCCGACGACCTCCTGAACTGGTCCTCCCTCGGGGACGTGACGATGCCTGCGTATCTCCACCGAGAGGCCCTTGATGACGTCCGACACGTCGACTCCGAGGGGTCGCCCCCTCCACTGGCCGAGGCCACAGACACCCCGGCCAACGCATGGATCCGTTGCCAGCGCATCAGCCACCCCGATCCCGAGACTGCTAACGAGCACGCCCGGGCCGCCATCGAGAAGGGAACCTATGACCTTGAACTGATCGTCGCCCCCCCAGGGATGGACGATCACGGAGTCAGGATTCACTCCGCTGACGATCTTGCCACTGTCCTCGATGGTCTCGATCTGGAGGAAACAGGACTTCACTTCGGATCGGTCCACGCCGGCCCGGTCCTCTACGGAATGCTCCGAGAGATTCTCACCGACTCAGACATTGATTCGTCCTCCGTCCGGGGATCGATCGCCTACGACCCCGTGGCGGGTCTGGCGACGGGTCTTAGCCCCAGCGTAGACCAAGCGTTCGCACTGGCCGATTCTCTCACGCGGCACGCAGACGATCTGCCGCAGGTTCGATCGGTGACCGTTGACGCTAGCACTTACCACGAGGCTGGAGCCTCCGCCGTGCAGGAACTTGCCTGTACGCTTGGCGCCCTCGCCGAACGCCTCACCCGCTCGACCAACCGCGGACTCTACCTTAAAACGCTACTCGATTCCCTTCAGATAATCGTCCCGAGTTCGACGAGTTATTTCGTCGAACTCGCCAAGCTGCGAGCTCTTCGCTTGGTCGTCCCTCAGGTCGTCGAAGCCTTTGCGAACGAGGGAGACACCGAGGACTCCTTCGCCCCCAGCGACTTGTTCGTCCACGCCAAAACGTCCCGGCGAACGGAAACCATCTACGATCCGCACCTAAACATGCTGCGGGCCACCACAGAGGCAATGACTGCTGTCCTCGGCGGCTGCGACGCCCTGACGGTCCGTCCCTACGACGCCTCGATTCGTCCCTCCGACGCGTTCGGTCAACGCATCGCCCGGAACACACAGCTCGTGCTGCGCCACGAGGCGCACCTCGACAAGGTGACCGACCCGGCGGCCGGATCCTACTATATTGAATTGCTGACTGATAAGCTCGCTCGACAGGCCTGGGAACAGTTTCGGACCCTCGAGGCGGAGGGTGGCATTGTCGAGGCCCTCCGGAATGGTGCCCTGCAACGCGACATTGCAAAAACGCGAAAAAAGCGCTTGGACGCCATCGACGAACGGGAGCACGTGCTCGTCGGCACCACGCACTATCCAGACCTCGACGAACGGCGCCGCGACGACTTCACCGATCTAGGTGGTTCTTCCTCGCCCAGCGAGCCCCCCTCCCTCGATGCTCCCTCAATCGACACGATCCGGCACGCTCTCCGCGACGGAGCCACACTCGACGGTTTGTGTGCCACATTGCGGGAGGAAACCGGCGCAATCGAGCCGCTTCCCCGCATCCGCGTGGCCGAGGAGATCGAGTCAATCCGCCTCCGCACCGAAGAACACGCCGACACACACGAGGGACCGCCGCGTGTCCTGCTCGTCCCCATCGGTCCACCCGCCGTCCGCAGCACCCGGGCTACGTTTGCCCGCAACTTCCTGGGCGTGGCGGGTCTTGTGATCGAGGAGCCGCTCAAGTTCGATACGGTCGATGAGGCGGCCGACGCGGCAGCCAAGCAGAACGTCGATGCCGTGGTCCTTTGCAGCTCGAACACCGCGTACGCCGAGCTCGCCCCCGCCCTTGCGGCGGCACTTACCGACCGCAGCCACGACGCACTTCTCCTGATCGCCGGAGCGCCCAACGACATCGACGCAGACGAAGTCACGGACCTCTTCATTCACCAGGGAAGCACCCTCCGAGACACCCTCGAAACGCTTCAATCCCGCCTCGGCATGTCTGTGAGTTCTAAAGAGTGAAACGTGAAGCGTAAGCTCTTTCTCCCCCACGTTTCACGCATCACGCTTCACGCGGTATATGGCTCCTGGCAACTTGGAAATATATCCCACACGCCTCCGAAGAACCCATGCGTCCTGATTTCAGCAACATCGCGTACGACCCGCCCCGCGAGGGGGAGACGGCCCCGCCCGAGGACGCCTCGTGGTCGACCCCCGAGCAGATTGACGTGGAGCCCATCTACGGCTCCGACACCCTGGACGACCTCGATCACCTGGACTTCGCGTCCGGCATTCCTCCCTACCTGCGCGGGCCGTACACCACAATGTACGCGTACCGACCCTGGACCGTCCGCCAGTACGCTGGCTTTTCGACGGCAGAGGAGTCGAACGAGTTCTATCGCGAGGCGCTCGCGTCGGGACAGAAAGGGCTTTCAGTCGCCTTCGACCTGGCGACCCATCGGGGCTACGACTCCAACCACGACCGGGTGCGGGGCGACGTGGGCAAGGCAGGCGTGGCCATCGACACCGTCGAGGACATGAAGCGTCTCTTCCAGGGCATTCCGCTGGGCGACGTATCCGTCTCAATGACGATGAACGGGGCCGTCCTCCCCATTATGGCCTTTTACATCGTGGCCGCGGAGGAGCAGGGCGTCTCCCACGAGAAACTGGCGGGCACCATTCAGAACGACATCCTGAAGGAGTTTATGGTGCGCAACACGTACATCTACCCGCCGCAGCCGTCGATGCGGATCGTGGGCGACATCTTTGCCTACTGCGCGGAGGAGATGCCGAAATTCAACGCCATCTCGGTGAGCGGCTACCACATGCACGAGGCGGGGGCCCCGGCCGACTTGGAACTCGCGTACACGTTGGCCGACGGTCTGGAGTACCTCCGCACGGGGCTCGACGCCGGACTCGACATCGACGACTTTGCCCCGCGCGTCTCCTTCTTCTGGGCCATCGGGATGAACCACTTTATGGAGATCGCCAAGATGCGGGCCGGGCGGCTCCTGTGGGCGAAGCTGGTGAAGC
>CAYRPX010000185.1:0-6259 GCA_964426195.1 uncultured Salinivenus sp.
TGACCTGCGGGATGGCCTCCCGCTCGATGAGCATGGCCCCGAGCACCGACTTCTCGACGTCGACGGCCTGGGGAGGAACGCGTCCCGACTGCTCGTGGACCGCTTCCGCCTGCTCCCGCGTCTGCTGTCCCTGTCCCCCGCGCATCTTTTCGAGGGGGTAGGACGAGCGGGAGGACTCGTCGATATTGAGCCGTTGCGAGTCGTCGCTGTCAGCCATGAACAGAGGATTGGGGGCTTGGACCGAGAGGCGCGTAGGCTCCGCCTCGGAGGAATTCCGAACAGGAAACTCGCCTCCGAAAAGGAGACCGATACGAGGCCATTCAGGTTTCGTCCGTCAACTGGTCGTACCGGGTGCGGAGCAGCTTTACGTCTTCCCAAGTAGGCCGCTTCCACTGTGGATTACGAAGGAGGGCCGCCGGGTGATAGGTCACCATCAAGGGGATGCCGTAAAAATCGTGCTCCTGATCCCGCAAGTTGGAGAGAGAAGAGCTTCGGTCCAAAAGGGTGTTACCCGCCACCTTGCCGACCGCGAGAATGATGACTGGTCGGATGAGTGCAATCTGCTTGCAGAGAATGGGGAGGTGTGCGTCGATCTCCGCGGACTTTGGGTTCCGGTTCCGAGGAGGACGGCTCTTCAAAATGTTAGTGATGTAGACGTCCTCACGCTCAAAGTTGATGGCATCGAGAATTTTATCGAGGAGTTGGCCGGCCCGCCCCACGAATGGCTCGCCCTCCTTGTCCTCGTCGCGCCCCGGGGCCTCTCCAATGATGACGAGGTCCGCCTCTGGGTCTCCGACGCCGAAGACGGGATTCTCGCGGTCCTCGTCGATGGGGACGAGTACGGTGTTGGCGAGGTAGGACTCGACCTCCTCCAGCGTCTCAGCATCCTTGTAGGGCGCGTCGTCGGGGACGAGGGCCTCGATGCGTTTCCAGGGGGGGAGGGAAGGGTCTTCGGTCGGGTCCACTTCGTTGCCGAACAAGTCTCGATTGGGCATGGGATCGTCGGGGGACGTGTCTTCGGTGGGGGATGAAGAGGGAGAAGCGTCTGCGTCGGACGGCGTCGCGGGGTCGGTCTCAGTCGACGACGGCGACGAAGCAGTGTCTGAGGGGGAAAGGGGAAGGAAATCTCCGCGGAGCGCGCGCTCATGCTCGACGATGGTCCGCAACTCGCGGAGAAGCTCGCGCATCGGCAAACGGGTAAGAGGGGAGAGGGAGGAGAATGACGATTCGCAAAAGAACGTCTCGGCCGACTCGAGGCGATAAAGAAGAACGGAGCGATGCGCCGTCGCGCGTCGACCCCGTGACGGTTAGTTCTGCTGTTCCCGAGGAGCGGCCAATACTCGGTCAAGCAGGACCTCTGCCACCTCGGCCTTGGACATGAGCGGCAACTCTTCGGGCGGACCGTCACGCCGAAGGAGCGTTACCCGATTCGTGGAGGGCCCGAAGCCGGCGCCTTCCTCCGTGGGATTGTTCAGTGCAATCCAATCGAGGTTCTTTTCCTCCAGTTTGCGCCGTGCGTTTTCGAGTCCGTCGTCCGTTTCCAGCGCAAATCCCACGAGTACCTGTCCGGGCCGCTTGTGGCCGCCGAGTGTCTTTAGGATATCAGGCGTCCGGCGGAGGTGCAAGACGAGGTCCTCCTCGTCCTTTTTGCGCTTCGAAGGCGAGGGATCAGCGGGTGTGTAATCGGCCACGGCGGCCGCCATGAAGATGTAGTCGGCCCGCTCGCGATGGGCCTGTACGGCCTTGTTCATTTCCTCGGTCGTCTGCACCTCGATCACCTCGACCTCAGAGGGGGGCGAACGCGTAGTGGGCCCCGTGACCAAAGTCACCGATGCGCCACGCTGCGCCGCGGCTTCGGCAAGGGCGTAGCCCATCGTGCCCGTTGAGGGATTGGTGAGGACGCGGACGGGATCGATCGGCTCCCGGGTGGGCCCGGCCGTGACGAGTACCTCGGTGCCCGCGAACGAGGAGTCAGTGTCGGAGGCGTGGTCCGCTGTGGATTTGTTTTCTTCCACCATCTCCACCGCGCGCTTGAGGATGGCTTCGGGCTCGGGCATTCGCCCCCGTCCCACGAGCCCACTCGCGAGCTCACCGTGTTCGGCGGGCATCACCGCGTAGCCGATCTCGCGGAGGCGGTCCAGATTGTCCTGGGTGGCGGCGTGACGATACATGTCCCGATCCATGGCCGGGCACACTAGCAGGGGGCAGCGCGCCGAGAGGGCAGTGGCTGTCAGCATTGAGTCGCAGAAGCCGTGGGCCAGCTTGGCAATTGTCTGGGCCGTAGCGGGGGCAACCACAAAAACATCGGCCCATTGGCCAAGGGACACGTGCTTCGTCCACGACCCGTCTTCATTCTCCGGAAAGATCTCCGTAAGGACTTCTCGTTCCGACAGGGTGCCGAGCGTGAGGGGGGTGACAAATCGCTCGGCGTCGGGCGTCATGAGCACCTGCACCTCGGCCCCCGCCTTCTTCAGACGCCGGACGAGCAAGGCAGCCTTGTACGCCGCGATGCTGCCCGTCACGCCCAGCACCACGTGCCGCCCGGACAGCTCGGAGGAAAAGCGACTCATGGTAACGAGCAGGGGGGACAACAGGAAACCGAACCAAAAAATCCGGTCGACGAGCCCGACCGTCCCACAACACGGACAGGACGGAGCGGTGAGTCGCCAGCCGGATTAGAGCCCCTCCCGAGACAACATCCTCTGCCGATGGCTGGGCAGAGGGACACGGGATACGACGGAAGACTACTCGTCGGGCTTTCGGTAGTAAATCTTGTCCTCGAGGAATTCGTCGATAGCAACCTCCGTCGGCTCGGACTTCTTCTCAAACTCAAGAGAGACCTTCTCCTGTTCTTCCTGCATGCGTACGTCCTCCATCTCTGGGCCAAAGCCCTCAAAGTAGGACAGCTTATCGTCGAGGTCCGAGCGCCTATCGGACGCCACCTGCCGCGAGCGTTTAGACAGGATGGCCACCGTTTCGTAAAGGTTGCCGGTCCGATTGGCCAGCTCGTCGATATCGAGCGTTTCGATTGCCATGGTAGACAGGGAAGTCTGTTTTGATAAAAGGCGTTTGGAGTCTCCTCTCTGCGTCCCCGATTCTTCTACGTTTGATGTGTAAAACGGGTGCGTACGGAAGGTCGTCTGCTCCCGTTTCCATTTTGCACATCATGGATCATTCCTCATTATTCGGAGAATGCTCTTCGTGGTATGGGCAACATGCAAGGGACAGGACGGTCACAAACTCAGAAACTGACGAATTCGGGTCAGGGTTTCCTCGACGGCGGTGTCTAGATCGTCATTCACAACGACCGCATCGCAAGCGTCGGCCGTTGCCAGTTCCCGCTCGGCTCGATCGAGGCGGTCCCGAAGGGCCTCTCGGTCCTCGGTGCCGCGCCCCTCGAGTCGGCGACGTAGTTCTTCGACCGAGGGCGGGGCGATAAACAACACCAGCGCATCCTTGCCGAAGGTGCGCTTTACGTTGAGGGCCCCCTTCACATCGATGTCGAGCAAGACGGGTCCGTCGTCGGTCCGATCTTCAACCTCCGATCGGAGGGTGCCGTAGAATTGCCCCGGATAGACTTCCTCGTACTCCAAGAGGTCTCCAGCCTCGATCCGCCGCTCAAACTCCTCAGTCGACAGAAAGTGGTAGTCTTCACCCTCGGTTTCGCCGGGCCGGGCGGAGCGTGTCGTGGCCGACACGGAGAACTGCATCTCCGGCATGACCTCCAGCACGCGATGGGCGATGGTCGTTTTGCCGGCCCCACTGGGAGCCGTAAGGACGATGATGTTCTGATCGGGCATGATGGGGAGGATTAAGGTTGGAAGGTCAAAAAGTAAAGACGGCTAGGCCAGCGGATCGGTCACGAACCTTCAACCTTCCAACGTTCAACCTTCAAACCTAAGTCTTATTCGACGTTTCGGATCTGCTCTTTGATCTTTTCGATCTCCTCCTTCATCTCGACGGCGCGCCGCGAAATTTCTTCGTCGTCCGCCTTGGCCCCAATCGTATTGGCCTCGCGGTGGATCTCCTGCGTGACAAACTTGAGCTTTCGTCCCGCCGGTTCCTCGCCAGCGAGGGCTTCCCGAAACATCTCCAGGTGCGAGTGGAGGCGGACGCACTCCTCGGTCACGTCGAGCTTGTCGGCCAGGAGGGCAATTTCGGTTTCGAGGCGGTCGGGATCCAGATGTTCGTCGTCCAAAAGGTCCTGGAGTCGCTCTCGGAGTCGCTCTTGTCGTTCTTCGACGCGGGTGGGCGCCCGTTCCTCGATGGCATCGAGGTGTTCGTCGATGGCGTGGGTGCGGTGCTCCAGATCTTCGCGGAGGGCGGCTCCTTCATCGCGTCGCATCGCCTGCAGGTCCTCAATGGCGGCGTCGAGGGCTTTGGTGACCGCCGGCCACGCGCGCTGAATCTTGGCGGCTTCCCGCTCCTCCTCCGCCGCGAAGATATCTTCGAACTCGAGGAGGTGATCGAGACTGATGGGTTCCTTGATCTGGGCCGCCGCACAGAGCTGTTCCAGGCGCTTCTTGTGACGCATCGCCGCATCGGCGTCGAAGTGCACCGGCAGATCGTCGGTTCCTTTCAACTCGGCCGACACGTTGACGTCAAACTGGCCCCGCTCGAACGCCTCCTGCATCCGCATCCGTACGTCCGACTCGGCCTCCGGGAGGGGGTCGGGAAGGTGAACGAAGATATTGAGGTGACGCTTGTTCGTCGACTGAATCTCGACGGTCGCCGTGGCCTCTTCGTTGCTGGCGTGGCCGCGCCCGAAGCCTGTCATGCTACGAATCATGGCAAAAGGGAGGCGGGGAGAAGAAGATCTGCAAGGGCGAACGTCCCGAAACGGACGTTCCGAATCAGAAAAGAGTCGAGTTTCCGACGGCAGGTGGGACGCCCGACTCAGGGCCTGCGACGACCGGGCCGAAGGGCCTCACAGAATGCCTCGTACGACGAATTGCGGAGGGGGAGGGATTCGAACCCCCGGTCCCGATCGTATCGGAACACTCGCTTTCCAGGCGAGCGCCTTCGACCACTCGGCCACCCCTCCGGATGTTTTAGATTTTGGATTGCGGATTTTGGGGTCAGCCCCGATCGTTAATCCGTAGACCACAATCCAAAATTTGCTATACGTCCATAATTTGGCTCTTCTTCTGTTCCAGGAGCGCGTCGACCTGTTCGGTGTGCTCGTCGGTAATTTCCTGGAGGTCTTCCTCGGCCCCGTAGTATACGTCCTCCGAAAAGTTTTCCTCCTCGACAACGCGCTCAATTTCGTTCTTGGCGTCGCGACGGGTGTTTCGGATCGAGATCTTGGCCTCTTCGGCCCGCTCCCGACTGGTCTCGACGAGCTCTTTGCGCCGCTCCTCGGACAACGGGGGAATCGGAATGCGGATTTTTTCGCCGTCGTTGCTCGGATTGAGACCGAGGTCGGCTTTCATGATGCCCCGCTCAATGTCCTCCATGGCGTTCCGATCGAACGGCTGCACCACGAGGAGATCGGGCTGGGGGGCGCTTACGCTGGCCACTTGCTCGAGCGGGGTCTGGGACCCGTAGTAGTTAACCGTCACGTTTTCGAGCATAGCCGGCGAGGCGCGCCCGGCCCGAATGGTTCGGAGCTGAGAGCGCAGGTAGGAGACGGACTCTTCCATCTCCGTGTCGGCCTCGTCCAGGACGTCCTGAATAGGGTCGTCGGGCATAGGAATGCGTGCGGGTAATGAGCCGGAGGATGAGGAATTGCGATTCAGGCCGGAACGTGTTCGGCCGGAGCCTCTGTTTCGTCCCAATGCACACGGGTGCCCACGGTTTCCCCTTCGAGCAGGGCCCGCAGGTTTCCTGGCTTAGCGATATTGAACACGATGATGGGCATCTTCGATTCCCGGCACAGCGTGAGGGCCGTCATGTCCATCACCCCCAGGTCGCGCTGAATGACCTCTCGACCGTGAATGCGCTCGAAACGCTCGGCGGAGGCGTCTTCCTCGGGATCCGCGGTGAAGACTCCATCGACCCGCGTTCCCTTCAAAATGACGTCGGCGTCGATCTCAAGCCCCCGGAGGGCCGCAGCGGTGTCAGTCGTGAAGTATGGATTTCCGGTGCCCGCCCCAAAGATGACGACGCGACCCTTTTCGAGGTGCCGGATGGCCCGGCGCCGGATAAAGGGCTCGGCAATCTCTTCCATCTTGATGCTCGACTGCAGGCGCGTGACGAGGTCCACTTGTTCGAAGGCATCCTGGAGGGCCATCCCGTTGATCATGGTGGCCAGCATGCC
>CAYRPX010000186.1:0-5029 GCA_964426195.1 uncultured Salinivenus sp.
ATCTCGACGGGAACCGACTCGCCCGGCGACACACTCGTCAAGGCGTTCCGATATTCCTGTCGGGTGGTAACGTCAGTGCCGTTCACCGTTTCCAGCACGTCCACGACCTCGACGAGGATCGGCTCGGTCGAAAAGGAAAAGCCACTGAGGGCCGTCTGGCCCGCCGGTCCACCGGCATCCACGTATCGGGCGAACACGTGCGGGCCGCTGTCCGCCACGCCGAGCGCCGACGCCAGCTCCGAGGACATATTCTCCGGCTGCAGCCCCAGCGTCACTGTGCGTCCTTCGCGGGCTCGCCGGCGTACGTCGTTCAGGTGGGTACGGGCCGCTTCCTCGTCACCGGTCTGATAGGCGGCCTCCGCCGCGATCAATTTCACGTCGGCGTAGCGCACGCGCCGAATGTTCACCGTATTGCTGCCGTAGCCCCCGGGAGCATCCACGCTCAACTGCACCTTCTCGTTGTACCGCTGATTCGGAACGTTCGGATTAACCTCAGCAATCACGCCCGACCCGTCCGGGAGCGGCTCCCAGGGGTGCAAGATTGTAGCCTGGTGTCGCGGATCGCCCGGCTCGTAGGACTGCTCCAGATCCGGCGACGGCTGATTGAAGCCCCACCCGTTATTGGCACTGCCACGCACGGACTGAACCAACCCGTAAAAGGTCGACCCTCCACCCGATTCCCGGGCAGCGACCCCGACTTCGAAGACCGACTCCGACGAATACTCGCCCGACTTCCGGAAAATGGTCCAGTAGTCGTCGACCAGACTATACTGCCCCACCCCATTTCGGGATTGGATGACGTTCCGGGCGTGAGTGAGGGCCTCGTCGTACTCTTCCTGGAAGAGGTGCGCCTTTGCAAGCAATCCCTCCGCGGCGCCCTTTGTGGCCCGTCCCGTTTCACTTTCCGGGTATTCGTTCCGTGAAGGGAGCGCGTCAGCCGCGTCGTTCAGGTCCTGCTCGATGAGGTTGTAGATGGCCTCCCGGGAGGCGCGGGACTGTTCGAACTCATCCGGCTTCAGAGGCGCCGTAATCTCGGGCACGCCGCCGTACGCGCGAACGAGAAAGAAGTAGAAGTAGCCCCGGAGAAATTTATTTTCCCCAATAAGCCGCTCCTTGAGCTCGTCCTCCATGTCAATGGGCGGAATGTTTTTTATCGCCACGTTGGCCCGATAGATGCCCGTGTAGTAGCCCGCCCACGTGTCTTCGAAAGCAAGGTTGCTAGGACCAAACGTCTTGTCGTCAAGCTCCAGCAGGAAACTCGCGTCCGACGGAGTACTGCCTTTTGTAGCGTCGTCGGAGGCAATGTCCGTTACCCCCAGCCACGAGAAGACGTGGACCCGAAAGTCGCGCAGGACATTGTAGGTCGCATTGGTTGCCTGAACGGCATGCTGCCGGGTTTCAAAAAAGTTTCCGGAGGTGAGCTCTCCCTTGGGGGACTTGTCCAGGGTATCGCACCCGACAATTGCAAGGCCTCCAACGAGAAGCAGGAGAAAGCCGAGAATCCGTAGTCGACGTCGCAGTAAAGAGGAATACATGGGTCTATCCGGTTTGGTCGAAGGAGCTGTCAGTGGTCAGAGGACGTAGGTCCGAGTTAGAACGTGAGGTCAACCCCAAAAGTCACCGAGCGGGCGATCGGGTAGATGCCGTCGTCGATAGAGTCCGAAATGACTGAATCTCCGCTTATCTCGGGGGTGTATCCGCTGTAGTCCGTGAAGGTAACGAGATTGGTCCCGTTGGCGTAGACCCGCAGTTTCCGCATGCCCAATGAACCGGTTACACTCTGAGGCAGCGTGTAACCGACCTGTACGTTTCGGATCTTGAGGAACGATCCGTCTTCAAGCAGCCACTCGGAGGCGGTGAACCAGTTGTGCCCCGGGTTCCCGATTCGAGGCTCAGAATTGCTCGTGCCCTCCCCGGTCCAACGATCAAGAAAGGAACGCTCGAAATTCTCGATGCCGAAGCGGGTCGCCTTTTTCGCGTTGAAAATCTCGGCGCCCACCTGCCCGTTCAAGGTGGCCGACACGTCGAAGCCCTTGTAGCTGGCACTCAGGTTGATCCCGTAGGTGTAGTCCGGAATGGGAGACCCGATGAAGGTCCGGTCCTCCGCGTCAATGTCGCCGTCCCCATCGGTGTCGGCAAAGTTCAGGTCTCCAGGCTCTACCCCCGGCATGGACGGCGTATTGTCGATCTGCTCCTGATTCTGGTAGACGCCGTTCACCTTGTAGCCAAAGAACGCCCCGATGGACTGCCCGGGCACAGTCTTGGTCGTGAAGGGAATCTCATTCACGAGCCCGCCCCCCAGAATTTCTTCTTTCCCCTGCCCGAGGGCCTCGACCTCATTGTTCGTCGTCGAGCCGTTGAGACTAATCTCGTAGGAGAAGTCGCCGACGCTTTGCGCCCAGGTGACCCTGGCGTCGATGCCGGAGTTCACGACCTCCGCGGCGTTCACGACTGGTTGCGTGCTGACCCCCACGTATTGAGGAATGGGAACCCGAATCAGAATGCCACTCGTGGTGCGGCTGTAATAGTCCACTTCGGCGGCGAGCTGACCGTCAAAGAGACCAATGTCGAGCCCGACGTCCGTCTGGGTCGTCTCTTCCCACTTCACCTGCGGATTGGCCAGCTCTCCAAGGGTCGACCCAAAGGCCAGCTGCTCGGGCTGCCCAAACACGGCGTTCTGGTTCGAGGTGACGCTCGCCACGCTGGGATAGGGGCTGATCTTGTCGTTCCCGATCCTCCCCCAGCTGCCGCGCAGCTTCAGATTACTGATAAAGCCTACGTCCTCCATGAAGGCCTCCTCGGACATTCGCCAACCGGCCCCCACCGACGGAAAGTACCCGAACTGATTGTCGTCCCCGAAGCGGGAGGAGCCATCGGCCCGCATCGTGAGTGTCAGGAGGTACCGGTCCTCATACGCGTAATTGGTGCGGGCCAAGCCCGAAAGCATGCTCCAGTCGAAGGCCGAGTTGAAGTTCGTCTGGCCGTCCTCCTGTCCCGCACTCAGGTACCACAGGCTTTCGTCCTCCCCGATGATGTTTACGCGGCTGCCGCCCAGCACTTCGTTCTTGAACTCCTGGGCCGTCACCCCGACCACGGCATCAATGGAGTGGCCCCCGAACGACTGCTCGTAACTGAGGGTGTTTTCCCACAGCCAACTGCTCGACTCCGTGGTCGTGATGGAGAGCGAACTCCGATCGTTGCGCTGCGCCGACGAGACCGTGAATTCAGGATCGAAGTCGCGGGTTCTCTGGAAGTCCAGGTCCAATCCCACGCTCGACTTCAGGGTGAAATGGTCGAGGAAGGAATATTCCCCGTAGAGGTCCCCCACGAATCGACGGCCCGAGAACGTATTTCGGTGGTAGAAGACGGTCGCGGCGGGATTGCCGGCGGACGCTCGGATGCCGGCGTCGTTAAACTCACCGTCTTCGTTCCGGGGCGCGATCGTCGGATCGGCTTGGTAGGCGTTCCCCACAACACCGGGATCGTCCGTCCCTGTTCGGTACGTGAATCCAAGATTGTGCCCCAGTTCGAGGGCCTCCGTCAACTGGTAGGTGTTGTTGGTGCGGAGCGACGCACGCTGGAAGTCAGACTTTTCCATGACGCCGTCTTCCCGCAGATAATTGGCGCTAAAGTTGTACGTGATGTCCTCCGTCCCCCCACGGGCCGAAAGCTGCACATTTTGCGTTGGTGCTGTGCGGTAGACCTCCTCCTGCCAGTCGGTCCCCTCCCCAAACTGCTCCGGATTCTCGAAGGCCGGGGACTGGCCCTGATTCTCGCGGAGCTCGTTGGCCAGGGTGGCGTACTCTCGGGCATTGGTCAGGCCGACGGGGTCCATGACCTCCTGCCAGCCGTGATACACGTTCGCGTTGAACGTCGTCCCTTCCCCACGCTGGCCCTTCTTGGTCGTGATGATGATCACGCCATTGGCGCCCCGTGAGCCGTAGATGGCCGTCGCAGACGCATCCTTCAGGACCTCGACAGACTCGATGTCCTGCGCATTGAGGAACGAGATGTCGTCGGTCAGCATGCCGTCCACGACGTAGAGCGGCGACGCATTGTTGAGGGTGCCTACACCCCGAATCCGGATCTGAGCCCCGGCGCCGGGCTCACCGGAGGTCGGCTTCACCCGCACGCCCGAAACCTGTCCCTGCAGGGCCTGCTCCACCGAGGACGTCGTCACCTTGCTCACCTCCGAGCCGTCGACGCTCGAAATGGATCCCGTCACGTCCCGGCGCTCCTGCTGGCCGTACCCAACCACAACCAGTTCGTCGAGCTTCGACACGTCCGGGCTCAGAGTAAAGTCGACACGGGTCGTGTCGCCGGCCGTTACCGTCACCGTTTTCTCCTGACGGAGATACCCGACAAATGTGGCCCGAACCGTGAACGTGCCGGGCGCCAGTCCCCCCAACTGGTATCGGCCTTGCGCGTCGGTACTGGTGCCGCGCTCAGCGTTGGGAACGACGACGCTGGCTCCCGGCAGGGACTCTCCCCCTTCGCCTACGACCGTCCCCGCGATGGCACCGGACCCATCCTGAGCCTGGGCGCCCGTAGCGAGGAAGCCGAGGAGACTAAGTGTAAGGAAAACGACAAAAGAAAATCGAAAGTCGCTCATTGGTACCGTAAGAGGTTATGAGAAGAGACCGTGAGGCCACATGCGTCTAGGCGACCGTTGTGGAACAGGGACTGAGAAGGGAGAAATCGAAAGAGCTTTCTCACCAGAATCACTCCAGAGAAATCCGCTTTTTTCAAAAGTTACTGAGTCCCGAATCGTCCGGCGTTACTGCAGGCGCTACGACTGTGAGCCGTGCCGGTACCCCCTACTCAGGCAAGGAGCACCCACACGATTCGCGGCGCACGAGCTCCGTTTCGAGGGTTTGATGGGAAGGTTCTCCGGTGCCCTTCAGGCTCACCAGGAGCTTTTCCATCGCTCGCTCTCCCAACTTTTGAGTGGGCGCCCGCACGGTAGAGAGAGACGGCGTCACGTAGCTCGCCGTAGGGATGTCGTCGAATCCCATAACCGCAACGTCGT
>CAYRPX010000186.1:5080-6257 GCA_964426195.1 uncultured Salinivenus sp.
CGGACGCGGCTCCAGGGATAAAAACTGTCTCGTTCGACGCCGGCCCCCGTCACGGGTAAAATCCCCTTCGATCTCAAGCGCAGAACTGTTCACGAGGCCGAAGTCACTCACAGCTTCCCGATAGCCGGCCAGCCGCTCTTGAGCGTCAAAGTTTTCTGGTCCCCCGGTTAGGATGGCGATTCGTTCGTGATCATGCTCGGCCAGATGCCGAACCGCCTCGTACGCACCTGTCCGGTTGTCAAACGATAGCGTGTGAAAGCGCGAACGCTCGGCAGCCGTGTTCAACAACACCAGCGGGATTCGCTCCGGAACCAGACTTTCCAAAAACGCAAGGTCGAGCCGGGGCCACAAGACGATGAGCCCATCAACTCGACCCAGCAGGGATCGAAGCACCGATTCGGCCTCCGCCTCCTCCGTGTGGGAGTTCGACACGAGGAGATGATGGCCCTCTTCTCTGGCACGCCGGTCGAGTCCCTGAGTCACCTGAGCAAAAAATTCGCCGTGTATATTCGGCAGCAGAACCCCGATCATGCGGGTCTCCTGGGTCCGCAGGTTTCGCGCCGTCTCATTGGGCAAATAATCCAGTGAGCGCGCCGCTTCGAGGACCTTCTCCTTCGTTGCGTCACGTACGCTATCACTCTCGTTTAGCACCCGCGAGACCGTGGCGACGGAGACACCGGCCTGTTCTGCAACGTCTTTGATCGTCGTGCTCATAAGAGTGTAGAGGGGATCGGCAACGCCGAGACCGAATGAAGTCGTGTAATCGATTACACTCCGTATGTAATCCTTTACATTCGCAAATCCCAAACGGACTCGTCCCGAGTTGCATAATTGTAACATATCAGCTTCTCCCTTTTTTGAACAGAGCACTTCCCCTACAGGCGTAGAGTGCCCCTCCGTTTCTCAGTCAGCGCACGCCACGACGTTCGCCCTCTGCGAAACGGGAAGCGGAATCCCACGAACGGGCCACTCGTCCCGCTCTCTCGTCGGTGTGGCCTCGCTCCGCCGTACTGAGCGACGAGCCCATCCAGTCTGTTGCGGGCGGGCGGTAGATGACGATTCCGTCGTTCCCCCCAACCCCGACTGCTCATCCCCCTCTCCGACGCTACAATCGATAGGCCAGGCCGCGTGGGAAGAGGACCAGGCAGTCTGGTCTCTCCTCAACGACGCCGGCTAC
>CAYRPX010000187.1:0-6255 GCA_964426195.1 uncultured Salinivenus sp.
CTGGTTCTTGGGAGGAGTGTCTACAGAATCCATTGACGAGCAGGGCCAAGACGCAATCTCCTCCCGGGTTAAATCGTGGCGGGTGACTTTTGTCACACTTGGTACCGTCGAGCCGTCAACCGGGGTCTGAATCCACTCCCAGACGGTACGACCGTCGGGAGACACCTCTACCACTCTCCCACCCACAGTCTCCACGACAATCATATTCCCGTTGCCCAACTGCTGCCACTTGCCTTGGAACGGGGTGTAGTGCGGTTCGGAGCGAGGCGTTGGAAACGGCACGGTAACCGAATCTGTGTGCGGCTGAATTTTCACGATCCGGGTTCCTCCAAGAAGCGTTCCCCGCTTCGTTGCGTCTCGCTGGTTGTCAAAGACTCCAATCCAGCCCCCTCCGATGAAATCTGGATCATGTTGGCGAGTAAAGCGCCTCGACTCATACCATTTTATTTCAGCCGTTTCGGGATCGAGCACGAAGATGAGGTCCGGGTACCGAAGTGAAACTACAAGGTCTCCCGCTTCGAAGAGAGGATACTCGTCCGCCATTGAAGCGGATAGCGGCTCAATGTCATTCAAGTGAACAGGATCCCGGTCGATTTCATCTACCCTCGGCCCCATTCCTTTAACGATGTATCGCTCCAAGCCATTTTCCTGGAGAGCATCCAGAACATTGATTCTTTCCAGTATTTCTCCGTTGCCGCTGATGTGGAAAAGCCGGTCCATCCATACTGGCTTATTCAGTCCGGGAAACCCATCAGGGTAGTTGGGAGTGCTCGTTCGACGACTGTCGCTTACTCCAGGGGTCCAAAACGACCCATCGTCAGCCCGTGAAATCGAGTGGTGATTCCCTTCCGATACCGTCCATTTTACCTTCCCGCAGGCATCAAAACGACCCATTCCAACGTATTCTAAATTCATGACCACATCCCCATTCGGGAGCAGATACGAGCCTTGAACCCCTGCCTTCGATGGTCTTTCCTTCTCAGTAGTCTCTTGAAAAATCTTCTCTCGGTTCAGCCTCCATTTGTGTAGGACCTCTCCTTTTCTGCCAATCAGTCTAAGTTCAGGCTCCCATCCCCCGGACCCTTTCCATGAGGAGGAGATGAGAGTCAGTCCCGGCTGCATCTTCTCGGGCCTTAGAATCTGCGCTCCCTGTCGGTCATATCTTGGCGTACCGGTAAACGTAGTAGGGCCGCCTTGATAGACGAGCGACTTTGCGGATCTGGCTTGGTCCATTGCCCGGTTGAGAAAAGAATGGGGAAACCACCCCCATTTTCCGACCCCCACCCCATAAAGAAGTGAGAACGCCATCAGGGAGAGGACGAACCAGACCCTAGATAAGGACAGAGAGGACTTCATCCGTGGCACTTAGGAGATATCGGAAACGAAGAACCGCGGTCTTCTTGCAACCGGCACTCGTCTTCGTAGCTCCTCACAGCTCATCAGCGACTGACAACCACGAGACGAGCACAACTGATGCAGATTAGGGCGAGGACGAGAATGGAAAGAAGCTCTCATACCGCCGCGGTGTTGTAGCAATCTCTGACTCAACCTCTCGACAGGCGAACGCTTGCGTCCTTGCCGCACTAGCCGAAGGAAGGTGTGTGTATAGAGAGAACCCTAATCGGAATGACGATTCACCAGACCAACTTTTCGGGCTCACCTCAATTTCAATTATATCCATACGTCTTTCGGAGCGGATACGTCAGAAGCTTATAGGTTTTTTCGTACTTGACCGGCCCCTTCTTCGGGCTTGGACTCCTGTCGAAGACGAACTCAAGGGTCCCCCCTTCGCATCCGGTTTCCGGACAGTCCAACCCCGGTGCTCATAGCTTCTTGCTTCTCGACACGGTCTACAACCTGCTCGACATTGACCCCCAATTTCGCTCCAATCCTTCTTAGGGTGGGGCCTGGCTCCCCCCTCAGATTTTCGTGCCGCACCGTCATGCACCGACCCCCGCAGTACGACTTGACCAACTCACAGAGCAAATTTCCCACAACCCAGTTCAGGCAGGTGAGGAGAGCAAATGCGTATTCCTTGCCTTCGGTGTCGTAGCTGTTCCGAAGAAACCTGAACGTACCCTTGTCAACGATCCTGTCCAGGTCCGAGGACAGCACCTTTACCGGGTCTCTGACCAAGTGAATGAAGAACCCCTCGTCGATGTACTTGGCGATGAGTAGCGCCCGGGTCACCTCTTTCGACGAGTCGACAATAATTTCCTTTCCGCTCACTTTTCGCACCGACTCGTACACGCTCCTCACGGCATTCACCGCAGTAGCAACATGCTCACCCTCCGATAGGAGCGTTCTTGGGAATTTGGAGATGTGAGCCTGTCTCCTGTACGTGTCTACGGTGTCTCCCCACTCCTTCCCGAACCCGTCTTCGCAGACGTCCCTCACTCGATTCCAAAACGTAGCGACCTTCTTCCCACGCTCCCTTTTCCCTTTGGAATGGAATTCTCTTTCGAGCCCAACCACGGTTTCCCCAACCCCTTGTACGCCCTCGGCGTTATCGAGAAGACAGTCGAGCACGGTGGACCCGCTGTGCCCCCGTCCCATGATGTAGACATACTTGATCATCTCAGCGACACCAAAAGTCGAACTTTACTTGTGTACTACGCTCGGGACGCCCGATCTGTCGAGAAGAGTCACGATCTCGCTGCCTGCGAGCAAGAACGCCCCCGTCCCGTACGGCGGCGTAAATGCAAACTTAGTTGGAAAGTGGAGAAGGGGATCTTCCCCTCGGCGTCATTCGTGGTCGGGAATCGCCTCTTTCAGCACCTGTTTGAGTTTCGGAAGGTCTTCGTAGCTGATCCTTCGCACTCGGAGTTCGACCTCCCGAAGGACCAGAGCGGTCGACTGATGTCACTGCGGGGGATGGTGCTACCTGTTTACCTTGCCGATTCGCTGGGAGACTAAGCGGCAGGTTCTCGATTCTGTCGATAGTCTTTAGATCGCGTCCCAGCTCGTCGAAGAGGCTGAGCCGACGTAAGGTCAGGGCTTCTCCAGGCCTTCCCTGAAGGGGGCAAGCTGCTTTTGTTCTGTCGAAGCTTGTCGAGGAGCCCTGGAAGTCGCTGCTTTGTCACCTCGTAGGTCATCTCCCGGTAAGCTCGCTGGGGCCTGTTCCGCCACGTGCTGTGGCCAGCCTTCAGAACGTGCACTTTTTATAACCCCATTTTTTACTTTATAGATATACCAACGGCTACAATTTCCGTATTCTCCATATTGTTTTTACTCGTGAACTTGCTGAATGCTTGGTTATTTATTACGTCATGAGATGAAATAATACCTCCCTTTTTGATGTGTTTGTACGACTCTCTAAACTCCCACATCATGTGACTGTATCTGTGTTTTGAGTCATGGAAAAATATATCTATACTCTCTTTGTAAGACATTAACTCTGGTAGTTTTTTCTTAGCATCTCCTATGTGAAGTTTCCACCTATCTTTTAGACTTTCTGGTATAAAGTATCCATGCTCTATGTCTCCTGGCTGTTCAGGGAGATCTATAGAATCCAGTTCTCCTTTTCCATTATGATGAAGGGCCAACAGGATATGGGCATCGAATAGCCCAAACATTACTCCGGTCTGTAATACATTGTTTGGTTCATTTATTCTCGTAACTAGATATAACACTTCAGCACCAACTCTACCTGCTTCTCCGTATCCACCATGTTTCCCAACTTCTTCCATTCGTTTGTCTAAACAACTCATAAACCACTCGCTATTAACCATATCTTCTTCATAAGACTTTACCAATTTCTTTTCCACACCGAAAAATTTCGCTAGTTTTCCTGATCTTTCTTTCCTTATCTTATCTAGATCGTAATCTACACCATCCCACCCCTCACATTTATATATTTGGTTTCTTACCTCATTTACTACTTTTGAAACTATATTCTTCATTTTTAATATTGGACCTTATTAATTTTTACACTTTATGCAGAATAGTGCACGCATCCTCAGCAGCTTCCCTGCTAGACGGTCGCGGTGAATTCCTTCGACAAACGTCTCCTCCCCAAAGAATACCGAGCATCCGAAAGCTGGTCCTCGCCCTCCCCAGCTTGCGTGCTAAGGAAAAGCATACAAATTCAGGCAGCACTTCACAAGGTCTCGAAGTCGTCGCCATCAGGGTTTGAAGACAGCACTCGCTTTCAACCGCATATACCAAAGCAGGACACATTGCCGCATCCACTGCTTGCAAAATCGCTCCGAGAATGTGCCTCATTCCCTAAATTACCTCGACAGACCCGGGAGACGGACCAAAGATCAAGACAGAGTAGGGACGTGTTCGATTATGCCTCTAGGAATACGTTCAGTTCTCTCCCGGCGCCAGTAGTCTCTTCACCTGACTCCCGGCCAGTAGGAACGCTCCGGCCCCGTAAGGTTCCGCATGGTCCTTCTCGACGGGTGCCGGCCGATCTCCCGGCTGCTGTACCCAGCCAACACGCCCCTCTTCGTTTACAGCTTCGCGGACCATGGCCGTCCACGCTCGGCTTACGACCGGACCGTAGACGTCTTTCGAGAGCAGACCACTGTTGATTCCCCAGGCAACGGCAAACGTGAAGAAGCCTGTACCGCTCGTTTCAGGCTGCGGGAACGCCTTCGGGTCGAGCAAGCTTGGCCGCCAGAATCCGCTCGCTTGCTGCGTACACGCGACTGCTTTTGACATCGACCGGAATCGCTCCTCAAACCACTTGCGAGATGAATGATTCTCCGGCAAGTCCTGCAGAATCCGAGCGATCCCCGCCAGGACCCATCCGTTTCCCCGCGACCAAAACACCTTCTTCCCGTTCTTGGTCCGAGCATCCAGAAATCGCGTGTCTCGGTAATACAGTCCATATGCCGGATCGTAAAGAGGGGCAGATGCTTCTCTGAACTGATCGGCCATAAAATCGAATGGCCGCTCCGTCTCCGTCACCGCTCCCATTCGGGCAAACACTGGAGGCGCCATGAAGAGGGCGTCGTTCCAATCCCAGGCAACATTCCCCGGTTCGGGATTTGCCATAATCTGTCGCATTCTCGAAAGCGTTGGCTCAATATCTGCGATCTCCGGTCGCTCCCGATACACTTCCAGATAAACCTGACCTACACAGTGATCGTTAGCGTTGCGGAAATCAGGGCCGAGTTTCCAATTAAGTCTCTCCGCCCATGCCTGGGTCGAGTCAAGGTATGCTTGCTCCCCCGTGGCCCGGAATCCCGCCATCATTCCCGCGTACATGGCACAGTCAATCCACTTATTGTACCGCTCCCGAGGGGTGTACGTGAGAATGTGGTCCGTGTGGAATGACCGCACCTTCCGCATCACATCCACGACCGAATCGGGGTCGATTTGCTGTAGCGCCACGTCTCCTGAATCCAGGGGCCCCACACACTCCAGCTTCGAGAGGGGCGCCGGATCCGGCGTCAGAGCGCTGTCGCACCCACTCAGTCCTAGAACGATTAGAATGGCGGCCAAGAACAGTCTTTTCATGACGGGTCGAGCATTGGTTCAGGGACATCGGGCGGATCGTGGAGGCTCGTGATGTATTCGCTGCTAACACGCCGGTATACGGTCGCGGCCATTCGCTTCGGAATCGCAACGCAGGCCGACTTGGCGATTCGACCGGTCCCAACGGTTTCCACGAACGCCGTCCACTGCTGGTATGGGGTCTCTCCCCAAGACGGAAGGGCAGCTTTCAACGACCCGGACGAACGGTCTGCGTAGCGTTGATCGAACCGCTCACGCAAGTCATCGCTCGTGTCGTCATAGTCGGTTCTCGTCACGGTTCCGGAGAAGACGTCCTCTGCCCCGGCCACGATGAGACCAAGTCTTCGGTGTCCCGTCTCGGCAAACCGGCGCCGAACGTCGTTCAGGTGAGCCCACTGCATGCGGGACCGGAAGAGATCCAGGAGCGGTCGGTCCAGCTGCACCACTTTTAGCGCGCGGTGGACGCCGAACCGGAAGGCCTGGAAGGAAGACGGATCCGGGCTGTGGTCCACGAGGGGCGCGGGAGGCCCCTTCGTCGCCAGGCGCTTGCCGGGGACCGACGGACTGTGATCCACGAACAGCTCTTCCTCGCTCGACGTCCAGACCGCGCGGTGGCTATACGCGTGAAGACCCATGATGAGGGAGTTGGACGCCCAGTCCCGCACCGCCAGCAGAGCATCGTCGAGCTCCGGATGAGATTCGAACAAGTCGACCAGCGTCTGGAGGGACCGCTCCGACCGGAAGACCATGTCTGCGTCGAGCTTCAGGAAGAGGTCGAAGTCGTCGGCG
>CAYRPX010000188.1:0-6255 GCA_964426195.1 uncultured Salinivenus sp.
GACTTGCTGAGTTGGCGTCCGGATGCCTGACAGCACCATGGTAGGACCCCCCCCCACAAATCGACACCCCGCTGCTGTACGCTGTGATTGCGGGAGCCCGTACCGGGTCGGGGTCACTCCGACATTTACCACTCAGGTCGGGCTGACAGGATTGCCGTCTAGCTGTTAGCAGCGGAATCCTCTTCACTGGGCGACCATAGTAAGGCGTAGATAATCTCGACGTAGCCCCCTACAATCAGGACGGGGGAGACGTACAGGGAGACAAATCCCTGGTATTCATTCTCGATATACATGGCTGTAAAGCCGACCGCGATGAGAGCTATCCCCACGAGGAGAAGGAGGTAGTTTCGCTTTTCGAAGATGAGCGTCCCGGACTGGTCCCGGCGCTTGGAGGAGTTGGGCATACGTCGAGCGGAGAAGCTGTAGGTTGGGCATCGCGCCGACTCGGCGGCAACGGACAGGGGACGCCAGCGGAGGGAGGACTTGATTTCTCTGGCGTGCTCTTAGAAACCAGGGCCACTCGGGGAAGGTTCCAGTCGCCGTCGTCTCTCACATCGTTGATCGTACTTCGTGATTCGTTGCTGGTCCACTTCTGCGTTCGCTCTGTTGCTGCTGGTCGGAGGCTTGATGCCGACGTACGTCTTCGCCCAATCGCTGGAGAAACGAATTCCCGCCCTCATTCAGCAGCGACAGGCGGCTCACGCCTTCTGGGGCGTCAGCATCTACGATCTCGATCAAGACAGCTTGTTGTTCAGTCGAAACGCCGAGCGGGGGTTCTTGCCGGCGTCCAACCAGAAGCTCCTGACCACAGCCGCCGCGATCGACCTATTGGGCAGCAACTACCGGTACGAGACGACGCTTTCCTTCGAGGGAACGACGACGGACTCGGTCATGCAGGGGGACCTCCGGTTGGAGGGATCCGGAGATCCAACCTTCGGGAGCACGGCTCTCCGGCGTCTGGATCCCCTGCGCGAGTGGGCTGAGCGCCTAGCTGAGATGGGCGTGCGCCGGATCGAAGGGCGTCTCATCGGCGACGACGATGCGTTCAAGGAAGAGGGCTATCCGGATGGATGGAATGTGAACTACTTAACTCGGGACAAGGGAGAGCAGATGGGCCTCAGTGCCGGAGGGATCAGCTATCGAGACAATTCAGTACCGGTGACGATCCAGGCCACTCAGCCCGGCAACCCTCCCAATGTTCACGTTCGGCCCAAAGGGGCCGTGGAGATTGAGAATCGAGCCGTCACGAGCGAACGATGGCGTGGAAGTACGCTCCTGATTAACCGTACCTTCACGACGAACAAGCTCACGCTGACCGGGTCGGTGGCCCGGTCCTACGAGGGCGTCCGCAACGTCCCAGTGAGCGACCCAACGGCCTTCACACTCCGGGTATTTCAGGAGCACCTCCAGGAAGTGGGAATCGAAACGGATCTTGAGATCATGGATGCCGGTTCGCTCGACGTCTCCACTGATGGCGAGCCCATATTTGTGGCGCTGTCTCCGCCTCTGTCCGAGATCGTGCGGGTCGTCAACAAACGCAGCGACAACTTCTACGCAGAGCAGGTTTTTCGCACCTACGGGTGGGGAGGCTCCGCGCGCGGCGGGGCCCGACGCACCGAGTCGTTTCTACGACGGGTGGGCATCGACACGCAGGCACTCACGCTCAATGACGGTTCGGGGCTCTCTCGCAAGAACCTTGTCACTCCCCGATCGGTTCGGGAACTCCTCACGTACATGGACGAGCATTCGGATCGTGAGGCCTACGTGTCCTCTCTGCCACAGGGGGGAGAACGGAATACGACCCTTCGTTCGCGCCTGGCCCGGACCCCCGTACGGGCCAAAACGGGATCTCTTGCCTTCGTGCGGGCCCTCAGTGGGTACGTCAATCGGGCGGACGGCACGCGTGTGGCATTCGTTCTGTTTGTCAATAACTATACCGGTCCGTCCTACCAGATCACCGACACGATGGACGAGATTGTTCGGATGCTGGCCGTGCCTTCGTCCTAAGATTCCCGGTTCGCGGATTCCGGATGTTATTGTCCCCGTTCCGTAGCCGTACTACCGCATGTCGCGCTTCGCTCGTCGACTTCTTGCCGCTCTTGGGACATTTGGAATTCAGTGGCTGATTGTGGGCCGGTTGCGGATTTACGGGGCCTATCCGGATGCTGTGCTTCTCTTCTTAGGATGGTACGCCCTTCGTGCAGGGCGCCGGCGCGGTACATTGATGGGAGCGGGCCTCGGAGGGATCATGGACATGGTCTACGGCACGTGGGGCCTCCACATGTTCGTCAAAACCCTGGTCGGTTTTCTGGTAGGGCGCTTCGCTGTGGAGGAGCACACGCCGCTCATCATTCGGCCCCAGCAGGCACTACTCGGAAGTCTGGTCCTTGCCCTTCTCCACAACGGACTCCTCGTGGCGCTACTTGCGCTCCAGACCCAGGCCACGACCGGCTTTCTCCTGTACGGCCTCTGGCTCGGCTCGGCGCTCTATACGGCTGTGGTGGGAGGCATTGTGGCGTTGTTTGTGCAGTAAGCCATATTGCGTATTTCGTGTTGCCTTCCTGCGATCGATCTTGCCAAGAGAACGCAATACGCACTACGTAACACGCAGCACGAAGGCAAGAGGGATTCCCCCCTGCTCACACCCAGTCGATTTCTCCCGATCCGGGCTACATTGTCACATCCAAGAACTCGTCAAACGCCGACAGGACGCGCTGGCGTACGGGGGAGCGTTCCTCCATTGGCACGAGCGGCAACCGCACGTGCGGCTCCATCCAGCCCAAGGCAGCACAAACGTCTTTGATGGGAACGGGATTGGTTTCTAAGAAACAGGCCCGCATTGCTGGAAGTAGTTCCAGGTGCCGCTCGCGAGCCGTCTCGAAGTCGCCGTCGAGCCCTGCCTCAACGAGTTCGCAGAAGAGTTCGGGCAGGGCGTTGCTAATCACCGATACGGCCCCGTCCCCCCCCAGGGCCAGCAGGGGAAGCGTCATCTCGTCGTCTCCCGAATAGACCCCGAAGCCGTACGGCCGGTGGGCCAAAAGATCACCGATCTGGGAAATCTCTCCCGAGGCTTCCTTGATACCGACCACCGATGGGACTTCCTCGGCCAGGTGCAGGGCCGTTTCGGGGGCAATGTTGAAGCTTGTGCGGCTGGGTACGTTGTAGAGGATAATGGGGGCGCCGGTAGCGTCGGCAATGGTTTCGACGTGGGCCGTAAAGCCATCCTGAGAGGGCTTGTTGTAATAGGGACCGACCACCAGAAGGCCATCGGCTCCTGCCGACACGGCCGCTTCCGAAAAAGCGACGCTCTCGTCGGTGTTGTATGTGCCGGTTCCCACGATGACAGGGACCCGTCCGTCCGTCGTTTCCACGACACAGTCCACGATTTGGCGTCGTTCTGCCTCAGTGATCGTTGGGTTTTCGCCGGTCGTACCCAACACGACGAGGGCGGCGGCCCCGCTTTCAATCTGGACGTCAATCAAGCGGCGCAGAGCATCCTCGTCGATCGTATCGTCGGACGTAAAAGGGGTAACAAGTGCGGGGGCCACCCCGCGGAAGAGAAGATCTTGAGCCATGGCGGATCGGTCGTCGTTGTCTGGGAGAAGGGAGCAAGGGGTCAAAGGGCGGCTCAGTCGTTGAGCCAATCGTTCAGCACGTCGTCCAGCGTAAAAAGCCCTGTTCGGCCCTGCAGCCACTCGGCAGCCCGAAGGGCCCCGACCGCAAATCCCCGCCGATTTTTGGCGCGGTGGCGGATCGAGATCCGGTCGTAGGGACTGTCGAAGCCGACCGTGTGCTCGCCAAACGTGGTGCCCGCCCGGGTGGAACTCACGTGGACGGCCGACGGGTCGATGCGCTGGTGCTGTGCCTCAGGATCAAGGTGGGTCTTGCGGTCGAGGCCCTCTACAAGCTGTTCGGCGAGCATACGGGCCGTTCCACTGGGACTATCTGCCTTTTTCGTGTGGTGCGTCTCATGGACGAACGGGTCGTACGAGTCGAGTTCGTCCATAAGATCTGATACGTGGTCGACGGCGCGGGAGAGGACCGCCACCCCAATCGAAAAGTTAGGCGCGTAGAGCACGCCGGCGTCGTGTTGGTCCACGAGATCCTGTACCTCGTCGAGCGCGTCGTACCAACCGGTCGTACCCATCACGACTGGCTGTTGCCAGTCGCAGTAGCGTCGGAGGTGGGGGACGGCCAGGGCCGGAAGAGAAAAGTCGATGGCCATGTCGACATCTACGAAGGCGGACTGCTCGGCCTCAAGAAACGGCCGATCCGAGTTGAATCGGGCGAGGACCTTGTGGGGGCTGTCGGCGGCCTCCGTTGCCACGGCCCCACCCATTTGGCCAGTACCAACGAGTGCGAGTTTCATAGGGAACAGGAAGGAAGAGGACAGATGATGGCTCAATATCCTACGGATTTCCGAGCCCACTTGTTACCCCTGTCGGTGGGGCAGGTTGGACAGGGAGCGCGGACAAATTCCATGAAACGGGCCGTATGTCGGTCCGCTCGGGAACGTGCTTTGACTCGGGAAGTAGACCACTTTTGGAAATCGGAACGAGGCCCGCTGGGTCCTCTCGTTCGTTCCATCGACATACATGTAAGGGGCCATAGCTCAGTCGGTAGAGCGCTTGCATGGCATGCAAGAGGTCCGGGGTTCGAATCCCCGTGGCTCCACTTTTAGATGCCCCGAGCCGTGACCCTCCCCCCGCCCCGCGGCTTCGGGGCATCTATTTTTTTGTTGCTCTGGAACACTGTTTCCCCTTCCAGAGCCCTCTTGTCTTCAAGATTCGCCCCACCTCGTTGCTAGGTGGGAGAATGGATCTTGACATCTGTCGGATGAGCCGATCCCTCACCAGCGATGGTGCACCATTTCGCGGATGTGCCGGTCGTACACGTCCTGGACGGCTTCCATCGTATCGTCGGACAGAGGGTGAAGGTCGGCGGCGTGGACGTTTTCCTCCACCTGCTCGGGCCGCTTTCCTCCAGGAATGGCGCAACTGACAGCATCGAACATGAGAATCCACCGGAGGGCAAACTGGGCCATCGTCATGTCATCGGGGCATACCGTCTCTAGCTCTCGGACGGCCCGGAGGCCGCGTTCGAACTCGACACCGGCAAAGGTCTCGCCGCGGTCGAACGCCTCGCCGTGGCGGTTAAAGCGGCGGTGGTCATCGGAAGAGAATGTGGTGTCGGCGGTAAACTTTCCCGTAAGCAGCCCGGAGGCGAGGGGCACCCGGGCGATGATGCCCACGTCCTGCTCCTTCGCGGCGTCAAAAAATCGCTCGGCAGGCCGCTGACGAAACATATTGAAGATGATCTGGACGGTGTCCACGTTCGGGTACTCGATGGCCTTCAGACCTTCTTCCACCTTTTCGACACTGACGCCATAGTGCCGGATCTTGCCGGCCGCCACCAGGTCATCGAGCACCTCGAACACTTCCGGGCGGTAGTATACCTCCGTAGGGGGGCAGTGCAGCTGGAGTAGATCCAGGGCTGGGCGGTCCAGGTTGGTCAGGCTCCGCTCGACAAACGCGGTGAGGTTTTCGCGAGTATAGTCCTCGGCCCGATGCGGATCGAGACGACGCCCGGCCTTCGTGGCCACATGAATGTCCCTCTCGGCTTTCTGGTAGAGCCGGGCGAGAAGCTGCTCGCTGCGGCCGTCTCCGTAGACGTCGGCGGTATCGAAGAAATTAATCCCAAGGTCCACGGCCCGCTGGAGTGCGGCGAGGGACTCGTTGTCGTCGACCTCGCCCCAGCTTCCGCCGATGGCCCAGGCGCCAAAACTCACGGCCGACACGTCCCATCCGGTTGCCCCCAGTTGTCTATATTGCATTTGGTTCAGCTGTTATACGACGTAGCAGGGTGAAATCGGGCGGTGATGTCCGTATTCATTTCTTCGTACACCTGACCGGAAGAGGGTAATGGGTCAGGAGGCCGGTTCCGGAGCGACCGATCGGTCGGGTTCGGGGGACTCGGTTTCCGCGTTGGCAACCGCCGTGTCGTCGGCTTCGTCCGCGTCGCTGGTCCAGTAGATCTCAATGAGCATGGCCACCGGCCCGACCAGGAAGAGGGCGTAGAACGGGGCGGCCACGAACTCCGCGAGGCGGAGGAACAGCTCCACGAACGCGATGAGCACGGTCACGCCCATCTCACCCTTCTTCGACGAGACGGTCGTCTTCGGGTCTGTGATCATGAAGAGCGCGAAGAGCTGGTACATCGGACCGGTCAGGGGCGCCACCTCGGCCCAAAAGCTAT
>CAYRPX010000189.1:0-6220 GCA_964426195.1 uncultured Salinivenus sp.
CGTGGGAGCGAATGGAGGTGCTTTTGAGCATCTATTCGGTGATCGGGTGGAAGGTCCTCCAGTTGCGCCATCTCGCTCGCGGCAGGCAGGTGCCTCCGGATGGGTTCCTCACCGATGCCGAAAGAGCAGTGCTGAAAGAAAAGTATCCGGAGCTTGGGAGCCAAAGAGGCAAAGACTGGGCGATCGCAGTTGCGAAGATCGGCGGCTATCTGAATCGCAGTTCAGACCCCCCACCCGGCTGGCAGACACTGTGGAAGGGCCTGAAGAAAGTGCAAACCTGGGCAGAAGGATATAAGCTGCGCTCTTCGTGAGCAGGTCCACCGTCAGAACGTTATGGGTAAAAGACAGGACTTCCAGTCGGGGGTGGTTTAGTCTCCAACAGTAGCCTCCGTCCCCCGGGCCGAGTCAATTGTCGGCCGCATTGCCGAGAAAAGCCAGGTCTCCGAAACGGAAGCCCGCCGCCTCGAAGGGGCGCTGAAGCTTCTCGGGGTCGCGGCCCAGGCCGACCAGCCCGTCTCTCCCTCAAAAGCCATCGACGAGGCCTGGCACTGCTTTTTGGTGCACACTCGTTCCTACCGGGACTACTGCGCCGAACAGCTTGGCCAGTTTATCCACCACCGGCCTACCTCCGGCGGCGAGGGGGAGGGCGATGGCGAGGCCTACCAGCGGGCCCGCGCGATGGCCCGGCGGCAGTTCGCCCCCCTGGACTCCTTCCTCTGGCCCCGTCTTGGCGAGGGGGACGGGTGCAAGGAGGGAGCCTGCACTGGCGAGTGCGACGCAGATTGTCATGGCGACTGCAAGAGCTGAAGTCTTCGGCGAGGACGAGATGGAGGAGTCCGGGTTCGTGCCCGACTTTCCGGAGCAGTTGTAGCCGACGTTAACGCCCCTCCATGTGTCTACAACCCAAAGCTCCACGTGCCATGGAGCCCGGGCTGGCGCCGACAAGCGTCGGCCTTTTCTGTTCGCCCATCATCGACAACCCGTGTCCGGCCTCTCCTCCCCATTCGTCTTCGAATGCTCGAACTGCAAGTCGAGGACGACCGTTGAGCGGCCGGACGCCGACCCTGATAGCTTGCATGCCATCGACATGGTACTCGAGGATCGAGGGTGGGTGCGGGAGGGTGTCAATCAGTTGATCTTTTGCCCGGGCTGCAGGGCTCGTGAGGCGTAGCTCATCCCCTCCCAACAACTGCATAGCATCATGGCTACTCCGGACGATCTCGACGGCGCCCCCTTCGGAAAGAGACGGCCCAGCACGCATCCCGTGTCGGAGGCGATCACGGTCGTCCTCGACGTCCTAGACCAATGCGCCGGCGACCTAGCGGCCATCCGCCACCGGCTCCGCCAAGAGGAGTTGCCGGGGAGCTTTCTGTCGACGAATCGGAGCTTCCACGGCCCGGGGAGCAGGCCCGGCACACCGCCGCTCGGCTGGAGACTTGTGCCGGGACACTCCGCAATGCTAGTGGGGAGGCGGACGATCAGCCCGGACTGCCGCTCACAGTCTGAGAAGTGGAGTGCAAATACGAAAAGCCCACCCGGTTTGGGGAAGCCGACTTTTCTTCGACCGTCATACTGGTGTCAAACGTCATACTGGTGTCAAAACCAAGAGAATCGGCCCTCAGAGCATCAAGTCCTGGAGTAATGCGGGCGTAATTTATATCTCAGGTTCCACGAATAATCTGTGAAGAAAAAGGAATTAGCGTTAGATTTCCGCCTTTGGGCTTGTCTTCCGAGTGCGTATCGGTAATTATTACACGAACGCGATGCCAATTACGGTATTGAACTGTCGAGTCCGGCCTGTATGGCTTGAGAGAGCGATCCGCTCTTTGCAAGGGGCGAGTCAATGCGCTCTCGCGGCGCGCAAACGGCGATTTAGTTCAACCTTAATTCGCATATACGTCTGGGATTGTCAGTCTAGCCGCCTCCGCTTCTAATCCGGAGTAACAGCGACCACGACCACCATGTTCACACAATCCAAGCAGCCCGCATTCTGTCGTTTTTCTCTCACTTCGCTCCTTGTACCAGTCCTGCTAATTGTTGCAGTCGTGCCCGAGGGGAGGGCCCAGGAGTCCCCGACTGAGGACTCGTACTTCTCTTTCAAGGGGGAGGTCCCCGTGACCGTTGCCCTGGACCGAGTCGGCATCTTGCCCGCTCAGGGCGTCACCGACGACGAGATCGAAGCCTTTGCGGATGAGGGAGGATTCGAGATCCTTCGCCGCCTTCCGGGCCGAATCTTCATTCTTGAGGTCGAGCAGCGGAGCCGATCCGAGCTGGTAGCGTTCGCCCGAGACTTCCGGCGAACGGAGGAGGTCGTGGGGCAGGCCGGGCTGGTTGTCACGCCGGAGGGCGCCGAGACCCCCCAGATTTTGACCGACCAGTTCGTTGTGGAGTTTGAACCTGGAACGAGCCGGGATGAGATCGAATCGTTGAACGCGGCTCGGGGCGTCGAAATCCTGATGGAGGATCCGGCGAACGAGAATGCGTTTTTGCTGACGGTGACGGAGGAGTCCGAGCAAGACGCGCTGGACATGGCCAATTTCTACCATCAGGAAGCTCCGACCGAGTTTGGGGAGCCCAACTTCCTTGTGGTCACCGACTTACGGCCGACCGGCTCCACCGAGTTGCCGCGTTTCAAGCAGCTCATCCCCAATGATCCCTTTTTCGGAAATCAGTGGCACCACCGCAACACCGGTCAGAACGGAGGGACGAGCGACGCCGACCTGGACACCCCCCAAGCATGGGACATCACCATGGGCAGTCAGAATACGGTGGTCGCCGTGTACGATTCCGGCTTTGACGTCGATGGGCCAAACCCCCACCCGGACCTGGCTCCCAACCTCTGGCAAAATCCAGGGGAAACGGCGGGCAACGGCAGCGATGACGACGGAAACGGATACGTCGACGACGTAAACGGATGGGACTTTTCTCCCTGTAGACCGGATGATGACCGGGATGGGCGGGTCGATGAGGATCCCGTCGACGGCATCGACAACGATGGAGACGGACAAGTCGACGAGGATCCCTTCACGCCGCGGACCTGCGGGGACAATACTCTCGCTGGTGGAAGGCACGGGACCTCTACGGCGGGGGGCGTGGCCGCGGAAGCTGACAACAACGAGGGGGTGAGCGGCACCTGTCCGGATTGCCGCCTGATGCTCCTTCGCCTGGGAGGGGGAAGTTCTGCGCAGGCGTCCTTCTGGGCCCATCGTTTGGGGTTCCAGTACGCGCGCCAGGAAGGGGCCGACATCATAAGCAACAGCTGGGGATACAGGGGGGGAAGAAGACCGAACACCGTGGTCCGCGCCATTAACGCCGCCGCGCGCAGCGGAGTTTTCGTTCTGTTCGCCATGAACAACTGGCCCTATCAGGAAAACTGTGGCGCCGACGTGTCGACGCTCCCAAGCGTGTTTTCGGTAAGCGCGTCGAATAACCTCGACACCCGCTCCCCGAGCGGCTACGGGGACTGCATGGAGGTCATCGCTCCCACCTTCGAGGGAGATCCAAGCAACATTAACCCCATAGCTCCTAACGGCACGCTTGGAGCTGCAACGACGGATGTGCAGGGTGGCGGAGGCTACAACACCGGAAGCTCAAGTTCGTGCGCAACCAGCAGCGGGTCCGTCTCGGACCTGTCGAACAACGACTACACGCGCTGCTTCGGCGGCACGTCGTTCGCCACCCCGTCCACGGCAGGGGTAGCCGGGCTGATTCTCAGCGAGGATCCGAGCCTAACGCGGCTGCAGGTCCGGCGGCTCCTGCAGGACACCGGGGACAAGATCCAGGACCCGGTGGCGAGCTACCGAACGGACAACGGGCGCAGCGACCCGAGCAGCGTTCCCAGTTCCTGGTCGAGCTCGACCGTCGCCTCGACCCACGGCTGGGGCCGGGTCAACGCCTTCGAGGCCGTTCGCGTGGCCGATCAAGGGATCGATGTCTTCGCCCGCGACCACCGGCTGGATTGGGGCAATACCGAACGGCCCACCGGCACGCTGATTGGGCAGTGGTGGCACAGCGTGGACGTCAAGATCGACGCCCCGCCCTATGAGCTAAGCACTCCGGCGGCCAGCGCCGCGGAGTTCGCCAACAAGCTGACCGATGAAGACGCGATCTCCGGGGCCAAAAACCGGGTCTACGTGCGGGTGCGGAATCGCGGACCAAACTCGGCCAGCAGCGTTGACGTGTCTCTCCACTGGGAGTTTGCGGGGGCTGGCAGCCTGCCGACCTGGCCCTGGAGCAGCGGTCAACAGATCAATACAAAGTCCATCAGCAGCGTCCCCTATTCCGGAAGCTCGGTGGCCGGGCCCGCTGGCGGGCCCGGAGATCCGGCACAGGTCGTCTCCTTCGAGTGGACGGCCCCGGCCCCGAGGGCGGGCCAACCCAACCCCGACCACTTTTGCCTGCTTGCGAAGCTCGATGGCGGGTCCCAGGATCCCCCGCTTTCCCGGACGGGACGGCTGGGGAACATCGTCCCTCACGACAACAACTTTGTTTTGGACAACCTCAAGGTCGTAAACACCGCGACGGCCCTTCCGCCCGGGGGCTTTGCGGAGCGCTTCTACGTGGGCAATCCCCTCAAGGAGCCGGTCGACGTGAGGCTCGTGACGGAGGCCCCCGAGGGGTGGGAGGCCTTCTTCGAGGAGCTGCCCCAAGACGAGCCGATCTCCTTCGAAGCGGGCGAGCGCCGCCTAGCGACCCTCCGGGTCGTCCCTCCTGAGCGCGGGGCCGAGGGTGAAGTGAGGGCGATGCAAAAAGCTCAACTGGGGGAGGAGCAGGAGCAAGTCGTGCTCGGCGGCATGACCTACCGGTTTCGGCCTCGGGAGGGGCTGGTTGGCGCCTCGGGGCTTGAAATCAGCGAGGACGGCCTGGTCGACTTCGGTCAGACGGGCGTGACGATCAACTTTGTCGGAACCGAGGGCTCGGGAGATGTCGTCGTCAAGCGGTTCAACACCTCCCCGACCAGCGTCGAGGGCATTCCTGAGGAGAATGTCAGCTTGTACCGCTTCAGTGTCGACTCGAAGGGAGATCTCGGCGTGGGAGACGACACGGAAGTCCGCTTCGACGCAGATCGGCTGGACGGAATCGAGGATCCAACCAACGTCACGATCTATCGGCGAGACGCAGTCGGGGAGGGGGCGTTCACCGCCCTGCCGACGACCTACGAGGCGTCGCCCGGCGACCTCGTAGCGCCGACCGGAAGCTTCAGTGAGTTCGTGCTGGCCTCCAACACCGAGCCGCTCCCGGTGGAACTGGCCTCCTTTGAGGCGGAGAAGACTGGCGAGGCCTCCGTCGCGCTGGCGTGGCAGACCGCCTCGGAGACTAAAAACGCCGGGTTCGAGGTCCAGCACAAGGGTCCAGCCAAACGGGAGACCTGGTCGAAGATTGGGTTTGTCGAATCGAAGGCCCCCGGCGGCACCACGATCGAGGTGAGGCGCTACCAGTTCGAAGCTGAGGACCTGACGGTCGGCACCCATCGGTTTCGTCTCAAGCAGAAGGGCCTAGGCGGATCCACTGTCCTCAGCGATCCGGTGACCATGGAGCTTCAGATGCAGGAGGCCCTGAAGCTGACGGCCCCAGCGCCCAATCCGGTGTCGTCGACGGCCACCCTCTCGTTTGCGGTGAAGGACCGGGCCCACGCGACCGTGGCCGTCTACGACCTGCTCGGGCGAAAGGCGGCGACGCTCTTTGAGGGGACCCCGACACCAGGGGAGAGCACCCGCCTCCGACTGGACGCGGAGGGTCTCCCAAGCGGCTCGTACATCATCCGGCTTCGGGCCGACGGGAAGACTGAGACCCGGCGCATGACGGTCGTGCAGTAGAGCGGGCCTGACCGGAATGGCGCGAAGCCCCCTGGGAAGCTCCAGGCAAACGCCCACTGCACGGCTGTATTTCGCTCCGATCGCAATGAACTCCAGATTACTGGCACCGCGCGCCCGGCAAACATGTGCCAAGCGGGAGCCCGGCGGGAACCGGCTCGCGAGCGTAAACGGATCGCTTGTTCCCCTGGGCAGGGGGCCCCCCCAGTCCACAGAAGCCCAATGAAGGACTCACGCCCACAGGCGGCCAGATCGGAGCCTGTTTCTCAAAGAAGCGCCCACCTCGGTCTCAAAGGCCGGGAATGCCGCGCAATAGCCGCCGGCCTGGAGCGCCGCTAAACAGGGATGGAGGAGCGGCCGATCGGAACGAAAGCGGCCTCAAAGGCCCGAAAAAGCCGTCCCCGACC
>CAYRPX010000190.1:0-6212 GCA_964426195.1 uncultured Salinivenus sp.
CTGAATGCTCTGGCCTGTGTGACCGGCAAGCCGGTGGGGCAGGGCGGCGTGCGGGGGCGGACCGAAGCCACGGGACGCGGGGTGTATTACGGCATCCGGAAAGCCTGTGAGTATGAGAAAGACATGGCAGACTATGGCCTTGAGCCGGGGCTGGAGGGGAAGAGTGTCGTCATTCAGGGCCTGGGCAACGTCGGCTACCACGCGGCCAAAATCCTGGACGAGGAGGGGGGGGCTAACATCGTGGGGATTGCCGAGATCGAAGGGGCCATCTACGATCCGGATGGGGTCCACGTAGACGATGTGGTGGCCCACCGCGAAGAGGCGGGATCGATTCTCAATTTTCCGGGGACGGAAAACATCGAGACCTCGTCGAAGGCCCTCGAGCTTCCCTGCGACATTCTCATTCCGGCGGCCCTCGAAGGTGTGATTACCACCGACAATGCCCCAAACATCCAGGCGACCATTGTTGCCGAGGCCGCCAACGGACCGGTCACCTCGAAGGCCGACACCATTCTTCGGGAAAAAGAGATTATGATTATCCCGGACGTGTACCTCAATGCAGGGGGCGTCACGGTGTCCTATTTCGAGTGGCTGCGGAATCTGTCGCACATGCGGCACGGGCGTATGAGTCGCCGCTTTGAAGAGCGCAACGCCGAGCGCATTCTCCGGGCCGTTGACGAATTGACCGCGGAGGACTTCGACAAGGAGTTGCTTGCGTCGCTGATCGAACGGGCCAGCTTTGGAGCTGGCGAGCGGGATCTCGTGAGATCGGGGTTGGAGGATACCATGACGAGCGCCTACACAGAAATTCGATCCATCCGGGAAGAGAAGGGTCTGGACATGCGGACGGCCGCCTTCGTCAGTGCCATCGACAAGATTGCGGGCTCATACGAGCAGATGGGCATCTTTCCGTAAGGGCAAGCATGGGAGAAGGGGAGCCAGAAGGGAAGTCCCAATTGGGATTCGATTTTGAAGAGTGCAAAAGTTGGTTGACAGACATTGATGATGAGACTACCTTGAATTAAAAGGTTCTCCACATTTGCTCCCTTTCAAGACAAGGGTCTGTTGCCATGCGTTCGATTCAACGTCTCTGCGTTCTCACCCTTGTAACGCTTCTCATCGGGGGAACGAGCGTCTGGGCTCAGCTTCCGTCCAACGAACTGGAGGGCACGTGGAAGATGGTGTCGCAGGAGCTCGTCTATCCGGATTCGGTGGTGGATCAGAGCGAGGGCTGGGGGGCAAACTACAAAATTCTGAACTCGACGCACTTTGCCTGGGGGCGAGAGACGGAGAACGGGGAGTCGGTGCTGGCGGGAGGCGGGCGTTACGAGTACCATCCGGAGCAGGATCTGTACATCGAGCACATCCAGTATCATTCGGATCCCGACCTGAGCGGGACCACGATCCGTTTTGAGGCCCGGGTTGAGGGCGACACGTGGTACCATATCGGAGAGGTGGGGGAGTTTAAGCTCCGTGAAGTGTGGGAGCGGGTCGACCCGAAACAGGTCCGCGCCGAACTTCAATCTGGCACTCCGTTCCCCGACGACGAGGCTACGGACGCCGGGTCCCAGTAGCACGTCGACGGAGCGGCCATCGTGTTGTCGTCAGCAGACGGCAGTTGGCCGACCACGGACCGCGATCCATGAGCACAGTCTCCGCGGAGAGGCGCCCTGGAAGAGAGGAGGAGGTTCCCTCCTATGCTTCCCGTATGGCGGCATGGTTCTCGATGAGCGAGACGGCCGTCTCGACCTCGTCGGTGGCCGCAAGACGGTCCTCGTAGGGCGTCCCTGCCGCAAGCGTCTCCAGGAGCGGGTACACGGGCTTCGTTTCGGTCCAGTAAGTCCGATCGAGAAACACCATCGGACTGGCCGGGCCAAACGTTTCGTAGTGGTTCTGGGCCGCGTCCATAAACACCTCCTGGATGGTTCCGGCACTGCCCGGAGCAAAGACGACGCCGTACGTGGCGATGGCGAGGAGTCCGTCTTCGCGGATGCTGTTGGCAAAATATTTGGCCACGTGGGTGGAGAAAAGGTTCGACGGCTCGTGGCCGTAGAACCAGGTGGGGACGGCAAGGCTTTCCGTCCGGTCTGGATAGCGCTCGCGGACGTCAAGCGCCCGGTCGAGGTAGGGGGCGTCCTCGTAGTGAGGGGCGGCGGCAAGGGTGTCCACGGCGTCGTCGACGGCTCCGGGTGCATACTGTGCCAGTGCGGCCCCGAGATTGGCCGCCTCCATGGCGCCGGGGCCGCCGCCGGTGGCAACGAAGAACCCGCTGCGGGCCAGTCTCCAGCCCAGTCGGGTTACCCGACGGAACAGGTCCGTGTCCCGCCCCAGCTGGTGTCCCCCCATGATGCCGACCACTCGGCGATTGGGGCCGCCCTCGGGAGCAAGTAGATCCTGCAGCGCATTGTCGATGGCGTGGTCGTGGATGCGGAAGGCGAGGGCGTCCATGACGGGGGCGTCGCGGCCGTCGACCTTCCGCTCCGTGAAGTACTCGTAGATCCGGGCGTCAAGGGTCTTAGTCCGTGTCTCCGGATGGCCTCGCTCGTAGCCCTCCGTGAGTTCGGAGGGGGAGTAGAGAGACGCACGGTAGGGATGAAAGGGGAGGCCCACGAAGGCGGGAAAGATCGTTCCCCCGGATTCACGGATGTGCTGTTCGGCGGCCTCAGAGAGCTGGCAGCCCAGGAAGCAGGCATCCTCGGCCGGGACCGACGTGACCACCGCCTCGACGCTCGGCGCGGTCAGGTCTACCCCCTGTACGGCGACGTTCTGCAGGGAACGTCCCTGTTCGACGTGTCGGCGCAGGGCCTCAGCAGATTCAATCTCGCGGACGTGGTAGGGACAGCATTCATACATGTGCGACGAGCCGGAACGTCGAGAAGAAAGACACGAGCAATGGCTCCGTTTTCGGAGAGATGGCCTCGTTACGGAGGGGGCCAAAGCACGTCTCCCGCCCGTGGAGCGACACGAGACCGTCATCATACGAGTCCTCGCTCCCGAACACACTATCGTGAACGGCTGGAGATTCCTTGGACCACGTCGTACCCTGTATTCGGTACGTCGTCCGGACGGCGAGTAGCCGTTCGTCGTCCCGTTTCCTGGCAGTATCGCTGCTCCTTACGTCTCGTAGACTCCGCCGCGCGAGGCGCGTCGGGCTGCCCTTCGTTCTCGTTCTGAATGCGATCTGGGATCCTTTCGTCTCTATGACTTCGCGCATTTCCGCCCCCGACGCCATGACAGCAACGTCTCCCGATGGCTCCATCACCATCGGCGTCGAGCTGGTCGACGAGCGTCCCCACTACCACGTCCGGGCCGACGGCGACACGCTCGTGGCGCCCTCCCCGCTCGGCTTCGCGCTCGAGAACGCCCCACCCCTGCGCGAGGGCTTCGACGTGGTGGAGACGACCCGGCGCACAGTCGACGATATCTGGACGCCCGTATGGGGGACGCAAGATCGGGTTCGCAATCACTTTTCCGAGCGCACGGTTCGGCTTCGGGAAACAGAGGCCCCGAGCCGTCAGCTCGACCTTGTAGTGCGGGCCTACGACGATGGAGTGGCCTTCCGCTACCGCTGGCCCGAGCAACCGAATCTCGACGCGCTCCGCATTGCGTCGGAGGACACGTTCTTTCGCCTCACAGCGGACCACACGGCTTGGTGGATTCCCGACGACTACGACAATTACGAGTGGGTGTACCGCGAGACGTCGTTGAGCGCAATTCGGGACCGGGCGGCCGCCCTCAGTTTCAACGCGTACCTCGAGGACGACGAGGATCGCACTCCCATTCGGCCCACCTCCAAGCAGGATCGGCCCGGCGCGGTCAATCCTCCGCTCACTCTGCGCAGTCCCGACGAAGACCTCTATCTTGCTCTCCACGAGGCGGCCCTCACCGACTACGCGGGCCTGACGCTCCAGGCCGATCCGGACGACCCCACGACCCTGCACAGCACGCTCGTCCCGTGGCCCGACGGCACAAAGGTGAAGGCCGAGGTGCCCCACCAGACGCCCTGGCGCGTCCTCCAGATTGCAGACCGACCTGGGGCCCTCGTCGAGTCGCACCTCCTGCAAAACCTCAACGAGCCTTCGAAGATCGACGATCCCTCCTGGATCGAGCCGAGAACGTACGTCGGCATCTGGTGGGGCATGCACATCGGCACATACTCGTGGGACCGGGAGGGTCCCCATGGCGCTACGACCAAGCGCACGAAGCGCTACGTGGACTTTGCCGCCGAGCACGACATCGACGCCGTGCTGGTGGAGGGATGGAACGTCGGCTGGGAGAGCTGGCGCGAGGACGACACGTTCGACTTCACCGAGGCCTATCCCGACTTCGATCTCGAAGACATCGTGGCGTACGGCCGGGAGAAGGGCGTCGCACTGATCGGCCACCACGAGACCGGCGGCGACGTGCCAAGCTATGAACGCCAGATGGATGACGCCTTTGCGCTATATGACTCCGTCGGCGTGCCTGCCGTCAAGACGGGATACGCGGGCCCGATTCGTCCGGAGGGCGTTCATCACCACAGCCAGCAGATGGTGAACCACTACCGCCGGGTCGTGAAGACGGCCGCCGAGCACGAGATTGTGCTCGACGTACACGAGCCCATCATGGGCACCGGCATTGAGCGCGACGCGTGGGACACGCCCAACCCGCCGTCGCACACGGTGACGCTTCCCTTCACGCGCATGCTGGCCGGGCCGCTCGACTACACGCCGGGCGTATTCGACCTCACGCCGGAGGAGACGATGCCGGACCACCGGGTGCTCACGACCCTCTCGAAGCAGCTGGCCAACATGGTCGTGCTCTACAGCCCCCTACAGATGGCGGCCGATCTCATCGAGAACTACGAGGGCCATGACGCCCTCGAATTCATCGAACGGGTGCCCGCGGACTGGTCGGAGAGTCACGTCCTCAACGCTCGCATCGGCGAGTCCATCACCATCGCGCGCCAGGCGAAGGACAGCGACGAGTGGTACGTGGGCACGACGACAAACGAAACGGCGCGCACCCTGGGGGTCCCGCTCGATTTCCTGGACGAGGGGCAGCCGTACGTGGCGCATGTCTTCGAGGACACGCCGGACGCCGACTATGAAGACAACCCGCACGCCTGCCGCATTCGCCGCGGCCTCGTGACGGCGAGTGACACGATTGAGGCGGCGCTGGCGCGGAGCGGAGGGCAGGCCGTGATCCTGGAGCCCGCGACGGAGGCCGATGAGGACGAGTACGACGCGCTGGAGTAGGGCATATTTTGTATCGCGGATCGGTCCCGCAGTGCGCACCACGCAATACGCACCACGTACTACGAACTACAGATCCGTCGTCCGCTCCACGGCGTCGCTGTAGTGCTCCTTCCAGCCCTCGATGCTTTCCTCCGAGAGGTTGTCGACCTCGGTGGCGATGTCTTCGATCGAGCCGCGGATGCCGTTCAGTTCTCGCTCGACGAGCTCCTGGTTTTCCTCCTCCGGCAGGTACATGTTGATCGCCGCGAGCTTGTTTTTGAGCACGTCGGAGAGCATCTGCTGAATCTCGCGGATCGACTGCCGGCGCACCTGTCGTTGCCGGCGGCGCACGGTCCAGAAGATGAAGCCGTGCAGGACGCCGACCCCTACAGCGATGAGTGCGATGAGCCGCCAAAAGGCGAGGCCGGAGGTTCCAATGAGGGCGGGAATCCCGAAAATCACGAGAAGGCCCGCGGCGCTCAGCCAGAGTTCAATGTGGGTGACGAAGTGGGGCGGGAGTCGGTCGAGCAGGGAGTGTTCTGACATGGAATCAGGGGAAAACTGAGGAGAGGATCCGGAACGGTTCGCTTCCCTTCCAGAATCGGGCGGGTGGAGGGACTATTTTTTAGCCCCAAACGGATCAAATGGATTCATTGACGGAAGTCGTTTTGCGCCATACCTTCCATGCCCGGCCGGCTTCTCGCTACTCTTCCGCCATAGATCACCTGTACAGATGAGTGACAAGGAGTCCTCCGCGTCCAAAGATCCCTCCCCCGACGAGCGATACGACGACCTCGAGCGTCGCCGCAGGGAGGCCGAGAAGGGAGGGGGAGAAGAGCGCATCGAGCGCCAGCACGAGCGGGACAAGCTCACGGCCCGCGAACGCCTCGACATTCTGCTCGACGACAACTCGTTTGAGGAGCTTGGGACGTTCGTCCGTCATCAGGAAACCAACTTCGACCTCGACGAGAACCGTCCGCCCGGTGACGGCTTGGT
>CAYRPX010000191.1:0-6207 GCA_964426195.1 uncultured Salinivenus sp.
TGGAGCCAAAGTTGCCGTGGCCGTCCACCAGCGGCGCCCGCAGCGAAAAGGACTGTGCCATACGCACCATGGCGTCGTAGATGGCTTTGTCACCGTGCGGGTGGTATTTTCCCATCGTCTCGCCGACGACCGTCGCACTCTTCCGGTGCCGTTTGTTGGGATACAGGTTCAGACTGTCGAACATCGCGAACAAGATGCGACGCTGCACCGGCTTGAGCCCGTCGCGGATGTCCGGCAGGGCCCGGCTGGTGATGACGGAGAGGGCGTAGTTGAGGTACCGCTTGCGGGCGGTCTCGTGGAGCGGGATCGTCTCGGTAACGGGCATCAGCGTCGTTCAATAACGGATGTTGTCGGCGCACACATAGTTTACCCACACGTCTCCGGAGATACAACAATTGTGGGCAGGCGTTTCGGAAGATTTGACCATCCCTCCGATGTCCCACAGGTGAAAGAGTCTTCGCTCCCTCAATCGTCCACATATCACGAACGTCAGCCCCAAATCTGGAAGAAACGTCGCCGCTCATGTCTCCTGCTCCACGCTTCGGCCCATATCAGATGAGGGCCTCTATATGTCTGCTGTAGGTAGAAATGGGGTTTCGCTTTTAATCCGCAATAACGGAATTATAGTACCCTTGCAATCCTCCTCCACCCTTGTCCGTCTCAGTAGTTCAGCGTAAAGTAGTCCCCGTCTTCGTCGGGATGAAGGTGCAACAGATCGGCCTTTGTGAGCCGGAGGAGGGTCTGGGAGGCCCGCTCGGGGGGGATGTCCGCGAGCTGGGACAACTGAGAGACCGAGATGCGCCCATAATCATCCAGGTAGCGCATCAGCAGCGACTCGGTTTCCCCGAATTTGAACGTGACGCCATTACGATCTTCCTGCGCCTCCATCTCCCGGATCGTTTCCTCACTGGCCTCGACGCTCTTCGCCTCCACCCGCACGTACGCCGTCCCGTCCTTCGCGGACGCCTGGTCGTCGGCCACCACCCGATGGGGCTTGTTCTGACTCTCCTCGATGGTCACCACTAGCACGTCGCACCGGGGCTCCACGACGACGCGCTCCGTTTGATATTCCACGATGGGCCGGCAGTGAGCGTCCACGGCCTGCCGAAGCAGAAACTCCTCTTCCGAGGCGTGATCGATCCCGAAAATGGTTCCATCGTCGTCCACTCCCAGTACAATCCGCCCCCCGTGGGTATTGGCCAGCGCAACAATCTCTTTCGCAATTCGCTCTGGTTGGGGCACGCGGCGCTTAAACTCCATGTGGATCCCCTCTCCCAGATCCACGAGCTGCTCCAGCTCCCGACGGTTCATGCCAATGGGTGCGGACGTTTATGCAGAGGACGATTATGCGTTCAACCCGCATCTTTCAGAGCGCACTACTCGTTGCGAGCGTTCAGAACCCAGTGCTCGCGCTTGGCCGACCGGGTCATGAGCTCGTCAACCTTCTCCCGCGGCCGCGCGCCGTCGAAGAGGATGGCGTACACCGACTCCGTGATGGGCATTTCGACGTCGTGACGACGGGCGAGGTCACGGAGCGACTGCGTCGTGCGGACGCCTTCGGCCACCATGGCCATCTCCCCCTGAATCTCGTTCAGCGTTTTCCCCTTCCCTATCTCTTCCCCAAGGTACCGATTGCGACTGTGGGCACTCATGCAGGTCACAACCAGATCTCCAATCCCAGCCAGTCCCGAAAAGGTTTCCGGAGTGGCTCCCATGACCAAACCGAGACGTCGAATCTCCGCGAGGCCTCGCGTCACGAGCGCTGCTTTTGCGTTGTCCCCATAGCTGACCCCATCGCTAATGCCCGCCGCGATTGCGAGAACGTTTTTGGCCGATCCCCCAATTTCGACCCCGATCACATCAGTGTTGACGTAGACGCGAAGCCGTTCCGTCATAAAGGCATCTTGAATCCACTCGGCGCGCGGCTCCGTGGGTGCCGCCGCTACGACGGTAGTGGGCTGTCCTTCGGCCACCTCTTCGGCGTGGCTGGGCCCGGAGAGCACTCCGATTTTTTGAGCGGAAACCGAAGGAAGCTCCTCGGCCAGCACCTGAGACATCATCTGCAGCGTCTCGTTCTCGATGCCTTTGGCCAGGGAAACCACGTTCACACCCCGTCGAACATGCGGGGCTAGCCGGGCGACCAGGCTTCGCACGTTCTGAGATGGGATAGCGATCGCCCACAGAGACGTTGCTCCAGCGGCACGTTCGAGATCCGAGGTGACGCGAACGGACGGCGGAATCTCAATGTCCGGCAGATACGTCGGGTTGTGGCGCGTCCTTCGCATCTGCTCAACCACTTCGTCCCGTCGCGCCCAGAGTGTAATGTCGCGCCCCTCGGCCGCCAAGTGGACGGCGAGGGCCGTCCCCCAACTGCCAGCGCCGAAGAGCGTAATGGAGGCGGGCATAATCAACCGTCGTGTGAACGCGTTCGACTCGCCGGGCCCCTTCGAGAACTACAGTTCACCCCGGCCCAGCATTCCCTGAGCGGGTTCGAAGGAGCTAATCTGGCTCTCGGTCCCATTTAGGAGACGATAGATGTTGGACCGATGGGCGACGACAATAGCGAGTGCAAGGAGACACCCAAAGACGAGAATGCTCGGGTCGAGGTCGGCCCCAAACCCGTAACGACGAAGGGCCACAAGACAGGGGAACACCCCGGCTGAGGTGATGGACGCCAGCGATACGTACCGCGTTGAAAAAAGCACGGCGGCAAACACGGCGAGAGTGATCAGCATCGTCATGGGCGTGAGGGCAAACAGCATTCCCGCGGCCGTATTGACGCCTTTCCCGCCCGCAAACCGGGCAAAGATGGGATACATGTGCCCAACGACGGCCACAATCCCGGCAAGCAGGCCGATCACCACATCAGCGTCCCAACCAAAGACGCCAAGGGCCGGGAGGGGATCAATCCGAATCACGGACGCTACGACGCCGGCCGACACCAGGCCCTTCCCAAAGTCCACCACCGTGGCCAACGCCCCGGCCTGCCAGCCCACCACCCGAAATGCGTTGGTGGCGCCGCAATTATGACTGCCGTAATTCCGAATGTCGACCCCGTGAAGGGCCTTGCTCGACCACAGTGCGCCCGGAATGGAGCCGAGAAAATAACTGAGGAGGAGAATAACGATCAGCGACCACATGGTAGCACCTCAACGGCAATTCGACGTCTGTAGCGAGGCGCGCAGTGGGTGGCATCGACGCCCCGGAACTCTGAATCAGGAAGATCTGCCTCATTCAGTGAGCGTGTTCGTACCTGTCCGTTCCCCTCAAAAGTTCCGGTATTTGGCCTCCATGCTCCACTGACCTCCTCTACGTGCCCCCATCCGCGTCCTCCGTGGCGGTCTCTACGTGGCCGATCCGGAGCGGCGTCTCTCCCATCGCCTCCAGCCGCTCCACAACCTGCGCGACGTCCGCCTCGCGGACGATGACCACGAATCCCACCCCGAGGTTGAAGGTCCGCCGCATGTCCGCCTCCGGCACGTTCCCTTCGTCCTGAATAAGCGAGAAGATCGCCGGACGCTCCCACGCATCGTACTCCACAATGGCCTCGCAGCCATCCGGAATCACGCGCTGAAGATTGCCCCGCAACCCCCCCCCGGTAATGTGAGCCATTCCCCGTGCGAGATCGGACTCCACGAGCGTCCGAATGGGGCGAAGATAGGAGCGGTGCACGCGGAGAAGCGCGTCCCCGATCGACGACCCATCCAACTCGGTCGGACGATCCTCCACCGTATATCCCTCAAAGAGAACGGTCCGGGCCAGTGTATAGCCGTTCGTGTGGATGCCGGTGGAGGGCAATCCCAGAAGCACGTCACCAGCAGCGATCTCCGTCCCTTCTACAATGTTCGCCTTGTCCACCAGACCGACGATGCTCCCGACGAGGTCGAATTCATCGTCGCCATAAACGTCTGGCATCTCGGCAATTTCGCCGCCGACGAGCGCACAATCATTTTCTTTGCAGGCCGTCGTAAAGCCGTCTACGACCGACTCCGCCGTGTCGGGATCGAGTGCCCCGACGCCGTAGTAGTCCAGGAAGTAAAGCGGCTGGGCGCCACAGACGGCAATGTCGTTCACGCAGTGGTTCACCAAATCCTGGCCCACAGTGTCGTACCGCTCCGCACGGGAGGCCACCTTCAGCTTCGTGCCCACCCCGTCGATCGAGGAGACCAGCACCGGCTGCTCCACACCCTCCAAGTTGGGTTCGAAGAAGGAACCAAAGGCCCCAATGTCGGCCAACACGCCGGGTGTGAAGGTGTCCCGGACGGTCGCCCGGATCCGGTCAACGGTTTCGTCTCCAGCCTCAACGTCAACGCCGGCTTCTTTGTACGTGGTCATAGAAGAAGTGAAATGCTGAAATGAGGGACACAGTGGACGAACGTTATGGGTCTTCCCCCCTTCTATGCCCGGCCAAAGATCATTAGCAGGTACACTTCGAGTCGGCGGAAGAACGATAGCTCAATCGGTTCCGACCAGAGATCGAAGTCGCGACGGTCGAGTTCATCAAGGAAAGCGAGCGCCCCGTGCCAGTACCGCCGAAGGGCATAGCTCTGCCGAAACGAGAGGTCGTCGATGAGCGACCGACCGCGTTGAAGCGCGTCTCGCACCCGGACGCTCTGTTTCCAGAGCAGACGGCGCACCGCCTCAGTGGGCGGGCCGGTCCGGAGCCGATCAATCGACACGTCGTATTGACGGAGTTCCTCTAGCGGCACGAATAAGCGTTCTCGCCTTAAATCGGTGGGAAGGGACAGGAGATGGGCCAGATGGAAAAATCCGCGAGCGAGTTCGTCGACCCAGCCGATTTGGACCGAGTTGGTCACGTCGGCGAGGTGGGCGAGAAGCCGGGCGTGAGGCATCGCCCAGAGCCGGACGAATGTTTCCAGGTGATCGGCGCTGTCGAACCGCGTTTCCCCACAAAGCAGGCGCGCCGCCTCCACCTGGGCCCCCAGCCAGTCGTAGTTGAGCCCGTACGATTCACAGGCCTCGTAGGCGGCACCCCACGTCTCCTCCGGCATCAGACGAAGCGGCTCGCCCGCCTCGGCCCGATCCCGTTCCTCGTCAAAAAACGCATCGACCGACGCGCTCGACGGCAGTGCAGGCACAACCAGGGCCGAGTGCCAGTGCCAGAGCGCCCGGGCCGCTGGCCGCCGACGTCGCGACCATTCGTCGTAGAACGGTCGAGGCAAATCCGGAGAACGATCGTCATCCATGCGCAGGATGGGGTCATTCAGCCCGTAAGGGATGGAGAGAAAGAGACCCAAACACGAACGGGGAAGCCGACGAAGGCTTCCCCGTCCAAAGGAGCGGGTCTAATGAGCAGCTACACCTCGACGTCAGCAAACTCCTGCTTCACCACACTGATCTGGCTCCCTTCGAGCACCATCTGGAGCTCTCGATCCGAGAGATCGTGTTCCACGACATAGGTTTCGTCCTTATCGGCGTTGGTGAGCTCCACATCCGTTCCGGCCTGAACCTGATCGCGCAGGTTGCGGAACTGGAGCGTGTCGCCCTGATCAATACTGTCGTAGGACTCATCCTCTTTAAACAGAAGCGGGAGGATGCCGAAGTTCGCCAAGTTCTGCCGGTGAATACGGGCGTAGCTCTTGGCAATCTTGACGCGCGTTCCGAGCCAGCGAGGGGCAATGGCGGCGTGCTCGCGACTGGACCCCTGACCGTAGTTCGTTCCGCCAACCACGGCAAAACCGTTGTCCTGATACTCCATGGCGCGGTCGAAGAAGCTCTCGTCGACCTGCTCAAAGACAAATTCCGAGATCTTCGGAATGTTGGAACGATACGGCAGGATGCGCGAGCCCGCCGGCATAATCTCGTCGGTTGATATGTCGTCGCCCACCTTCAGCAGCACGGGCAGGTCGAACGACTGTGGAAGCTCCTCAAATTCTGGAAGCGACACGACGTTCGGGCCCTTCTCCAGCTCCACGTCCTTCGCCTCTTCGGCCGAGGGCGGCTCCACAAGCTGGTCGGTATTGATGCTGATGTTGTCCGGCTCGTGGGCATTCGGGTACTCCATGTCGTAGAGATCCGCCAGATCCCGCGGATCGGTAATCTCGCCGGCAAGCGCCGAAGCCGCGGCCGTCTCGGGACTGACGAGATACACCGCGTCCTCTTTGGTGCCGGAGCGTCCCGGGAAGTTGCGTGGCACCGTGCGCACCGAAATCTGTCCGGTGGCCGGGGCCTGCCCCATGCCGATGC
>CAYRPX010000192.1:0-6168 GCA_964426195.1 uncultured Salinivenus sp.
TTTCGGAGAAGCAGATGGACCACACCGGCGAGGCCTTCGGCACCGGCCTCACGAACCCGGACCTCCCGGCCTTCGCCGAGAGCTTTGACATCGATGGCTACCGTCCCGCGACGCCGAAGGAACTCCAGGAGACATGCGACGCAGCGATTGAGAGCGACGGGATGGCGCTGGTGGAAGTGCCGGTGGTATAGTTTAACTTCCTTCCGTTTTGTCGACAGGTTCCCAGACGCGATCCAGGAATGGGAGGGAATCATTCAAGCCGACACTCCGCACCCGTAGAACGGCACGGATTACAATGGAGGACGGCCCTGCTTCGGTTTCCTGAGATGGATGGGCTGCCAGTTCGGCAATTTTCTGGCTTTTTTCTATCGCACTGGTGCTTTTACACAAGAATAGGGACAAAACCTCCTGTTCGCGAATAATACCGAGTGGAAGAATCCCTTTTCTTCATTTCTCAACCACGTTTGCATTTACGCCACCGAAAGGATTACTTTCTTTTTAGTGGTCTAAAAAGGTTCTACTTTCGCATATGATCCACCATACTAACAGAGGGCTTTCTTCACCCCCCGACTATCAAGCACAGGACCTTTTCTGATCAGTCCGCTGAAGTTTGCCCGGCACATCAACGAGTTCGAACGTGCGCACGTCGGGTCCTATCTCGACATCGGCAACACGCTTACGTACGAGTGGCCGGAGCAGTGGCTGAGAATCCTCGAGTCCCGCCTCGTGAAGCTCGAGGTGAAAGATCGGAACCGCAACGAGCACGACCATCGGGGGCAGGCTGTGCGCGTCTGGTTGGAAGAGGAGCCTGTGACTGGGAGGCCGTTCAGGCCGCCCTGGAGGACATCGGGTTCCAGGGCCGGGCTCCGGCAGAGGACTCGGGAGGCAACCGGGCACGCCTGCCCGAGATGTCGCGGCACATGAGCCAAGCCTTGCCATTCACAACGTAGATCTTGCATGCAGCTTCTTCGTCAACTTACCTTCGTCGTTGCACTTCTGCACGGACTCGGAACTGCAGGGGAAGGACTCTCTGCTGCTCAGGCACAGGGGCCCTCAGACCGAGGGGATCTGGGCCCTCGCCCGAATATTGTTTTCATTGTGGCCGACGACCTGGGGTACGGTGACCTCGGCAGTTACGGGCAGACGAACATCCAGACGCCCCACCTCGATCGGATGGCCCGGCAGGGTCTCCGGTTTACACAATTCTATGCGGGGTCGACTGTGTGTGCCCCGTCGAGGTCTGTTCTGATAACGGGCCAGCACACGGGTCACACGCCTGTGCGAGACAACATGCGGCCCGGAGGAATCGGGAACGCGCCCCTTCCGGCCGAAAGCGTAACGATTGCGGAGATGCTCAAGCAAGCGGGCTACAGGACGGGCGGCTTTGGAAAATGGGGACTGGGCGGCCCGTCGTCGTCCGGGCTTCCCATAAAGCAAGGCTTCGACACGTTCTTTGGGTACCTCGATCAGCTCCGCGCTCACTACTACTATCCGGAATTCCTGTACCGCAACGGCGAGCGCGTGCCCCTAGAGGGAAACAAGGTGGTCGAGGATCCTCGGATTGCGGGAGCCGGGCAGGTCGTGCAACGGGGGACGTATAGCCACGACGCCATTGTGGACAGTGCGCTCTCCTTCGTAGAGCGCGCAGAGAAGCAGAAGCCTCCGTTCTTCCTGTACCTGCCCGTCACGATTCCCCACGCGGCCCTGACGGTGCCCGACGAGGCCCGGGCCCCGTATCTGACCGAGAACGGAACGAGTATCTTCACGGAGGACTCGTATTCCGGAGGGAGTTATCCCGCCCAGCCGATGCCCTACGCCACCTATGCTGCCATGGTGTCCCGATTGGATCGGGACGTGGGGCGGGTGCTCAAGAAGCTTCGTTCGCTCGACCAGGCGAAAAATACGATTGTGTTTTTTACGAGCGACAATGGGCCGCACGACGCAGGGGGATACGAGCCCTCAGAACTCGATTCAAACGGGCCGCTTCGGGCCGGGAAGGGCACGCTGTACGAGGGAGGAATTCGGGTTCCGATGATCGCCTGGGCCCCGGGCCGCGTTCCGGCGGGGGCGACGAGCCCGCACGCCTCATATTTCGGAGATGTGATGGCCACCCTGGCCGCGATTGCCGGCACGGAGGCCCCGAACCCGAACGATAGCATCAGTTTCTTGCCGACGCTTCTGGGACAACCGAATAAGCAAAGACAGCACACTGCGCTTTACTGGGAGTACTACGGGCAAAATCCACAGCAGGCCGTGCGCCTAGGAAAGTGGAAGGCAGTTCGGCACCCGGACACGGGAACCACGGAACTCTACAATCTGCAACGCGACCTGAGCGAGCGGCAGAACGTGGCAAAGGATTACCCTGATCGCGTGGAGCGCATCGAGCGCATCATAGAACGGGAGCACACTCCTTCGGCCCACTGGACGCTTCCTCGCGGAGAAAAGTAGGTTCCTTGAACTCAAATCGAAACCCCCGTTCCTAGACAAAACGCACCGCTGAGCGAATTGGACGGTCGTGCACAGGCTGTACGGTTACACGTTGTTTCATGCTTAATAGCGATTCGAAAAATCACGTGTAACACCCAGTGATGCTCCTCGCGATTCTTTTGGCCCCACCAAGTGGAGGGGTGTTGCCCGCACCGGGACGGAAGACTGGACTTCCGGTTCTGATGAAGCTGCTTTCCGGCAACGTAAGCGATCCGGAGCGTTTGCGGGAAGCGGCCAAGTTCGTTTCGCGGAGGCCCTCTGGCGTTCGTACAGGCGAGAACGCGGATTCAGACGGAGACAGTGTGGCTTAGAAGCGGTGGGCGAGGCCAATCCCCACGAAAAAGGCGTCGCGATTGCTGTCCAACTGGAGACCCGTGTTCAGGTCGAGCTGCGTGTCGGGACTGGACAGAAACGTGAGCCCTGCCTCCACGAAGTTCGTATTCAGGCCGTCGGTGTACGTCCCCGAGTAGCCGACGTATCCGTCCGTCCGATCGGTCACCCGGAAGCTGAGGGTCGGGATGAACAGGTACGACAGGTCTGCCCCGTCGGCGTAGGGAGCCGCAGCCCCCACATTGACCGAGATTCCGAGGTCCTCCCCGAGGGCCCCGTCGTAGGCCAGGGCCAGCGTCTGGGCCACGTTGTCGGCCCCAAAGGCACCGGAGCCAGTCGGCAGGTCCCAGGTACTTACCACACCGAGTGTAGATAGCGGGGACTGGAGAAGACGAAGCTTCGCTCCCACGCTTGTGCCGGTGTATTCCGTATCCGGGGCATTCAGAGCGAGGGAACCCACCCCGCCCCGGAGCTCAAAGATGTCGGACACTCCATAGCGGAACAGAAGCTGGCCCACCTCCCCATTTCGACCAAAGTCGTCGTTAGACGCTGCGGCGCCAAACTCAGCCTGGAAGGTTCCCGCGGATAGTGGAGAGGCCCCGTCGCCAAATCCGGGCCGATCCGCCGCAATTGGGCTTTGCCCATAGGCCGCCGGCCCCCCGACGAGGACGAGCAAAAGCAGCGCGGAAAGCGAGGAGAACAGCCGCGACGAAAAGAGAGAATCAGTCATAGGAAGAGAGGGTGTACTTGTGACACGCAGTAGTTCGTAGCGTTGGTCTGTTGGAATCCTTGTAGACAAGCAGAACCGGCCAATACGGTCCTTCCACGCGGCAAAGAAAACCAGAAGCAGCCGCTACGGAAGCACTATTCGCTCTGGGCCTGCTCCTGGACGCGCTCGCGATATTCCTCGCTGGCGTAGATGGCGACCTCGACGCGGCGATTCTCTTGCCGACCTTCTTCGGTCTCGTTGGAGGCCACCGGCTCGGTTTCCCCCTGTCCCACAGACGTAATTCGGTTCGCATCCATGCCGCGCTCGATGAGATAGTTCGTCGCTGATTCTGCCCGGCGATCCGACAGATCCTGATTGTATTCCTCAGGGCCTTTGGCGTCCGTGTGGCCCACGATGAGGATGTTGGTCTCCTCGAACTCCTTCATGCTTTCCGCAAACTCGGACAGGTTTGTTCGGGCCTCTTCTCGCAGCGCATCGGAGTCGAAATCAAACAGAATACCACTGTCAAACGTCACCTTGATGCCTTCTCCAACCCGTTCGACCTCGGCGTTTTCGAGCTCTTCGTCGAGCTCTTCCGCCTTCGTGTCCATACGCCTACCGATGATGGCCCCAGCGGTGCCTCCAACCACGGCTCCAATGATCGCCCCTTCGGCAGTGCCCCCCGCCGCCTTTCCGACGGCAGCGCCCCCGGCGGCGCCGGCGCCAGCCCCAATGACCGCTCCCTTCTGCGTGTTACTCAGGGACGAACATCCCCCCAGAAAGAGGGCTGTGACGAGAAGAACAAGCGGTACGTGACGCCGAAAGAGTTGCATCGGAGAGATCGAGAGAAAGGAGAAGGCAGTGATACTGGAAGTTGAGTCGAACCCGCCCCCGGCACCTGACATTTACGGCGGCTAAACCAGCAATGGAGACCAGGAGAGGCGAGAAGCATTCGCACGACACTACCAAAAACACTTTCTTATGAAACCGGCGACCTGAGGGAGAGTTGTTCCGATGTTGTGAAGGGCAATACAGACCGGCTCCAATGACGAGCTAATTGGGCTGTTCCGGGACGTGCGCGCGAGTCACGCTGCGCCGGTCACGCAGGCGGTGAACATCGTGGCCGGACGAACCCCGCGTTCGCTCGAAGGCTTCGCTGTGGCAACCGCCACGGAGATGTCGTAACGCCTCGCGTTTTCACCCTCCCTACCAAACCCTGAGGCGAAAACTCTGAAACCGAGGGGCCATTCAGGATCGTTCCTTCTACGGATTCTGACTCATTGGAGCGCCCCGGCCCAATGTCCCACATCGCCGTCTCAGCGTCGGCAGCACACTTGTCACACCAGCTAGGTCGTCCGCCCTGTACGTCGGGCACTTCTCGTCGGAATCCGCGTCGCAAGCCCATCCGACGGACTGGGGGGCGGTCCGATTCGGCGAGAATGAGGCACCAACGACCTACGACCTCGTCCGTACCGACAGCACGGTCGTCATGCAAGCCCAGAGCCAAAATGGTGCGTCCAGCCTGACTCACTGCACGTGCACCTCGACACGCACCCAATCCTCAAGTGACGGTAGCAGGTCGTATCAATCGTCGACGGAAGCGACGAGCGCGGCGTCGGAGAGCAGGTCCCCCAGTGAGGATCCGTGATGGGAGACTCCGAGGTAGCCCCCCTACGGGTTTCCGACAGTCACATCGCGCACGTCGAGGTGCGATCCGGCGTCGGCCTGGAACGGGGCCGTGTCGTCTCTGTGCTGCAGCGCCCGGAGCTCGGCGTAGCGCCCGCCGCGTGCCAGCAGTTCCTCGTGCGAGCCCGATTCCACCAGTTGCCCGTCCTCCAGCACGAAGATCGTATCCGCCTCCTCAATGGTGCTGAGGCGGTGGGCGATGACGATAGACGTGAGCCGGTCGCCCCGAGCAAAGAGGCTGTCGAGGGCGTCTTGAATCACCGCCTCCGACTCGCTGTCCAGGTCCGAGGTGGCCTCGTCGAGTAGCAGGATGCGAGCGTCGGTGAGGATGGCGCGGGCGATGGCCACTCGCTGCTTCTGGCCGCCGGAGAGCCGCACGCCACGCTCTCCAATCTGGGTATTGTAGCCGTCCGACAGGCGTTGAATGAACGTATGGGCGTTGGCCATCTCCGCCGCGTGCCGCACCGCCTCGTCGGGGGCGTCGGGCTCGGAGTAGCGAATGTTGTCGGCCACCGTGCCGGAGAACAGCGTCGGATTCTGAGGCACCAGGGCCACGTGCTCCCGCAGAGCCTCCAGTGCAAAAGACCGTAGGTCGATGCCGTCGATCGTAACGCGCCCCTCCTGCGGGTCCCAGAAGCGACCGATGAGATTGGCCACGGTGCTCTTCCCGGCCCCGGACGAGCCGACGAGCGCCGCCGTCTGCCCGGACTCGATCCGAAGCGACAAGTCTCGAAGCGCCGGCTCCTCGGCGTCCGGATAGGTGAACCGAACCCCGTCCAGTTCGATGGGACCTACAGGCACTTCGTCGCGATCACCGCCCGTTTCGGGCGTGGTGTCCACGAGTTCGGAGAGCCGCTCCAGCGCCGCCATGCCGGCCTGCAGCTTGTCGTTGAAGAACATGACCGACTTGACCGGGCCCTGCAGCTGGCGCTGGTACATGATGAAGGCCGTGAGCT
>CAYRPX010000193.1:0-6130 GCA_964426195.1 uncultured Salinivenus sp.
GGCGGCGGGGCAACATCAACGCCTTCGTCGAACAGGTGCACGACAGCCTCGCGACGGTGGCGCCCGATGTCACGTTTGGCATCAGCCCGTTCGGCATCTGGAAGAGCGGCGTGCCGCCCGGCATCTCCGGCCTCAGTGCCTACCACACGATCTACGCCGACCCGGTGGCGTGGCTGGAGGCGCAGTCAATCGACTACCTCGCCCCTCAGCTGTACTGGGGATTCGGCGGCAACCAGGACTATGCCACGCTCGCTCCCTGGTGGAAAGAGAGGGCGGCGGCCAACGACCGGCATCTGTATCCCGGCCTCGCTGCCTACAAGGCCGTGCCGACGGCCAAGCGCACGGAGCCCCGTCTGGCGCGGATGAGCGCCGTCGCCCGCTACGGCGTGCGCAACTACGGCCCCGACGTGGTGCCCCGGCAGGTGCGCTTCAACCGGCGGCGGACGGGGGTTCAGGGAAGCATCTTCTTTCGCTCCCAGCATCTCGCGCGGGCGGAGGCACAGGGCCTCGCCGACTCGCTCCGACAGCGCCTCTACCGCGCCCCGGCGCTGACGCCGACGCTGCCCTGGCGCAGTACAGAGGCGCCGGCCGCCCCGTCGGCACTGCGGGTGGACCGGACGGGGGCGCAGGTCACCCTGCAGTGGGACCCGCCCGCGGACGGCTCGCCCGGGGCGGCCCGCTACGCCGTCTACCGGGTGCGGGCCGGCACGCCGCCCGAGTTTTCGAGTGCGGTGCAGGAGGCGGAGAACCTGCTCACGGTGACCGGAACCTCGACCCTCACCGATCGGCCCGTGCAGGCGAGCACTCCGTACCACTACGCCGTGACGGCCGTCAGCCCGAACTCGGTCGAGAGTGAACCCAGCGCCCCGGTTACGGTGGAGGGGCGGGCGACACCGGACGTAGAGGCGCTTGCAGTGCGCGGCAACGTCCCCAATCCGTTTGCCGACCGCACGTCGATCGTGCTGGCCCTGCCGGAGGCGGCGACCGTGCGCGTGACGATCTACGACGTGCTCGGCCGCCGGATCCACCGCACCCGCGAAACGCTACCGGCGGGGGGCGAGCGACGAATTGAAGTCGGGGGAGTGGCCCTTTCATCCGGCGTGTACTTCTATCGCGTCACGGCGCGTTTTGACGAGGGAAGACAGCAGGTTGACAATGGCCGGATGGTTCGCGTACGATAACGGGACGGAGGAGAGGGCGCCCTCTCCTCCGAGCGATCCGTTCAGGGGCAGTGAGAGGAGAAACGTGAGCACGAATGAAAGCTGAGGGCCTGGTTCAATTCGTGCCGTGCCTGCTCTCCGAAAGTGCTCCTCGGGCCACGACGCCTCTGTTGGAACGGTCCTCCCCAGCCAGCCCTCGGGCACGCCTCCCACGGCTCGTAAGAGATGGATTATGAAACGAGCATGCATGCTACCACGTCTAAAACGCAGACACAAACGGAAAATACGTTCCGTTGGATGTGACTCCTAGCGGTGCGTTACACGATTTTACGAATCGGAGTCGCAATCTCAAAAACACCAAGTGTGGTTCGTCATTTCGAGCAGAGTCGAGAACTCCCCCCTATTCGAGGCTGCTTCCTTTTGGGCGGCTTCTCGACTTCGCTAGGAGCGTGGCGACCAAGTGCTCTTAGGATGCGCTCGGAGTGACGTCCTTCGAAAAATTTGAGGTCGCCTTCAAGCACAAAATGACGTGCAACAGTTCACTGGAGGCGTTCCCGCATTCTTGCAGCCCCCCTGAAACTCGCGCTGAGGGGGTGTCTGCTTCCTCAGCGCCGCGTCCCGGACTCGAAGCTGGCTACTCACAGACGTGTTCATAAAAGTCTTACCCCCACCATGGAAGACGACATGACAATTGACCAGGTCGCCGAGCTGGCGTACGTCTCCCGGTCCGTGGTCTCTCGGGTGCTTAACGACCATCCCAACGTGAGTGAGGAGGCTCGTCAGCGCGTACTTGAGGTGATTGAGGAGCACGATTATCGACCAAGCTCAGTCGCCCGGAGTCTCGCGACTAACCGGTCGTTCGAGATTAGCGTGCTTACGCCCCGCCGCGGCGACGAATCGCTGGCCAACGGGTACTGGCCCCTGCTGTACTCCGGAATTTTTGAGCAGTGCCTCGAGCGGGGATACTTCGTGTCACTCTCGATGGCCTCTGAAGAGTTCGAGGACGAGGTTCAGGAGCGGGCTCGAGATCAGCGATTTGACGGCTACATTCTCATCACAACCGAGGTAACCAATCTGATCGATTCGTTCCTTGAATCCAGCGACGCGCCGACGATGCTTATTGGAAATGCTCCGGATCGGCAATCACTTAGCTCCGTCGACATTGACAACGTTCAGGGCGGGTATGAGGCGGGCCAGCATCTCTGCAGTCTCGGGTACGACGAGTTTGGTTTAATTCTTGGCAACCTCGACCTCGAGGAGTCTGCCGACCGGCGGCACGGCGTCGAGCAGGCCCTCTCAGATGCTGGCTACTCGGTCCCTGGTCGGTTTGTTGCGGAAGGGGACTACTCGCAGGAGAGTGGGTACCGGATTGTTCAGGAGTGGGACTCGCGCGGCACCGTGCCCCGGGCGCTGTTCTGCGCGAGCGACACGATCGCGATGGGGGTCTTGCTTGCTCTCCACCAGGCCGGGTATCGGGTTCCTGACGACGTGGCCGTGGTGGGCTTCGACGACCTCCCGGCGGGGCAGTACACAATTCCGCCGCTCACGACAGTGCACCAGCCGGTCTATGAAAAGGGGCAAACGGCGGTAAATTTGCTCATCGATCAGATCGAGAACCCGGGTGTGGATTCGGTCCACACAGAGCTCGCCCCGGAACTGGTAGTGCGAGACAGCTGCGGGGCCCGGTAGGTCGAGGGAATCCCATGTAGCGGGCGACGGGCCCATATGCGGGACTACGCGCTGACACCAACGTGCTCGAGCACCTCGTCCGGGCAGCCTGTCCACTCGGCCACGTACTGATTGCCCTGATATTTCAGATCCTCCACGCCCATCTTGGAAGAGAAAAATCCCGAGGCCGTGAGGTCGCGGAGCGTGTTGAAGAACTCGACCCCAGGCTGCATCGCCGCCTCCGCCGCCTCCGGCCACGCGATTGCCTCGATCAGCGTCTGCTGCTGCTGTTCACTGCACTCGACGAAGGAGCGATCGAACCGTTCGAGGCATTCGTAATCGATCCAGGCGAGGCCGCCCCGGAAGGCGCGCTGCGCCTCGTCGCGGTTTCTGAGCTTCTCGTCGGTCAGGGTGAAGTCGATAAACTCGGGAACGCCTGCGTCCGTGGCGCTCCCGGAACGCTCGTCGGCGGGAATGATCCAGTCCACGAGTTCGCGGACTGTCTCGTACTCGTGGTCCGAGAAGAGCTGGTGCTCGTAGGTCTCGGGATCGGGGGCGGTGGTGGCAGACTCCACCTCCTGGGTCTCGGCCGCCTCCTCGGTGGAGCACGCGACACTGAAGGCGGGGGCTGCCGCCATAAAGCCAATCAACTTAAGGGCGTCTCGGCGTCCAATTTCACTCATCAGTTCAGGGGAGAGTGTAGGGGAATCGTTCGGAAGCGGAAGCACGTGTGCGCCTACATGCCCACCGGTGATGATGCGTGAGGGCCTCACCTCTCATGTTTCACGCATTTACGCTTCACGTATCGCAGATGAGGCAACGGTGGCGAAGCACACCCGTGTCGGGTAGCCGGGGTAAAGCTTAGAGTTAGAGATTGCCTTTATTCCGCTGGTCGACGATGTACTCGGCCGTGCGCATCGAGAGGGCAAGAATGGTCCAGGTGGGGTTCTTGTGCGGCTGAGAGACGAACGGGCCTCCGTCGGCGACGAAGAGGTTGTCGACGTCGTGGGCCTGACAGTATTTGTTGAGCACGGAGGAGTTGGGATCGTTCCCCATGCGCGTGACCCCCGTCTCGTGGATAATTTCCCCGGGCGCGGTCATGCCGTAATCATCTTCGGCGTTCGGCATGTCACCGAGCGGAGTACCGCCCGCCGCTTCGATGATGGCCCGTCCCCGTTCCTGCATATGCTTTACCTGCATCCGCTCCGCGTCGCTCCACGTAAAGTTGAAGCGCAGAACCGGAATGCCGTACTCGTCGGTGGTGTCGGGATCGATCTCACAGTAGTTGTCCTCGCGGGCGATGGTCTCACCCCGGCCCGACATGCCCACAACAGCCCCGTAAAGCCGACGGTAATCCTCTTTGAGCTGCTGGCCGTACCCGCCCCCACCCTTGCGGTCCTCGCCGGGCAGTTTGTCGTTCAGGTCTTGGATGCCGCCCCCGAACCCGTAGCCCGGCATGTTTCGTCCGCCCCAGGTCTCGAAGTGGTAGCCGCGGGGAAACTCAAGATTCTGGTCGTAGCCCCACCACGGAATGTAGATGTGCATGCCCCCAACGCCGTCACAGTTGTGGGGCGGCTGGCTCAGAAGCTGGGGCATAAAGCCGGCGACGGTCGTTCCCGTCGAGTCCATCAGGTACTTGCCGACCGTGTCGCTGGAGTTTGCTAGGCCGTTGGGATGCTGAGAGGAGGTTGAATTCAAGAGGATTCGGGCCGACCCGCAAGAACTGGCGGCCAGCACCACGATGTCGGACTTGACCTTGTACTCGCGGCGGCTCTGGGTGTCGATGAAGGAGACGCCCGTTGCCCGACCCTCCTGGTTCGTCGTGACCTCCCGGACCATCGCGTTGGTCCGGATCGTGAGGTTGCCGGTCTCAAGGGCAGGGTCCAGTAGTATCGGCGGGGCCGAAAAGTTTGAGTTCGTGGTGCATCCTCGATTGCACTGTGCGCAGTAGTGGCAGGCCGGGCGTCCGTTGTGATCCTCCGTGATGATAGAGAGACGAGAGGGAAGAACGGGAATCCCGATGTCCTCGGCCCCTTGCTTGATGAGCTTCTCGTAGCATCGCGGCTCCGGCGGATCCATAAAAATACCGTCCGGCTCGTTGTAGAAGCCGTCCCGAGAGCCAAAGATGCCGACGAGGCGATCGACCTTATCGTAGTAAGGCTTCAAGTCCTCGTAATCGAGGGGCCAGTTTTGGCCGTACCCGTCGACGCTTCGGGCATTAAAGTCGTCCGGTCCGAAGCGAAGAGAGATGCGTCCCCAGTGGTTGGTGCGCCCGCCCAGCATGCGGGACCGAAACCATCGCCAGTCGGTGTCGCCAGCGGTGGTGTACGGTTCGCCGTCGATCGACCATCCGCCGATGCAGGCGTCAAACTCGCCAAACGGCCGGTCCTTCGTTGAGGCCCCGCGGCGCGGTGAGGAGTAATTCCAGTCAAACATAGCTCCGTCCTCCTCCACGTTCCATTCGGGCCCCGCCTCCAGGACGATCACGTTGGCCCCGGCTTCCGCCAAAACCTTTGCCGCCATACTCCCGCCGGCTCCGGAGCCAACGATACATACGTCGTACGTCTCGTCAGATTCTTGGATGTTGGGCATGTGTGAACGTAAGGTTAACGATGGGCACAACGGCTGAGTGAATGATACTAGATAAGAGGTGCGCGTGCAAGCAGAAGAGCCAAATGCGGAACGTCGGCCCTGTAATCTATCACTTTTCTCACGATTCTACGGGACCACATTGCTGGAACGTGTTTCGCGAGAATGTTTCTTCCGTTTGTCTGGATGGAAGCGGTTCCGAATCAAAAAAAAGGCATTGCGAATCGATTCCACTCCTCCTATCCTATGAAAACTCGTTTCTTCACAGCGCCCGTCCGCCATGCACCGTGACCGGAGTTCAACGAGCACCGGGCCGCCTCGACGGTCGAGGGGACGCTTCCTCCCGATGATCGGGGCACTTCTGTTGCTTCTCGGTATCGGGGGATGTTCGGGCGGTGCGGATCCCGCACCGCAGTGGTCCGGGCAGGCGGTCGGGGATGATCTGTCATTTTCGCCACGTACGTACGCCCTCTCCCGCACTACTGGTCCAATTGAGGTGGATGGACGCCTTGCTGAGTCGGACTGGGGCGCAGTTCCCTGGACGGCTGATTTTGTGGACATCCGTGGGGGCGACGCGCCCACTCCCCGCTTCCGGACGCGTGCCAAAATGCTGTGGGACGATGAAGCGCTTTATGTTGCCGCCGAACTCGAGGAGCCAGACGTGTGGGGCACCCTCACCCAGCGCGACACGGTCATCTTCTACGACAACGACT
>CAYRPX010000194.1:0-6091 GCA_964426195.1 uncultured Salinivenus sp.
ATTGTAAGTATTCGCTTCAGCAATGGCGCCCCACCGGCCATGTCAAAGAAGCCTCGAAAGCAGCGTGATCAGCAGTTGGTTCGGCGCATCCGGGCTGGAGAACACGAGGCATTCGAAACCCTCTTTCGGACGTATGCCGACTCGCTGTGTACGTTTGCGGCGGACCACGTCGGCGATCGGGCGGCGGAAGACATCGTCCAGACCGTGTTCTGTGACCTTTGGAGTCGCCGCGACGAGTGGCATCCGCAGGGGAGCGTCAAAGCGTATCTGTATCGTGCCGTCCGAAATACGGCCCTCGATCGTCTTGATCGCCGCGAGGTCGCGAACGAGTGGAAAGAGGAGGAGAAGGAACAGGAGCCGGGGCAACTGCCGGGCCGGACTGGGCCGGCGGAGAGTCTTCAGCACCAGGAACTGAGCCAAGCGATGAAGGAAGCGGTGAACGACCTGCCGGAGCGCCGCCGCATGGTCTACAAAATGGCGCAGTACCACGACATGACGTACGCGGAAATTGCGACTGCGCTGGACATTGCTCCCAAAACGGTCGAGAACCAAATGGGTCGGGCCCTGAAGACCCTCCGGGATCAGCTCAAGAGATTTACTGCGCTTCTTCAGTAAACCGACAGGCTTTCGGTTTCGTGCACCTCCGGGGGACGATTTGAGAGCTCTTTGTCGGAGCATCCTTTTTCCGTTTCTGTCCCCTTTGACGGACGGCTCGCAATTCGTGGCCCCACCGTTTGCCCCGAAGGTATTCAGGACTCCATCTGTTCACTACCGGACACTTTCTGTTTTTTGCCGGCGAAGCTCCCGTTGTATTCGAGAGTTGCTCAAACCCCTTGAAGGGAGCGTTTAATCGAACCCTCTCTTCGATGAAGGCAGCAAATTGCATTCAGCGACCCGGATTTCCGGAATCGGGTTCGGTCGATTCCAGGAGATTCTTCGACTCCGCTTCGCTCCGCTCAGAATGACTTCTGTTCTGAAGGAGCTTCACCGGTGTGGAGCACTCATGTTTTCAAAGTGTCCGGTAGTGAGCTTCATCTGGTCGCCAAAGGGACCAATTTCCCCTTCTGTCCTCGATTCATCTTATCTTCACTAAATCGGAATGGGGGTTGTTCGTCTCTCAGTCGCTTATAAGGGGTGAACGCGAGAAAAAAGGGTTCGCCAGTTGCCCGACGCGGAAAATCTCACGTGCTCGGGCAGATCTTTCTTGTTCGAATAGACCGCCTCGATGGACAAAGACATTGACTGGAATCTCTTGGCCAAGTACCTCTTCGAGGAGTGCACGGAGGAGGAAAAAGTCAAGGTTCGCACGTGGATAAAGGAGGATCCGAAGCGGATTGCCGTCTTGCGGCAGCTTCGTCGAACCCTTCAGAGCAAGGAAGATCCGCATTCCTCCCGCGACTGGGACACGGACGCGCTCTGGACCCGGATTGAACGGAAGACGAAGCCGGAGGAGGAAGAAACGAATTCGTCGTCGGTCTCCCCCCCTCAGTCAGAAACGGACTCGGATGGCGATTCTCGCAGAGCACGGAAACGTCGTCGAGATGGCCGGGTGCGGAACGGCCGCTTCTCCTCCACAGGGGATCAAGCGGTGTGGGCAGGAGCCGTCCTGCTGGTGGCTGGAATCGTCGCGCTGGGCATGCTTTGGCAGCCCAGCTCCTGGGAGAACGCGTCGAACGTAGCGGCTGAGCGGGAGGCAGAAACCTTCACTACACAGAAAGGCGAGCGTGCCATGATTCGCCTGACGGACGGCACTCACGTGCAGTTGAACGTAGACAGTCGCCTCACCGTGCCGCCGGATTTCGGGGAAGAGACCCGGGAGGTCGAGCTTGAGGGAGAGGCGTTCTTCGAGGTGGCCACCGACTCGACGCGACCCTTTCTCGTCCAGTCCAGAGACGTCGTCACTCGAGTGCTGGGGACGGCCTTTGACGTGAACGCCTACCCTGACGAGAAGGAAACCAGGGTGGTGGTGACCGAGGGCCGGGTGGCGTTGGACGCGGAATCCTCTTCGTCTGCGCAGGACGACGCAGAGGACGTGGTCCTTACGAAGCACCAGATGGCCCGAATCACGCGACGTGGCAATCAGGTCGTACGCCGGGACTCGGAATCCGGCCGGCACTTGGCGTGGATGGACGGTCAGCTCGTTCTCAAAGAAGCCTCCTTTGAGGAAGTGACCCGAAAACTGGGGCGGTGGTACGACCTTGACGTTTCGTTGTCGGAGGAAATGGCCCCGCCTCCCGGCCATCTAAATGCCCGGTTTTCTGAGGACCAGCCCTTGCCGGAAGTGTTGAGCGTCGTTGCGACTGCCTTTGGGCTCGAGTACGAACGCCGCCGGAAGCGAGTCACGTTTTCGTCTACAGGGGAAGCGCACCTGAGATAAGCAATGTACCTCTAATCACAAATCTTATTTACTGAGATGCTTACATCTGTCGCCGACTTGGATAGTACTACTCAACAACGGTCCTTTTGGAAAGTGCTTCCAGCAGTATTGGCGCTCTCTGTGGCGTCTCTGCTGAGTCTGCCGGCGTCGGCGCAGACGACGGTTGCTGATGCGGAGATGTCCTCGATGAACGCGTCCGCTGAGTATCAAAGCGAGGCGTCCTCCAGTGCGAAGGTGCCGTCGGTTGAAGAGATTCCGGCTCTGGGGCAGACGATCTCGGTCTCGTTGAAACAGGCGTCCCTGGAGGCCGGGCTTTCCCGCGTGGCCGAGAAGGGCGAGTTGGAACTTTTTTACCTGCAGGAGCTGACGGACCAGGCAGAAAAAACTGTTTCTCTGGATCTGAAAGCGGTTCCGGCGCGGAAAGCGTTTCAATCGGTACTAGAGGGAACGGATCTTCAGCTCGTTCAGACTTCAGGTCGTCAGCTTGTGCTCGTCCCGGATCTGGCGCCTGAAAAGAAACAGACCCGGAGCGCCTTCCGGGATCTGAATCAGGGTTCCGAACTGTACAGCGCTTCCCAAATCTCTGTGACTCAGCAGCAAGGCACGATCACTGGAACGGTAACAGACAGTCTGAGTGGCCAACCTCTTCCTGGGGTGAACGTCGTGATTTCCGGGACAACTCAAGGGACGGCCACGGACGCTCAGGGGAATTATACAATTTCAGGAGTCGATCCCGGTACGTATGATCTTCAGGCTTCATTCGTCGGGTATCAGTCCAAAACTGTCGAGGACGTCGAAGTCTCGGAGGGGGGAACCGCCGAAGTGAACTTTCAGCTCGTCGAGAGTGCGGTCGCACTTGAAGACGTCGTTGTGACAGCGCTTGGCGTCGAACGAGAACAGCGTTCGTTGAGCTCCTCCGTTGGGGAAGTGAGCGGAGACGAGATCGCTCAGGTGCAGGACGTTAACGTGGCCAATTCCCTTTCGGGACGAGTGGCCGGGGTGCAGGTGCAGAGCGCAGGAAGCGGCCCGGGCGGCTCCGCGCGGGTCACGATCCGAGGGTTCAGTTCGCTGGGTGGAGACAACAAGCCCCTGTTTGTCGTCGATGGGGTTCCGATTGACAACTCCAACAGAGGCTCGGCGGGGCGATGGGGAGGGTACGACCGGGGCGACGGAATCCAAAACATCAATCCGCAGGACATTGAAGAGATATCGGTCTTGAAAGGCCCTAGCGCAGCCGCCCTGTACGGACAGCGAGGTGCAAATGGAGTGGTGCTTATTACCACGAAGAGCGGGGAAGCGCAAGAGGGCATTGGGGTGGAGCTAACCAGCTCTGTAACCACGGGATCGCCGGCTGTCTGGCCCGACTGGCAGAATGAATACGGGCTGGGGAATAATGGTCAGCACAGAGCGTTTCGGGACAACAATGGGAATGTCCGGTCACGGTCCGCGTGGCAAGCAGCGGGACGTCCCGACTGGACCCCTCAGGTCACCGCAGCAATTGATGGGCCTCAGCATCCGAAGAGTTGGGGACCGCCTTTGGACGGAAGCCAGGTTGTCAACTGGGATGGTCAAGAGACGTCTTTCAGTCCCCAGCCCGACAATGCCAAGGACTTCTTCCGGCGACAATTGACTGTGGACAACACCCTCGCGTTCAGTGGGGGAAATGAACAGAGCACGTTCCGTCTCTCCCTGCAGGACATGAGAAACCAGGGCATATTGCCGACCCATGAGCTAGAGAGGCAAGGCGTCAATCTGCGAGGCTCGCGGCAGGTCACCGATCGGCTTACCGCCCGAGGGAAGGCCAATTACATTCGGCAAAGCGCTCACAACCGTCCGGCCCTTGCCGACGATCAGGAGAACGTTTTCTATCAGTTCCGGGGAATGCCGAGAAATGTCGAGCACGACAATTTGAAAGATTTCGAGATAGGTCCGGAGGAGCAGCTCGTTGGATATCCCTCGAGCATTATGCAGGAAGGGTTTCCCAGGCACTGGACGGCTGGAGAATTTACCGAGCAGCCGTACTGGATCGTTAACAACATCATAAACGAGGATAGCCGGCAGCGGCTGATCGGGTTTGTCTCCCTGAATTACGAGCTCACCGATTGGCTCACAGCCCAGCTGCGAGGCGAACTCGACTACTACACGGACAAGCGTCACAACCATGCTGCGATTGGAACCCGGACGCCCGGACAGGGAGATGGGGTCATGAGCGATCAGGTGCACCGGTTCCGGGAGGATAACGTGGAGTTTATGCTTACGGGAGGCCGAGACGTTACCGACGATCTGAATATCAGCGGCACCGTCGGGGGAAACTACAAGAGAGACTTTTTCAACAATACGAACGTTAGCGGAAACCAGTTGGCCGCGCCGGACCTGTATACGATCGGCAATGCACAGATCCAGAATCCCGGATTCAGTCTGCGGGAAACAGAGATTCAGTCCGTTTATGCCTCCGTCGAACTGAACTGGAGGGACTACTGGTACGTGAATGGGTCGGTGAGAAACGATTGGTCTTCAACGTTGCCCGAGGATGACAACTCCTTCCTCTATCCGTCCATCGGGTCGAACATCGTGTTCACGGACGTTGTGGACCTGCCCGATGTGCTTTCGTACGGGTCGGTGCGCGCCTCGTGGGCTCAGGCGGGCAGTTCAGGGGATCCATATCAGCTCTCGGGAACCTACAGTATCGCCAGCAACCCGCATCTCGGCCAGCCGGGGGCTGGGTTTCAAGGTGCCATTCCCTTTATCGATCTGAAGAATGAGCTGACCACCTCGATCGAGATCGGGGCCGATTTCCGGTTCTTTGGGGACAGGATTCGACTGGACGGCAGCTGGTATACCGAGACGACGGAAAACCAGATTTTGAACATTCCGGTGTCGACCGCCTCGGGGTATTTCAGCAGGTCCGTTAATGCCGGAGAAATTGAGAATACGGGGATTGAACTGATGTTGGAGGCCACCGCCGTTTCGTACGAGGGCTTCGAGTGGGACCTCACGTTCAACTACGGGCGAAACACCAACGAGGTGGTGGAGCTGGTCGAAGGCATTGATCGGTTCCGGCTCGGGGACACGAGAAATGCGGCGGTCTTCGCGGATCCCGGAGAGCCGTACGGAGCCATCTATACGACCAATGGCCGGTGGTTGCGGGACGACAACGGAAACCGCTTGATTGATCAGAACGGCCTGCCCATTCGGGAGCAAGGAGAGTTTAAGATTGGAAATGCAATGCCCGACTGGACCGGAGGGCTCTCCAATACCTTCCGGTACAACAACTGGGTCCTCTCGGCCATGGTCGACATTCAAAGGGGAGGAGAGATTTACTCCCAGTCGAACATGTACGAAGCGATTTACGGCACGACGAAGGCCACACTCGAGGGGCGAGGGGGAGGCTTTGTGGCCGAAGGGGTCGTCGCTGAGAAGCAGGGCGGTGAATGGGTGTCGACCGGTGAACAGAACTCGCAGGAGGTCCGGGCCGAAGACTACTGGAACCGAGTGGCGCCCTCCGAGGGGAATGCCGTTACCGAAGCATTCCTCAACGACGGCACCTACGTCAAGATGCAGGAGATGCGGCTTGGATACACCTTCCCTGCCTCCCTGGTCAATCCATTTGGAATTAACCGGCTCAGAGTGGCGGCCGTCGGGAAGAATCTGTTCTACTTCGTCCGTCACACCGACGGGTTTGCGCCGGATGCCCACAATCGCAACGTTGGTCCC
>CAYRPX010000195.1:0-6007 GCA_964426195.1 uncultured Salinivenus sp.
CGCAGTACGTCTACTTTGAGCCGCAGGAGGGCATGCAGGTACGCGTCAACGGCCACGCGTCCGTCTACGAACGCCGAGGCGACCTGCAAATTATGGCCCAGGCACTACGCCAGGCGGGCAAGGGCGCCCGGCAGAAGGCCTACGAGCAACTCAAGCAGCAATTGCAGTCGGAAGGCCTCTTTGACGCCGACCGCAAGAAGTCGCTCCCTCCTTTCCCCGAAACGATCGGGGTCGTCACGTCGGGGCAGGGCGCAGCGATTCAGGACATTCAGTCGGTACTAAAGCGGCGGTTTCCCCCAACCGAGGTGGTGCTCTGCCCGGTCACGGTGCAGGGACTCGACGCCCCCCAGGCCATTGCCGACGCGATTGAGGCCTTCAACGACGTGCCGCTCGACGCTTCCAAACGGCCGGACCTCCTTATCGTGGGGCGAGGGGGCGGGTCTACCGAAGACCTGTGGGCGTTCAACGAAGAAGTAGTGGCGCGGGCCATTGCCGTCTCCGAGGTCCCCGTCGTAAGCGCCGTGGGCCATGAGTCGGACGTGTCGATTGCCGACTTTGTGGCCGACGAGCGGGCCGCCACGCCGTCGATGGCTGCAGAGATTGTGGTGCCGGACCGGCGAGACGTGGCCGAGCGCGTCCGGGCGCTCCACGATCGGCTCCGGGCCGTAGTGGACCGTAAGCTTCAGAACGCCCGACAGCACCTCGACGCGCTCGTCGAGTCCCGCGGCTTCCACGCCCCCCTCCACCGTCTTGAACAACACCAGCAACACGTCGACGCCCTCGTCGACCGTTTGTCTCGGAGCGGCCCCCGACTCGTCAAGCACGCCCGCACCCGACTCGACCATCTCCGGGACCGCCTCCATGCGGTCGATCCCGAGCAGCCCCTCCGGCGCGGATACGTCCACCTCACCCGCGAGGGCACCCCCGTCCGCTCCGTCACGTCCCTCGACAACGGCGACCACGTGCGGCTCCACTTTCAGGACGGCAGTCGCGACGCTGAGGTGCTCCCCAGTGAGACGTAGCGCCCGGTCTGGCTGCCTCGTGCAACCGTACGATCTGCGGAAGCCATGCCACCGCCCCCCACTCGGGACCGTGCTTGTTCCCCTGATCGGTACATTTCCCCTCGGATGTATTTATGTAACGGCATCGTCGTATCACATTGGAGTTGTGGGCACCGTGAGGGAAAAACACAGACTTGATCAGGAACCGTCCTATTTATAGCCTGTACGGCAGGCGGCCCTCAGATGACGGCGTTGGGGACTCCTCGAAGAGCATCTTGGGGACGATCCTCGACGTCTTGCTCGCATTTTTCTTCCTCATGGCTGGCCCGCTGTCAACGTCCTGCGACTTATGGCTTCGGACCCGAGCCAACTTACGATCCAGTTTCAGCCGGAGCGACGCGTCGACGTGATCGACGTGAACCAGCACGTCGAAAACGAGGCCGCCGGTTTTTTACGGAGTTACGACAACGCTGTCTACTGCTCGTATCATACCACGGGCGGCTACCTTGAAGAGACCATTTGCAACCGGCTCGATCGGTGCCAGGATCAGGTCCACGAGTTCATTGCTCCCTTCCGGGAGCTCTTTCCATTTGGGGCAAATTATCGCCATGATCAGTTGCACCTCCGAAAGGAACTGAGCCCCAAGCAGCGGCGCACGGAACCCCGCAACGCCGACTCTCACCTCACGTTCATTGGCTCCGGGCTCGAAAACTGCGTCACGTACCCCAGCAATCCGGCCCGTCCAGTTTTTTTTGTCGACCTTGACGGGATTAACAAAGACAACCGCGATCGGCGGGAGCGCCGTACGACCATCATCGGCTACGACGACGAGCGAGTCGTCGCTGAGACGGAGTTGCAGGTACCGGTCTCCGACCATTCTATTGACTCGGTGAGCCTGCGCGACCCACGGCTCGGCATCTTCGAGCAGTTGCACGAGATGCTGGCCCAGCACGACATCACAACGGGCCGCGTTCTCCTCGATCTCCTTCCGGAGGAGAACCATGCTGGACTGACCGTGAACGAGTACGAGACGCTCCTCATGAAGCACGACTTGGCCGAGGTGCTGCAGGATCCGCTGCAGTTTATGGCTCGGAAGGGACGCAACATGCTCCGCGATCCGAGCGCCGTCCCCGACAAGGCCAAAAACTACGCGAAGTACGACCTCGTCCGTCTCGTCAACAAGGTGGTCGACACACTGGGCCTAAACGAGTCCCTCGTGGAGCGCATTATCGACAAGTGCCTGGCCGTACCGGCCGAACGGTTCCTCCGTATGAAGCAGTCGGTGAGCCTGCTCGTTACCGAAGACGAATCCAACGGCGAAGGCACCATTGAACAGGGCCGCTACCAGAGCCCGATTCTCGTGCAGTGGCGCAGGTCCGATCCGCAGGTCCGCCGCCTCCGGGTGCGACTCACCCGCTTCGAGTAGCCTCGTCGAGGGGAGGAAATTCCCTCCGTCCCGCAGTTCTCGATCCTCGCTGGTCAGATTAGCGAATGGCTCTGTCCACCATCCACGTTGAGACAGGCCCCTGTAATGAGACTCGCCCGCTCGGAACAGAGGAAGGTGACGGCGTCGGCCACCTCCTCGGCCCGACCGAAGCGTTCGATCGCAATGTTTTCTTCGACGAACTGCTTCATCTTCTCGGGCTGCTCCTGTACGCGCCGGTCCCAGCTGCCCCCCGGATAGCGGATGGACCCCGGCGCCACGCTGTTTACCCGAATCTCGGGGGCGAGCTCCTGAGCCATCACCTTGCTCACGCTGATGAGCGCGGACTTGGTGGTGTTGTAGAGGGAAAGCCCCGCACCGCCCAACTCGCGCCCAAAGATGGACGAGATGTAACAGATTGAGGGCCCGTCGACTGATCTCATGTGCGGGATTGCTGCCCGACTCACCCGAACGTGCGACATGAAATTGAGGTTCATCAGATCCTCCCAGTCCTCGTCGGACAGCTCTTCGAAGTCCCCACGCCGGTTGCCGCCCACGTTGCCCACGTAAATGTCGATCCGGCCAAACGTCTCGGCCGTCTCTGAGACGAGACGCTCCGGCTCGCTTGCCTCGGTCACGTCCATGGGGAGGGCAAGCACGTCGGCCCCCTCGGCCTCGATGTCCTCTGCGGCTGCCTCAAGATCCGATTCGGTACGCGCACAGATGGCAACGTCGCACCCTTCCCGGGCGAGGGCCTGTGCGATGTACTTGCCAATGCCGCGGCTCGCCCCCGTGACGATAGCGGTTCGTCCTTCCAGTCCAAGATCCATGAGAACGAGGAGAAGTGGTGAAAGAGTTTGACCGAACGTACAACACAGAATAGGGATGTCTGCTCGTACCGTCCATCCCCAGCTCCCGAACCGGTCGAGGTTTCAATGCATTTAGATATGTGTGTCGGGTCACACGATTCGGTCGCGGGTCGCGCCGGTCGTCAGGCCAAAACGTGGCGGACTTCCACGTTGCGCATTCTCGTTCGTCAGTTAGCTCCCCATTGTCCCCAATCCCCCCATGGCCGATTCGTCTGCCCCCTCCGACCACACGTTCGAGGAGACGTTGGCACGCCTCGAAGAAATTGTCGAGACGCTCGAGGACGATCCCCCGTCGCTCGACGAGGCCCTCGACGCGTACGAAGAGGGAGTCGCCCTCGCCAACGAGTGCCTGGACCGACTCGAGGAGGCCGAGCAGCGGGTGAGCGAACTGTCCATCGACTGAGCGGATGCTGCTACGTCTCTTCCTTGTCCTCCACATGCGCTGCCCAGTCGCCGGAGGAGACCCGCGGATAGCCAGCGGGATCGCCGTTGAACCAGTACACCCACGCCGTCCGGTGGGCCGGGGCCTTCAGGACCACGCGCCGCCGCACGAACAAGGCATCCTCCTCCCGTCCGGCCTCGCACCCTTCGTACGCATCGAGCACAGTCCAGACTCGGGAATCGTGGAGGCGGAGAAGTTCCCCGTGCACCGTTCCGTCCCCCGGTACAGCACCGGGGAAGCGGCCGAGGTCGTAGAGGAGGCCCGCAAATCGGCACGTCCGCACGACCGAAACGCGGTCGGCCACTCCAAGACGGTCAAGGCCTCCGAAAGCCTGCATGAGGGTGCCGTACGTGGCAAGCAGCGGAGCGGAACTTGGCACAAACGCGGTGAGAACGTGTAGCTCAAGTGTCAAAAGTCTACGCACAATTCCCTTCCACAATTCTTCCCCATACCCGCCTTTCGTGGCGCCGGTCGGTGGCCGTCCTCCATCTTTCACGGATTAGTGGGCCTCCGGATCTTTCCTAAAAGCAAGGGGTTCTTTCTACAGAAATAGTGAGGCAGTTTCCTACTTACCCCCCCCAGGAGGCCGATTCTGGCTTCTTCGCCCGCGAGAAAGCCCTCCGCTGCCTCCAAAACGTTTTACTCGAACCCACAGAGTTGCGTGGTTCATTTGGATCAAGGCACACTCGCATGTTTGCCTCACTGAGTACCACAGCGTTCCCTCGCAAGGATCGTCGAACTCGATCGTGAATGAACTCCAAGATCCCAAATGTACAACACTGAAGGTGTAGACGCCGTCGCCACCATTACCGAATTGCGCTCGGCGACCTCCGACCTCATCGATAGCGTGCAATCGGAAAACAATGGCGTACTGATCCAAAAGAACAACGAGCCGCACGCCGTCCTCATCTCCTGGGACACCTACAAGACCATCAAAAAGAAGGTAAACCTCGAAGAGTTGTAGACGGACTTCCTAGACAGGGAATCCTCTAAACAGGAAATCCTGTGCAGAGGGCCCCCCTTCTGTCCGGCCCCAAAGAGTTGGTTCCACCGCTTTCGCGAACGGGAGACCTGCTTGACCCGAAGACGGAGGTCCCCATTAGGCCTGCGACTCGCCGCGCGCCAGGTAGCGGGTGCCGCTGTAGAGGACACCGACACCGAGCACCTTCATGAGGTCGATGACGGCAAACCGGAGGAAGCCTTTGTCAATTGATTCCATCCAGCTACCGTGGCCCGCCGCGTAGTGCAGCCACACGACGCCGCAGGTGAAGATGAGGGCCGCGCCTGTCAGAGAGGCGAGCGTACTCCCGGAGAACGCCTTCCATCGTTTCGAGAGCGCCCCGATTACCGCCGCGGCGGCCGGGTAGGAGAGCAGATAGCCCGCCGAGGCGACGCCGAAGAGATAACCCGGCCCGTACCCGTCCCCCGCAAACACCGGCAGAAAGAGCCCCAGGGCGAGATAAAGCGCCTGCGCGAGCAGTCCGTTGCGCCAGCCCAGGTAGAGCCCACTCGCGTAGACGACCGCCGTCTGCAGCGTGATGGGCACCTCCCACAGGTACAAGCGAAACTGAATTTGGGCGCCGAGGGCGGTGAGCAGAGCGAACCCCGTCACCCCGATTGCCTGCACGAGCGCCGAGGCCTGCTCCTCGCGGAGACGATCGACGAGCGTAGTGTACGAAGAACGGAGCGAGAGCGGATTGGACATAGACACGTCCGAGCGAATTTGTCAGCTGAAGACAATAGGGAATGGCGAGAAAAGTATACGAAGGCGGGCCGAAAACATCCAGGTCTCCGAACCCCCTTCCCAAATTTTTACGGTCCCTCTTGATTCCCATGGCCTCGGACTGAATTCTTCAGAAATCACCGATCTTCTCGTTTCGCCCTCCGGAGGCATCCCGTATGCTATGAACGGTTCGTTCTTTCCGACCGATTGCCCCGCTTCATGAAACGCTTCGAGGAGCTGTTCGCCGAGCTCACTGACAAAGTCGCCCGTCAGGATCCCGACTCGGGAACTGTGGAGGCCGTGAATGAGGGGCGCCACGCCATCGGCAAGAAGGTGCTGGAGGAAGCCGGCGAGGTGTGGATGGCCGCCGAGCACGAAGGGGCCGACCGCACCGCCGAGGAAATCTCACAGCTTCTCTACCACCTCCAGGTTCTCATGATCGCCTGCGACCTCGACCTCGACGACGTATATGAACACCTGTGATCGCGTGTGGTGACTGCGTTCGGGCGTGTGGGCGTTCGGGCGTGTGGGCGTTTGGGCGTGTGGGCG
>CAYRPX010000196.1:0-5987 GCA_964426195.1 uncultured Salinivenus sp.
CGGGCCTCATGAGCGACGAGCCGCACGACGTGGTGGCCCGCCGCTACACGCGCCTCAGCAACTACGTGCAGGAGGAGCTGGGCAGCCCGATGGACGCCCCGTTCATGACCCTCTCGTTCATGGCCCTGCTCGTCATCCCGCAGCTCAAGCTCAGCGACCGGGGGCTGTTCGACGGGGACGCGTTCGAATTTGTGGATCTATTCGTCGACTAGCGAGAGGCGCTCGATTCGGCCGATTTCTATTCCGAGCACGACTCCCAATACGTATGTCCAACACTGACGCCATTGTCGTAGGCTCCGGACCGAATGGACTGGGGGCCGCCGTGGTGCTGGCCCGCGCGGGCTGGGACGTGCACGTGATCGAGCAGGCCGACACGATGGGCGGCGCGGCGCAGTCGGCCGAGGTCACGCGCCCCGGCTTCGTCCACGATCTCGGCTCCGCCATTCATCCACTGGCGATGGCCTCTCCGTTCTTTCGCCGACTCCCCCTCGACGAATACGGCCTATCGTGGGTGCAGCCGGACCTGCCCCTCGCCCATCCGCTCGACGGCGGACGGGCGATCACCATGCAGCAGTCCCTGGAGACCACTGCCCGGGCGCTCGGGCGCGACGAAGGCCGCTATCGGTGGCTCATGAACCCCCTGTTGGATCGATGGGGCGCGCTCTTCGACGAGGTGCTCCAGCCGGTCCTTCACCTGCCGCGTGCGCCGCTGCTCCTGGCGCGGTTCGGCCTGCGGGCGATCTGGCCCGCACAGCTTCTCGGGAAGGGACTTTTTCGGACAGAAGAGCCTCAGGCCCTTTTCGCGGGGCTGGCCGCGCACTCGAACCTACCACTGTCGGCCTTTGGATCGTCTGCCTTTGGACTCGTCCTTGGGGTGGCCGGGCATGCGGTGGGCTGGCCGTTCCCGGAAGGTGGCGCCGGGGCAATCACGCAGGCCCTTGCCGACTATCTACAGGACCTGGGGGGCACCATTGATACCGGTCGCCGCGTGCAGAACGTCGACAACCTTCCGAAGGCCCGGGCCGTGGTGCTCAATCTCACGCCTCGGCAGGTGCTGCGTGTGGCCCGCTCCCGACTGCCGGATCGCTACGAGCGTCAGATGGAGCAGTATCGCTACGGCGCGGCGGCTTTCAAGGTCGACTATGCACTCAGTGATCCTATTCCGTGGGCGGCCGAGGCATGCGGACGAGCGGGCACGGTGCACATCGGCGGCACGCTCGACGAGATTGCGGCGTCGGAGCGGGCCGTGGCCGAGGGACGCGTGCCGGAGCATCCGTACGTACTCCTCGCACAGCACAGCCGATTCGACTCCACCCGTGCGCCGGAGGACCAGCATACCGCCTGGGCCTACTGTCACGTACCCAACGGTTCAACCGTGGACGCCACGGCTCAGATCGAGCGACAAATCGAACGGTTTGCGCCGGGTTTCCGCGACACGGTCCTGGAACGGCACGTCATGGGACCGCAGGCGCTGGAGGCGTGGAACCCGAACCTCGTGGGAGGGGACATCAATGGGGGCGTTCTCGATTTGGGACAGCTTCTCGCACGACCGGCCCTTCGCTGGTCGCCCTATCGCGTGCCAGCCTGCACAGCGCACGGTGCCCAGCTCTATATGGCCTCGGCCTCCACCCCGCCGGGCGGCGGCGTGCATGGAATGTGTGGACGGCACGCTGCTCGTACGGTGTTGTCGGATGCGTGATCGGAGAGCCCCTGCCTTCGCAGATCACCGAGATTTGGGGGATTCCGCTTTCGGGACTCAGAAGACCTGTACCTGTGGTCCCGCTTTGGCGATCTCTGGAGACGCCATGTCCTGGTACTCCTCGAAGTGGCTCTTAAAGGGGCCAACGAGTTTCTTTGTCTTCTCGTCGTAGGCCGCTGGATTGTCCCAGGCCTCTCGTGGCATGGGGATGTCGTTCGGCACATTGGGGCATCGGTGGGCACGTCCAAGCCGAAGACCAACTCTGTCTTTTTTGGCTTTCAGGAGGGGGCGGTTACGTGTTGTGTTAGCGACGGTAGGGGGGAGGTGAGTTCTTTGAGCAACAGCCCCCCGTCATGCCCGAGCTTGCGGAGGTTGGAGACTTTTGTCCGAACGCCAGCTGTCCAGATGCCGGAGAGACCGATGAGGGCAACGTTGTCCAGTACGGAACCACGGCCAAGGGCTTGCGGCGCTATCGCTGCAAGACATGTGGGAAGACCTTTTCCGAGAACCCGGACGACAATAGAGGCGGCGACCCCCTGCAATGGCGGCAGGGCTCACTGATCGGATATGGTCGGCCAAGAAGCTACTCCGAACCGTGCCGACTACCAACGCATAATCGGTCTACCACTGGATTTCGACACGACCGTTTACGTCGACGAGGGCGGAGAGACGGAAGTCCTTCGCGACGTGAAGCACTACTACGAGAAATTGAAGACAGTCCGCCCCTCAGCCTGTCCTTGAGATTACTGGATGGGGGGCGTTAGAACCGGGGAACAGGATGATTTTGACAAGGAGTCTCCGATTCGCGAGACTGTGGATCCGATCGTGTAATCGTGCGGGGGGTCTGTCCATTCTTCCCAACGATCCCCCGTTTGGTATTCCTCTAAACCGTCTGCTTTTTCCTCGCAGGGTTGCTCACCGACTGCTCGTCCGGCCCCATGGCTGATCTCGTTCTGCGGAATGGAACCGTTGCGACGGTCGACGACGAGCTCGGTGAGGTAGAAGCGCTTGCGGTCGCTGGGGACACCATTCTGGCCGTCGGAAGCACCGATGAAATTGATGCGCACATCGGCGGCGACACCCGCGTCATCGATCTCGACGGTCGGCTCGCCGTTCCGGGCTTTATCGAAGGCCATGGCCACTTTATGGGAATGGGGGAGACACAGATGCAACTCGGTCTCCTGGAGACGGAATCGTGGGGCCAAATCGTTGCGATGGTCGACTCGGCTCTCGAGGACACATACGCCGAGGCGTGGGTGGAGGGATGGGGGTGGCACCAGGAGAAATGGGACGCGCCTCCCGATCGCATGGTCCGGGGCTTTCCGACGAACGACCGTCTGAATGAGGTTGCTCCGAACACGCCCGTGTATCTCACCCACGCCAGCGGCCACGCGGCCATTGTCAACGAGGCGGCCCTCGATGCGGCGGGCATTGGGCCGAACACTCCCGATCCGGACGGCGGCACCATCGTGCGAGATCCTCGAGGACAAGCCACGGGCGTGCTGCTGGAGACGGCCGAGGAGCTTGTGCAGCAGGCCCTTGAAGAATCGCAAAGCAACAGGCGTCGGGAGCGGCGCCGAGAACAGGTGCGTCTCGCCTCTGAGGAGGCCCTCGCGAACGGCGTTACCAGCTTCCAGGATCAGGGGGCGTCCTTTGAGACCATCGATCTGTATCGCGAGATGGCCAAAAACGACGAACTGCCCATCCGGATGTACGCGATGGTGTCCCAGGAGGAGGTGACACCGGAGACGCAAGACACGCTCGCCGCCCTTCGCACTGTGGGGGCCGCCGACCATCGTTTGACGGTCCGGGCCATCGGAGAGGTGATGGCGGACGGCGCGCTCGGTGCCCGCAGCGCCTGGATGTTGGTCCCCTACGATGATGAGCCGGACGAAACCGGCCTCAACGTCACGCCGATGGACCGCATTCGAGACATTGCCGAGATTGCGCTTTACGAAGACTATCAACTCGCCGTTCACGCCATCGGCGACCGGGCCAATCGGGAGATCCTCGATTTGTTTGCCGAATTGTTTGAGACACACGACGTGGAGGGGGAGACGCTTCGCTGGCGGATCGAGCACGCCCAGCACCTGCATCCGGACGATATTCCCCGGTTTGCCGGTCTCGGAGTGATGGCCTCGATGCAGGCCATCCATGCCTGCTCCGACGCGCCGTACAACTACGAGCGGCTGGGCACCGATCGGGTGCGGCGAGGTGCCTACGTGTGGCGAACGCTATGGGAAGACGGCGCCGTGGTGGGCAACGGCACCGACGTACCCATCGAAAAGATCGATCCTCTCGCCAATTTCCACTGCATGGTCACCCGAGAGGTGCCGGGCAGCGACATCCCCTCCACCACGGAGGAAACGCTCAGCCGGACGCAGGCCCTCAAGTCCTACACCCTCAACAACGCCCGGATGGCGTTCGAGGAGATCCTGAAGGGCAGCCTCACGCCCGGCAAGCTGGCCGACGTTGCCGTCCTCTCCCAAAACATCCTGACAGGATCGACGGGCGCGATTCGAGAGACAGAAATAGACTACACGATCGTGGGGGGGGAGGTTGCCTACGCGAGGGAGTGAAACGTCACCGGGGTAGGCGAATTTCCTTCTCACGTCTCATCCTCTGCTCACTTCCCGCCCGGCCCGCTCATGGACGCGGTTTCTCCCCACTCGGTCTCCCCCGCGCAGGTCAAAGAGGTACTGTCGGAGCACATTCTCACGGAGGGCATGATGCCCCTCGTGCTCGACATGGAGGAGAGCCAGGGAGTTCGGCTGCGAGATGAAAAGACGGGACGCACGTTTGTCGACCTCTTCGGCTTTTACGCGTCCAGTCCGCTGGGCATGAATCATCCGAAGATGATCGAAAACGAGGTTTTTATGGAGCGGCTTACGGATGCGGCGCTCAACAAGATTACGAATTCGGACATCATGACCGGGCATATGGCGCGGTTTGTGGACACGTTCGACCGCGTCGGGATTCCCGACTATTTGCCGTACACGTTCTTCATTTCGGGCGGAGCCCTGGCCGTCGAGAATGCCCTTAAAGCGGCCTTCGACTGGAAGGTACGGAAGAACTTTCGGAAGGGGTATCGGCGCGAGGTGGGCCACCAGGTGTTGCACCTCGATCAGGCCTTTCACGGGCGCACCGGCTACACCATGTCGCTCACGAACACGGCTGATCCCCGGAAGACGATGTACTTTCCGCAGTTCGACTGGCCGCGCATCACCAATCCGAAGGTACATTTTCCGCTCGACGCCGACGAGGTGGACCGCGTGGCCGCCGAGGAACAAACCGCCCTCGATCAGGCCAAGCGGCACTTTCGCGAGCGGGCCGATCAGATTGCCGCGGTGATCCTCGAGCCCATTCAGGGAGAAGGAGGGGACAACCACTTTCGGCCCTCATTCCTCCAGCGATTGAAGAATCTCGCCCACGAGAACGACGCACTCTTTATTTACGACGAAGTACAGAGTGGCGTCGGCATTACGGGCGAGTTCTGGGCGCATCAGGCCCTCGGTGTGACGCCGGACATCCTCGCGTTCGGCAAGAAGTCGCAGGTCTGCGGCATTCTGGCGGGACGGAAGCTCGACGAGGTGGATGAGCATGTCTTCGAGATCCCCAGCCGCCTCAACTCCACCTGGGGGGGCAACATCGTCGACATGGTGCGCTTCGATCGCATTCTGGAGATTATGGAAGAGGACCAGCTCGTCGACCACGCGGGCACGGTGGGCCAACACCTGCAAGACCGCCTCCACGAACTGGCGGAGCAGTTTACGGCGGTGACGAACGTGCGGGGCGAAGGGCTCATGACGGCCTTTACGCTGCCCAGTACTGAGTACCGCAACCGCGTGAAGAAGGAGACCTACGAAGAGGGGGCCATCATCCTCGGGTGCGGCGAGCGCTCGATTCGTTTCCGCACCCCGCTCACGATTACCGAGGACGAGGTAGACGAAGGTGTGGCCTGTATCCAGCGGGCGCTGAGGACGATCGCCGCGGCTCACTGATGCCTGACGGGGGAGAGCGTTGTCAGGGCGTGCGAGAGATCCCAGGTTCTATGGCTTACAGGGGTGGGCGTTTGGGAACAGGAGAGAAACCCCCTGTACCCCCCACTCCCTCATGCGACTACTCCTCTCGCTCCCCGGCGGCCATCAGCTCGCGGGCACTCTCAAGGGCAGCGTCGGTGATGTCCTCGCCGCTGATAAGGGAGGCGACCTGCGTGGCTTGCTCGTCCTCGTCGAGGCGGTGGATGGTGGTCTTCGTGGTGCCGTCCTCCACGATCTTTTCGACCTTG
>CAYRPX010000197.1:0-5977 GCA_964426195.1 uncultured Salinivenus sp.
TCCGCGCCGGGCTCTACGTGGGGGACGAGGAGGACAATCCCACGATTCGCATGGGGGAGGGGCACGTCATCACGAGCCGCCAGACCCTCCGGCTCGACCCGCCGGACGTGCTCCTCACCAACTACAAGATGCTCGACTACCTGCTCACGCGGCCCGCGGATGCGCAGCTCTGGCGCTACAACGAGCCGGAGACGCTCCGGTACCTGGTGGTCGACGAGCTGCACACGTTCGACGGCGCGCAGGGCACGGACCTGGCGTGCCTCATTCGCCGCCTCAAAGATCGCCTTGGGACGCCGGAGGGGCACCTCTGCTGCGTCGGCACGTCGGCCACGCTCGGGGGCGCCGAAGACTTCGGAGAACTCCGATCATACGCCGAGGATGTGTTCGGGGAGCCGTTCGAGGAGGGAGGGGTCATCGGCGAGCAGCGGACCGAGGCCGAGTCGTTTCTACGCTCTGCCCAACACGAGGAGATTCCGGGGCCCGACGACCACCAGGCGTTGGATCCCGAGGCATACGAGACCCCCGTCGACTACATCCAGGGACAGGTCCCACTTTGGCTGGGAGAGGCGAACGTCTCGGAGCCAACCTCCGACGCCGGGCGCGTGCAGCTGGGGGAGGCCCTGCGGGCGCATTCGTTTCTTCGCGATCTGCTGGACCTTCTCGACGGCCCTCGATCGATGGGCGCCCTCGCCGAGGAACTGCCCGAGCGGGTCCCGGCGCTTCAAGGGACCTCGGAGGCGCATCGCCGGGCGCTTCTCCAGAGTGTCCTGTCGCTTCTGTCCTGGGCCCGGTCGCCGGTGGAGCTCAAAGGCGGAGAGACGGAGCTCGGCCCGCTCGTGCAGCTGCGCAGTCAGCTCTGGCTCCGGGAGCTGCGCCGGATGGTCGCGAGCATTGAGGAAGATCCGGAACTGGTTTTCTGGGACGACCTGCCGGACGCATCGAGCCGCGATCCGCATCTGCCTCTCGCGCACTGCCTGGAGTGCGGGGCGATGGGATGGGTCGGGATCCATCGGCAAAATGAGCGCCAGTTCCGGGACGACCTGAAGGGCATCTACCGGCGGTACTTCAACGATGAGCCGACCTTCTCCTTCGCCTTTCCCGCGGAGCCGACCGAGGAGATAACCGCGGAAGGCAGTCGTCACCAGCTCTGCGGGTACGACCTGCACTTCAGCGACCCCGGGGCGGAGGCCTGCGAGGCCTGCGGGCGGGAGGACCGGCTCGTGCCTGTCTTTCGCCCCCATAACCGCAAGACAACCAAAGAAGGGAAGCAAATTGGGAGCAACAATTGTCCGTTTTGTGGCACGCGGAGGGGGCTCACCATCGTTGGGTCGCGGGCGGCGAGCCTGACGAGCGTCCTCATCTCCCAGCTCTTCGCCTCGGCCCACAACGAAGACAAGAGCCTGCTTACGTTTTCCGATTCGGTGCAGGACGCGGCCCACCGGGCGGGCTTCTTTGAGGCGCGCACGTACCGGTTCAACCTGCGCGGGGCCATCCAGCAGTTCATGGGGCAGGCAGAGGGGCCGATGCTGCTGGACGCCCTGCAGGACGCCCTCGCCGACCACTACCTCGGCACGATGCGCGAGAAGCGATTCGTCTCCACCTTCATCGCGCCGGACATGGAGTGGTTTCGGGAGTACGAAGCCCTCCAGGATCGGGGCAGGATTCCCGATAATGCCACCCTCGTCGACGACGTGCGCCGCCGGCTCAGGTGGGAGGTGTGGAGCGAGTACGGCTTCCGCGCCCGCACCGGGCGGACGCTCGAAAAGACGAGCTCCTCCGTGGCCGTTCCGGACCCAGAGCGTATCGAGGCCGCCGGGGACGCGCTCTTGCCCCTACTACAAAACGACGTCGGCGACCTCCGCGAGGTGACCCGCGAGGACGTACGGGGCTTTCTCCGCGGCATCGCGCAGCACCTGAAGAATCAAGGGGCGGTGTTTCACCCTGAGCTCGAGACCTATGTCGAGTACGGCGGGAATGATTACGTCTTGAATCGCCGCCCGCACTTGCCCAATTACGGGCAGTCCTCGCGCCTCCCCGCATTCATCTCCGAGCGGAGTACGAATCGGTTCGATCCGGTCCTGGGATCGTCCACGAAGGGACGCAGCTGGCTGGAGGCGTGGGCCCTCAAGTGCCTCGGGCACCGCGACGACATGCTGGAGGGGCACCTCGAGGCCCTCTACCACCACGCCCTCCACACCCTCGTCGAGGCAGAACTCCTAGAAACAAGCTCCACGCGGAAGGGCCACCGAGTCTGGGGGCTTCGGTCCGATGCACTGCGGGTCGGAACGGCCGTCGCGCAGCTCCGGTGCCGAGAGTGTGGACACAACCTGTCGACCGGTCATGGGGCGACCGACGACTGGGAGGATACCCCTTGCCTCCGCTACTCGTGCACCGGCCGGTATGAGCCAGAGCCGCCGTCACGCAATTACTATCGGCGCCTCTACAGCCAAGGGGATCTCCGCCGCATCGTGGCCCGGGAGCACACCGGCCTTCTCGGGCGCGATCAGCGGGAAGCCCTGGAGCAGGACTTTCAGCGGCACGCCCACCCCTGGGATCCGAACCTCCTGTCCTGCACGCCGACCCTGGAGTTGGGCGTGGACGTGGGCCAGCTCTCGAGCGTGATTCTTTGTTCGGTCCCGCCCGCACCGTCGAACTTTGTTCAGCGCATCGGTCGGGGCGGGCGGCGGTCCGGCAACGCCATCGATGTGACGGTGGCCAACGGGCGGCCCCACGACCTCTATTTTTTCGAGGACCCGACGGAGATGATTGCGGGCGACATCGAGCCGCCCGGCGTGTTTTTGGGGGCCGTGGAGGTGCTGTTGCGCCAGTTCGTGGCGTACTGCTTCGACCGGTGGATCAGCGCGGGCGCCGGGGAGGAAGCGGTGCCGTCTGCCCTGAGTCGCTTGCTCAACGGCTACGGGGACGAAAATGTCTTCCCCGGGCCCTGGCTCTCGTTTGTTGAGGATCGTCGGGACGAGCTGTTTGCAGACTTCGTCGACCTCTTCGGCGAGGTCCTCAGTGCCGACCGGGCAGAGGCGCTCCGGGAGGAAATTGAGAGTGAGGGCGGGATTAGCACGCGAGTGCGGGAGGAGCTCGGCGCGGTCAAAACCCGCCGCGAGGACCTGCACCGCCGCAGCCGCCGCCTGTACCGGACGATTCGAGATCTGGAGGACGGCCCGGTGTCGGACACGCAGCAAGAGGAGATCGACGAGCTTCGCCGGGAAAAGACGGCCCTCCAAGAAATCTACCAGCGCATCGGCCAGAAGAACACCTACAACTTCTTCACCGACGCCGGGCTTCTTCCCAACTACGCGTTTCCGGAGTCCGGGGTCACCCTGCGGTCGATCCTCTACCGAAATCCGGCCGACGGAAGCCAGGAGGTGTGGGACGAGGAGTTTGTGCGGCCCGCCCCGCAGGCGCTCCACGACCTCGCCCCCGGGGCCACCTTTTACGCCGACGGCCGGGCCGTGCAGGTCGACCAGATTGACCTCTCGGGCGACGAGGTGCTTGAGCGGTGGCGGTTTTGCGACCGCTGTGCCTGCATGAAGCGCGCAGTCGAGGAGGAGGCCTCGCAGGCGGCCTGTCCGAACTGCGGCAGTCCGACGTGGAGCGATCAGGGCCAGGAGCGGACCCTGGTGCGGCACGACGAGGTGCAGGCCACGACGGCCGATCGGAACAGTCGAATCGACGACTCGAGCGAGGGGCGGAAGCGGGAGTTTTTCGAGACAGCCTTTCAGGCGCGGTTCGACGAGCAGGACGTAGAACGGGCCTACCGCATCGACAGCGAGGAGCTGCCCTTCGGGTTCGAATATGTGCGGGAGGCGACGTTTCGAGAGGTCAACTTTGGCCGCCTCCAGGAGCGCGCCCTTCTGGAGGTCTGCGGCCAGGAAGTCAATGGGCAGGGATTTCGGACCTGTCGGGCCTGCGGGCGCGTGGCGATCAATGACGATCCAATCGAACATACCCGATCCTGCCGGACCCGTCGGCAAAGCGCGACCGAGTCGGCCCCCGAGACGCTATTTTTGTACCGTGAGATTCAGTCGGAGGCCGTCCGGATTTTGCTGCCGGAGACCTCGTTTGCCGGGACTCCGGAACGCGTCGAGTCCTTCAAAGCCGCACTGGAGCTTGGGCTCGAGGAGTATTTCGACGGGTCGGTGGCCCACCTCCAAACCGCGATTCAGGAAGCCCCGGGCGACGAAGAAATTGCCCGTCGGCGCTACCTTCTGATCTACGACGCCGTGCCGGGAGGTACGGGCTACCTCGCCGACCTCCTGCGGGACGAAGAGATTCTTCTGGAGGTGCTCGACGCGGCACTCGCGGAGCTGAAAAGCTGCCCCTGCACAGACGAGGAGGGCCGGGACGGGTGCTACCGCTGCCTCTACGCCTACCGCAACCACTATGACATGCCTCACACCTCGCGGTCGGCGGCGCAAGAGCTTCTTGGCGACATTCTCGACCGGCGGGATCAGCTCGTCGGGATTGATACGGTCGACCGGATCTCCGTCCACGGCGTGCTGGAGAGCGAGTTGGAGGCCCGCTTCCTCCAACGGCTCCGCACGCTCGATCGAGAACAGACCCGCCTCGAAAAAGCGTCGGTTGGAGGAAAGCCCGGGTACGAGCTTAAGATTGGGGACTATGGGTACGACATCGAGCCTCAAGTCCGCGTGGGACCGGAGGACGGTGTCCCTCGGCAGTGTAAGGTTGATTTCGTGATCCGGCCCCAGGAGGGCGACATGACGCCGATCGCGGTGTTTTTGGATGGGCTTCAGTACCACCGGACCCGGATCGGGAAAGATCTGGCCCAGCGGCGAGCCCTGCGAGCGAGCGGCCAGTACTACGTCTGGTCCCTTACGTGGCGGGACGTATCGGGCGAATCGGGCGGGCAAACGCGGAACTACTTGCATGCGCCGAACAAACAGTTTGCCCAGCTTCTTCAGGCGATGGGGGATCCACGGGCCCAAACGAGCCGCAGAGTGGTTGGGCAGGAAAGCGTCGCCTGGCTCGTTCGCCTTCTGGCCGATCGGGAGCCGGCGCTTTTCGAGCGGATCGCTCTCGCCCAGGCTCTTCTCTTCGCCCGAAAGCAAGACGACCCGGACGCGTGGGGGGAGGCGGCGGACTCCAGCCTTCCAGGCCCGGTTGTGGACGTGCTGGAGGAGGAGTCACGGCGGGAGGGGGCTCTGCTCGGGCTCGAAGATCCGCCGACCGATCCCGTGACGCTCTGGGCAGTAGCGCCCCGATCGGCTATTGAGGCTCTCCGAGACGATGTCCGGCAGTCCCTTCGAGGGATTACGGTCGCTCTTCGCCTCGACGACACGGGCGACCGGGAGGGGGAGGCGTTTGAGGCGGCCTGGAACGGGTTCTTGCGCTTCTACAATCTCCTTCAGTTTCTTCCCGACGCCTACCCGGCGGCGAGCGATGAGGAGGCCTTCGGGGCCTACGAGGAGCTAATTGGACAACGGTCTCCCTCCGACGAGGACGCCCCGTCTCAGCCTCATGGCCCGGACGGCGTCGACGAGGAGAAATGGGAGAGCGTCCGCGAGTATGCCGTGGGGGCGACCACACCGCTTCTGGATGTGCTCTACGAATCGGACCTCCCCGCTCCCGACGTGCCCGCATTTGCCCTGCAGCACGATGGGGAGATCGTCGCGGAGGCGGAACTGGCGTGGCCGGAGCAGGGCGTCGCCGTACTGCTTTCAGGCCAAGAGCAGTACCGCGAGGCGTTTGAGAAAGACGGGTGGACGGTGTTCGTTCTTCCCGACGTGGAAAATGAGCCCGAACGGGTGATCGGGGCCCTACGGGAGGACACCTGAGCAGTCCCTGTCCCATCGCAGCTTTCATGCATTCGGCCTCTTTCGCTATGCCCGATGTCACCGTTGCCATCTCCGACCGGTTCCTGGAGGCCTTCTCGGAGGTCCCGAAAAACAAGCAGAAGAAGGTCCGCCGGTTCATGACGAAGTTCCGGCAGGACCCGACGATG
>CAYRPX010000198.1:0-3502 GCA_964426195.1 uncultured Salinivenus sp.
GCGAGTGGGTCGAAGAGCGACCCGTAAAGTGGGTCGGGCACGATGGCACGCAGTACGTGACCGTCTTTGCGACCTGGAAATCTGTGGGGGGAGACCTCGAGGGGCCGGACTACGCGCCTCGTGTCACGGGAATTCAGGGCACGGGTGTGTCTGAGGAAGGGGCCGAGGAGGGGGACGTTCTTGCGATCGAGGTGCGCAACGGGGACCTGGAATGGATCCCGACCTCGCTCACGGACCTCGATCTGTCCGACCTTGACGTCGCACCGGCCGATCACACCCATGCCCTCAACGATCTGTCCGACGTGAATGCCGACGCAGCGGGCGACGACGATGTATTGACGTGGCAGAACGGGACCTGGGTGCCAGGAAGCGGTGGAGGGGGGGACTTTGATCCGTCAACGCTTGCCGGAGAGTACGTCGCTACGAATCCAGAAACGGCGGACCCCTACGCGATTGTTGCTGCAGGAAACGTGATCATTACGGAGACCGACGATGGTGGCCTGGTTGCGAAAATGAACGTTCCGGCGTACGGGGGCATCAAGGTTGATCTGTTAGACGAAGAGGCGGGGCTTTTCCTTGTGAATTTCGAAGGATACACGGCCCCGGACCCGTCCGGTCCGAATCCATACGTTGTCAAGGGCACTCCTGTGAGAGAACAGCCAGTGGCGGACATAGATGTTCGGACTCAGGTTTCCGCGGGGGCCACGTTTGCAGTTATTGACTTTCAGGCGGAGGGAATCATCGTACAGTGTGTCGAACAGCAAATTGGGCTCGTCGGAGGGGGCGAAGGGCTGGACTTGAGCGTGCAACCCCTTCGGCACATGATTGAAATTTCGCAGATTGGAGAGCGCTAGCACGACGGTTCTGTCACTGATGCTGTAGGCCCATGTCAAATGATTCAAGCACTCCGTTAAACACCCCCATTCTGGAGGGCGGATTGGAGCGCATTCCCTTCTTCAACGGGCGCGTTCTCACCGCCGAAGATTTGCAGACCGAGCAGCACGGCAACGCCGAGGAGCGGCGGCGACTGGGCCGCGGGCTTGGGACCGGCGTGTTGGAGGGACTCTCCGTGCGTCGCCGGTCCGGGGATCCCCCCACGACGGTGATCGTCGAAGGAGGCCTGGGCCTTGCGCCAAGCGGCCGCGTGGTCGAGCTTCCCCAGCGGACAATCGTGTCGGTCGTTTCCGAAGCGAAACGCACGCAGACCGTCGGCACGGAGGGACAGTTCGAAGACTGTTCGACCCAGAACGTCACGGTGACGTCCGGGACCGGTGCGTACGTGCTTGTCCTTGAGCCAGCGAGTGATACAGAGGGGCGGGTTCCGCGAACCAGACTGGGAGACAACGGTCGGGGCGGTGCCTGCGGGGCGAAGCGACGGGTTGAGGGGGCCCGGGTGTGTCTGGTTGGCTTCAATCCACCGGACCTCGTCCCTGCCGAGGTAGGCCGGGCCGTGCAGAATCGATCCAACGCGGTGGTGGAAGCCCGGGAAGACGGAGGCGAACCGGACGCAGCCGATCTGTCGATGCTTCGCAATATTTTGGCACACATCTGTTTGCGGACCCCGAGCAGCGCCGGGGAGGCAACCCCCCTCGCCGACGCATCTCGGGGCCGCACGGCCGTGGGGGCACGGGGGCCGGTCGACGAATTGCGCCGGCGGGGGGACTTCTCAGACGACGCCGTTCCGCTGGGCCTTCTCTACTGGTCCCGGGATCGGATTGAATTCGTGGACATGTGGGCGGTGCGGCGACGGGTCCATCGCAGCACGGCGTCGGGCCTAAGCCCGGCCACCGATCGTCGGCGCGCCGAGGCCGAAGCGGCCGTCTTCCAGTTTCACCGGCACCTCGATGTCCTTCGGGAACGGGGCGGACCGGTGAGACACGAGGCCGCGGACAAACACTTTGCGTACTTGCCGCCCTTCGGCATCATCGGAGAAGGCCCGACGATTGCCCGCCCCCAAGAGCTGGACCCCAGTTTCGGAATTCCGATCGTCCTGCCGGGAGATCGATATGTACCCCGACGCACACGGATGATGGGAGAGACCGAGACTGCGGCCTCCGCCTCCGCCCAGAGGGAGGCCCAACTTCCAGAATTGCCGTCGTTCTTTGACAGCCTGACGGTCACAGGCCCCTCGTTCGTCGAGCCGCAGCGTCTTCGCGCGCTCATGGACGAGGGACTCCAGTACCCGCCCCTTTCGATCAACCCGGCGTTTCCCCCGGACCCTCGGGACCCGGACGACCCGGGGCCGCTCGCGTGGGCCTATCTGCTGGCCCCGAATGTTACCGAAGACGCGGAAGAAACCCCGGTGCTCTTCACCACCGGGTATGCACCGTTCTTCGGCGACGCACAATTCAACGTCTCTCGGGCCAACCAGTCGACCTTCAGCTCAAGCTCAGGGCCGCCGGGCGGGTCGTAGTTCGTTGGAATCCTCGTCACTTTGTTCGCAATCCAGAGCCAGTCCTATGCCAGACATAGAGCCCGTTCAACCCGGCGACTTGATTACTGCCCAGGTCGTGAACCGCCTGATCTCCGAGATCGCCAGCCTCAACGAACAGGTGGAGGCGCTGACCAATCGAGTCGGAGATCTTGAGGACCGTGTCACGGAGTTGGAGCAGCAGGGCCTCGTGAGTAGTGTCGAGAGCATCGACCCCGAGGCAGCTGCGACCTTGCACAAGGCCGGAATCAAGAATCTGAGGATGCTTTCTGAGACCGAAAAAGAGAAGGTGAAAAGCATTTCCGGCTTGGACACGTCGACGATCGACGCGGCAATGTCGGAGGTGGACGACGTGTTCGTCTCACGAAACCCATAGTTTGCCTGTGGGCGTCGACGGGCTATGACATGAAGGGCCGAGTCTGTCAACCAAATTCTGGAAGCCTGCAGATGATAGGGTGTGTCGCATTAGAGAGATTTGAGACCCAGCATCTATCCGTACTGATATTGACATTCCGTGTCGAGCACCGACATTCACATTGATACGCTGCGCGTAAGGGGAGCGTCCGGGACAGGGATCAAGGCACAACTGTGCCTCGATGCCAAGTTGGCGAGCGCAGACCTGTGTCCGCCAGGACTGCCCCCCGCGCAGGTGCTTCTTGTGAAGCAGTTTCCCGACCCATCGCCGGGAACCCTGCGTGTCAACGAGTCTGATCCCGTCCTCAATCGAGCATGGGAACGGGCCGTCCGAGAAGCCCTCGCTGAGTGCCTGCACCGTGCTGTTCGTCCAACGAGTGGACGTGTGCCTCCCGGTGCCGACGCCGTGTTGTTCCGGGACGAGGCCGAAGCGTGGGCCTGCTGGAGCCGGGTGCAGGTGGCTCGTTGCTCGTCGGATCCCGCGCTGTGGTGGACACAAAGTCTCCAGGCGGGGGCCGATGCGGTGCCGCTGCCGTCCGAAAGATCGCCTCGAGTGACGGCGCTGTGGCGTGCGCGACCTCGTCTGGTTCCGGCCATGGCCGCGCACCTTGCGGCGTGGGGGGGAGCCCTAAAACTTGTCCAGAAGATGTCTGAGAC
>CAYRPX010000198.1:3602-5971 GCA_964426195.1 uncultured Salinivenus sp.
CCCCGCCCTGGAGGCGTTCGGTGCGCGATGTCGGGGGCGACCGGTTGGCTCGTGCGCTCGCCGAACAACGACCGGACCACCAGGAACTGCTGGGCATTGCGCTTGCCCTTGGGAAGGGGGCCGTGCCCGTCCGGTCTCCCGCATTTCAGTCGGCATGGCGCGCGTGGCGGCGCTCGGTGGAAGCACGGGGTGGCCCCGGAGGACGGCGAGAGACCGCATCCTCATTTGCGTCTGAGTCGGGAGGGGCTTCGGTCGAGGAAAATCCGGAGCCGACGGGTTCCGCCGACGGTGGTCCATCGATGGATGTTCAGGGGGAGGGGACTCGTCCCGTTGAACGGGAAGATGTGCCCGACGAGCGCGATTTATCCTCCCTCTCCGTCGCGGGTCCGGACGCGGAAGGGTCGGATCGACGGAAGGAGACAGAGCCCGCGGCCCGAGGAGGGGACGGGGGAGAGAGTCGCGGAGGCACTCCGGACACTGCAATTGATCGGGCGGGGAACGAGGCGAGTCGCTCGGACGAGCTGGAGACGGCCCCTTCGGCGGGCGAAGAGGGACACCGCTGGGACGGGCCATACACCGCCACGGAACTGGGCGGCGTGCTGTACCTCGTCAACGTCCTTGACGCGCTCGACCTGCCAAAGGCCGCGCAGACGCCCCCGGTCGGCACGCACGTGGGAGGGTGGGCGGTTCTGGAGGCACTAGCCCGCGCGCTCCTTGGCCCGAATTCCGATGCCCTTCGTCCGCACGACCCGTTGTGGCGCGTCCTCGCCACGCTCGACGGCCGCTCCCCCGACCGCCCGGCCGGACAGGCCCTTGGGGAGGTCGAGACCGTGCCCGAGGCGTATCGGATGCCACGCGCATGGCTGGAGGCACCCCACGTCACGGGAAAGGTGGATGGGCAGTGGAGCATCGAGAACGACCGTCTTCGGGTGTGGACCAGGCTCGGATGCGTGCTCGACGCAGAGGCGACGAGCGATCCCGCCGAGCAAGCCGAGGCGGAGTGGACCGACCTGCCGAACGCCGGGGTGCTTGAACGGGCGGAGTCGGCCGACGCCGTCCCTCAGGCCGTCGAACCGGACCATTGCTCGCCCCTGCTTGCTCGCTGGGCGGCCCGTACAGCGCCCTACCTCCGCTACCGCCTCGCCGCCGCCCTCAGCACCGACCGTGAAGATGGCGGCTGGCTCGTGGACGTGCTCAGCCAGGCGGGCAAGATATATACGACCGCCACCCACGTCGATCTCGTGCTCCCGCTCGAGGCGGCGCGCACCGACGGCCGCATGGCCGGACTCGATCGGAGTCCGGGCTGGTGGGCCGACGGGGGACGCACCGTCCGATTTCACTTTCGCGAGGAAGATGCTTGATCCAACACAAACACCGTAGAGCTGCGTCCCGTGCCTAGATTTGCTGTCTCCCCGTCGTCCGTCGACGCCGACGACGCGTCCTCTGCGTTCGCGCAGATGGACCGGACGCCGGAAAATCATTTTGCTCTGCACTTCCACGCGGCGGTGTACGCCGTGCTGGCCTTCGTGCGCGGTCTTCACGAGCAGGGCGGGGAGGAGACGGACGATCTGGTCGACGAATATCCGTTTCTCGGCCACTACCTCGCCGAGGGCCTTCGCTTTATGCCCGACGACCTGACGTGGAACGAGGGCGGGACGTGGTGGTGGCGAGAGATCCGGCGCTGGGAAGCGCAGACGGACCGTCACCTGCCCCTGCGCGCCCTGTCGACGGACCTCGGCCTCTCGACGGCACAGCGGCTGGCGTTCATGCTGGCCGGACTGATCGAAGAGGACTCGCGCTTCGGAACCCTCTTTGCCCATCTGCAGACACCAGTGCAGAGCCGCCGCCCGACCGTCGAGCTTCTCGGCCGCATCGTACAGCACCTCGACGCGGGGGCGGACGGATGGGGGGCGAGCCGTCCGCTCATCGAAAAACACCTCGTGGAGGTCGTGGACCGCGGCCGGCCCCGCGCGGAGTGGACGCTCCGCGTACCGTTTTTGGTCTGGGAGGCCGCCCGGGGGACCGTTCCGTCTACGATTGACGGCGCCGAGCAGACGACGCAGGTGCGCCCGGTCGATGCATTGCCGGCCTTCGACGACGTGATTCTCCCGGAGGAATCACGCGAGCAGCTGCACCGGGTCCCCCGGCTGCTACGGGCCGACGACACGCGCTTCGCTGTGGTGCGCGGGACGCAGGGGAGCGACCGCCTCGCCGCCCTCGCCGCCGTGTCCCGCGACCTGAGGCGAGGCGTGGTGCGGATGGAGGGGTTCGGTCAGAACGACGCTCCGGACGCCTCCGCGACGGTGCCGGACGAGCTCGGGCCGTTCTGCGTGCTGGCGCGGATGATGCCGGTGCTGGAGATCGACCTC
>CAYRPX010000199.1:0-5967 GCA_964426195.1 uncultured Salinivenus sp.
GATCTCGGAGAGGAGGTCCGTCACCAGAAACGTGACCGGGTACGCGATGATGCCACATGAGAGCTCCTGCCCGAAGAGGACGAAAAACTTGCCCGCGATGGCGTTGGTAATGACGAGGGCGCCGATAAAGATGCCGGCCAGAACGGTGAAGGCCCGCTCAGCACGGGAGGGGTCCGCGTCGCGGAGCCGGTCGAGGTCGTGACCGGGGAGGGTCCCGTCTCGCTCGGTCGAGGTGGTCGTCGGTTCGGAGGTGGGCACGAAGTGCGGCGTCGGCTGTGAAGAGAAAATCTCAGTAGCTGCAAAACGGACGGAGACCGTTCGTTTCTCCCGGCTGCCGGTCGTAACGAAAAGGACGCGAGTAAGGAGGGCGATCCGTCCCGATCGGAGAGGGGGCGGGACAGGACGTCACGTTGCTCCGCCGTCAACGAGATGGAGAAGCTCCTCCGGCGCGGCGTCCAGAAACGGAGACGGCCGCCGATCGTAGCCACGTTCTCGCTTCGGATAGGTAAGCACGAGGTGACGCTCGGCCCGCGTCATGCCCACATATAGGAGCCGGCGGCTCTCGCGGCGCTCCTCGGGGTCGCGAGCGAAATAGGGGGGGAAAGCGTTATCGTGCGCGTCCATGCACACGACACGCTCAAACTCCAGGCCCTTGGCGCTGTGGTAGGTGGAGAGCGTGACCACGTCGTCTCCCTGCGGGGTCGTTTCCTCTCCCCAGAGTGCGAGGTGCGTCAGCAGGGCGTCCAGCGCGTCGCTTTGGAGCGGTCGGTCGGCGTAGGGGGCGAACAGCGCCTCCAGGCGACGGGCGAGGCCGGGCTGGAGTCCCGCCGTGGCGGTGAGGAGCGCGTCCTCGTCGATGAGGGTGTACAGTGCGTGCTGGCGCAACCGGTCCGGAAGGGCGCGGGGGAGGAGGGAACGAAGATCGTCGCCGGCAGGGGAGGCGTCGCGAAGCGTCCACGTGTGGCCCACCTGCAGGAAAATCTGGGCGTCGTGCGAGAGGACCGAGGGGGAAGGCGATTCGTACGTGAGGGCGGCCACGAGGTAGGGAAGAAGCGGCTCGTGAGCCAAGAGACGGTGGCGGCGGGCCCGCTTCTGTTGCAGGGCCTCCAGGATGCGCTGCTGGTCCTCACAGTCGGCGAGGGCGCGGTGGGCCGTGTCGGAGGGATCGTCGAGAAGCTGTGCTCGAAGGTGGCCCGCGTCGTAGTGGCGGAGGTCGGGGAAGAGTTCGTGCGCAGCGGGCAGCAGGTCGTACGTCGTGGCCCACCGCGCGTCGGCGTCATGGGTGTCGGCGAGGCGACGGAGGACGCGGAAGTCGTAGCGCTGGCCGTTGTGGGCGACAAGGGGAGCGGTGTCAACAAAGTCGCAGAAGTCGGCCCAGACCCCAGCTTCCGGCCGGGCATCGTCGAAGTCGGCGGCCGGGTCGAGGCCACACACGTCGCGGAGCACCGAGCGCTCGTCGGCGGTGAGGTCGTCGGGCAGCTGTACAAGTTCGGAGAAACGGTCGACGATTTCCCCGCCCCGTACCTTTAGGGCACCGATCTCGGCGACGCGGCAGTGCCGGGGATCGAGGCTGGTGGCCTCGATGTCGACCATCACGTATTCGGGGAATAGGGGCTCGGCCGCGGACGGCCCCGTGGCGAACTGCAAGAGCCTGAATAGACGGACGGATGCACTGTGGAATGTTTCTTCCGCGTCCACCACGTGGACCTCCTCCGGGGCAATGCCGAGGAGGGTCGTCCGCTCGGACGGCAGGGACGCCTCGGACGTGAGGAGGAGAATGTGGGGGGTGTCGCATTCTTTCGGAAAGGCCCCGGTCCGTTCGGCCCAGCGGAGGAGGGCCTCCAGGTCTGTGGTCATCACCACGTCGTCGGCGCTGAGGGGGGGGATTCCCTCCTCAGCGGAGCGGACGAAGAGGGCCTCCTGCATCTCCGGGAGGGGCGCGGGCGGATCCGACTCAATGCCGAGGGCTCGCCGCACGAGCTGACGCCAGAGGCGCGTGATTTGGGGCGTGCGGTGGTGCAGGAGAAGGCGCGGGGAGGCGGTCGTGTCCTGCGTCTCGCGCCATCGTTCCAGAAGGGCAGCGGCCGGTTGGAACGAAGGGAGAGAAGCGGGATCCGTGAGGGTGTCAGCGTAGCGGTCGAGCAACTGGAGTGGGTCCCCGAGTTGGCGCAGGGCCTCGCGAGCAAACGGACCGATGGCGAGGTTTTCCTCGCGGGTTTTCTGCAGTAGATTGGTGACTGTCGCGTACGTTCGGTCGAGACGATCCGCAGCCTGATCCAGTCCGGCGCTCTGGCGTGCCTGCTCGTTCGAGACGACGGTTTGGAAGATCGTCCAGGGCGTCGACTCCGACATCGCGCGATTGCCGAAGTCACGCAGCCGGGCCATTACGCCGTCCGGAAGCAATTGCTCCAGTAGTTCCGTCATCGGAGCGTCGAGGGGGCGGTCGCGGCGGCGGGCATCGATGACGCGGAGCAGGGCGTGGAGCTTCTGGGCGGGCGGCGTGTCGAGGAGGGCCTCGCTGCTGCTCGTCTCGCAGGCAATGCCGGTTCGGAGACAGTCCCGTTCCAAGGCCGTGAGGCGACGGTTCCACCGCGTGAGCACCGCTAGATTGTTCCGCTCCGCTCCCTCCTCGATCCACTCCCGAAGCTGCCGAAGCACGTATGTTCGTTCAGCCTCGGGGTCGTCACAGGCGACGAGGTGTACCGGCTCGATGCCATCGTCCCAGGTGCGAATGTCGCCGCGCTGTTTCAGCCGCCCGTTCCCGTCGAGCACCGTTTCGGCCACCGCGAAGATGGAGCGGTTCGAGCGGTAGTTCGTCGTGAGGATATGCCGGGTCCCGCGGTCCTCGGTGCAGCCGAAGTGCTCGATGTAGCGGTGGATGTTCTGGGGCCGCGCCCCGCGGAAGCGATAAACCGACTGGTCGTCGTCGGCCACGCAGTAGAGGTGCGTGCCTTCCTCGCCAAGGCGCCGGATGATGTCGAACTGGACGGGATCGGTGTCCTGGAATTCGTCGACGAGGACAGCGTCGGTCCCCGTTGAAAGATCGGCCCGCACGTCCTCGTGGTCGCGCAGGAGGTCGCGCGTCTTGACGAGCAGATCGTCGAAGTCGAGCGCCCCCCGCTCCGCCAGCATCTCCCGGTAGGCCCGGAAGCCCTCAGTAAGCCGCCCCGAGACCGGGTCGATGCCGAGCTTGATGCGGCTGACGTGGGTTTTGACCTGTCGATAGCTGCCCAGGTAGTTGTCCTCGCACCACCGCTCGTTCTGCTCGTACCACCGTTGCCAGAAGGCATCCGTCACCGTGTCGTCGACGACGATGAAGTCGTCGGGCACGTCAGCGCGCTCGGGGAAGGCGCGGAGCGTCTCGTAGCAGAAGTGGTGGATGGTGCCGGCCCGCACGTGTTGGGCTTCAGGCCCCACGAGATCGGTCAGCCGGTCGGTGAGTTGTTGGGCCGCACGCCGCGTGAAGGTGACGAGGACGAGGTGGGAGGGCGTAAGGTTCTCCTGCTCGATGAGGTGGGCAGCCCGGCACACGAGGACACGGGTCTTGCCGGTGCCAGGGCCGGCCACCACGAGCTGCGGATCCAGAGAGGCCGTGACGGCGGCCCGCTGGGCGGGATTGAGGTCGGGCCAGTTGGACGAATGCTCCATGGGGACGTCGCCGCCGTGGGCGGGCCGGACGGGGGTCATTCGTTCGGGCCGGGGAGAAACTTGCTCAGCGCCTCAAAAAACCGATCGAACGTCTCGTAGTGTGGGACGTGGCCAATGCCTGGCAGCTCGACGAGGGTGCTGTTGGGGATTGCGTCCGCCGTCGTTTCGTCGAGCCGGTCGTACCGACCCATCGTGGCCGCTACCGAGTCCGATACTAGGCCCGTGCCTAGGGCCGTCCGGTCGCGCTGCCCAATAATGAGCAGGGTCGGCATCTGCAGATCTGGAAATTCGTAGAGCACCGGCTGCGTGAAGATCATGTCGTAGGTTCGGGCGGAGACGCGGGCGATCGTCTCGTAGTCAGGGCCGCGAATCCAGCCGGCCTGAATCTCGACGAGTGGATCATACGCCTCTTTCCACTCTCCGTCGAAGTAGCTCTCCTGCATGTAGTTTTTGACCCCTTCCGGCGTTTTTTCCAGTTCCTGACGGTACCGCTCGTCGATCGTTCGGTAGGGGACCTTTCGTTTCCAGTCCTCCAGTCCAATCGGATTCACGAGCACGAGTTGATCGGTCCGATCCGGAAACATGAGGGCGAACCGCGAGGCTACCATGCCGCCCATCGAGTGCCCCACAACCGTCACCGAGCCGGCATTCCGGTCCTCCAGAAGGGCCTCGGTGTGGCGGGCCAGCGCATGGAACGAATACTGGAAGTCCACCGGCTTGCTCGACTTGCCAAATCCGATCTGGTCCGGAGCGATAACCCGGTATCCCGCCTCGACCAAAGCCTCCATCGTGCGGCCCCAGTACGCGCCGGAAAAGTTTTTCCCGTGGAGCAGGAGGACGGTGTGGCGGGGCGTCTGGTCCTCGGGGGAGACGTCCATGTAGGCCATTTCCAGGGACTGCCGCTGGGCCTGGACATCACGATACTGGACGGAATGCGGGTAATCGTACTCGCTCAGGCGCGCGTCGTATTCTTGGCCGAGCGACGAGGAGACGAGGGGAAGGGAAAGAAGGCAAAGAACGAGTCCGTACACCAAAGATCGCATTTGTGGAACGCTGTTTGTGTAGAATGGAGGAGTGAAAGAAGCTCGGAGTTACTCTTCGAGTTCGCGGTACGAGGTAAACCGGAGGGCATCGGGATCGCCGCTCAGATACGGGGACAGCACCTCGTCCTCCCAAATCTGCCAGTTTTCGGGATACTGCTCTTTCTCCAGCGGATCGTCCGGCGGGCCCCAGAGGGCCTCCCAGGCCGTTCGGCTCTCGTAGATCCAAATCGCCGAATATTTGTGCAGTCGCGCGCCCTTGATTCCTTTTAGCAGATGGTAGTTCTCGAGGCCCGGGAGTGCAAGCAGGTTCTCCGCACGTGCCTCCCGGAGGGCTGTCTCGAAGGCCGCTGGATCGGTCTCGGCTCGGAGTTCGTATTCGTGGATGCTGATAACACGAGACATGGGTGGGAAGAGAATTGAGGCGAGCGTCAGTTTTCGTTACGAAGAAAAGGGACAAAGCGGACGGGGGCCAGTTGGCGTGTGGACACCTCCCCGTCCTCTTTCGTGACGAGGGTCAGTTGCTGGGTCCGGTTCCCCACCGGGATCACCATTCGGCCTTCGTCTCCGAGTTGTCGAATGAGGGGGGGCGGAATCTCCTCGGGGGCGGCCGTCACCAGGATTGCGTCGAACGGGGCGGGTTCGGGCCAGCCCTTGAAGCCGTCGGCATTCTTTACGACGGCATTGTCGTAGCCGAGCCGACGGAGCCGCTTTGTCGCCGAGGCGGCCAGTTCTGGAATGATCTCAATGGTGAAAACCGAGTCGACGATTTCGGCCAACACCGCCGCCTGATAGCCCGAGCCCGTTCCAATTTCGAGGACACGGTCGGTCGAGTCGGGCTGGGCGAGTTCCGTCATCCGGGCCACGATGTAGGGCTGCGAGATGGTTTGCTCGTGGCCGATAGGGAGAGGTCGATCCGAGTACGCGAGTTCAGGATCGTGGTCCGGAGCAAAATGATGGCGGGGGACCGACTTCATGGCCTCAAGAACCGCGGGATCGGAGATTCCTCGGGCATCAATTTGAGTCTCGACCATGCGTTCGCGCAGGGCCTGATGCTCCCACGACGTGTCGGGCGGAACGACGAGAAGGAGCATACCGAGCACGAGGGCGAGCATGGGCAGAAAGGCCTCCGTTCGTGGAATAAAACTCGGTCAGGTTCTTAACGGACACCGCCGATGGCGCGTTCGCGACCTGGACCCGCACGGGTGCTCGCACGCATTCCGTGCCGTTTAGCCCGGTTTTCTCACGAGAGGCGTAGCGAGACACAAGAGGCGGTTCA
>CAYRPX010000200.1:0-5951 GCA_964426195.1 uncultured Salinivenus sp.
CCTCTTTTCTATGGCGTCAAGGACGGTGCCTGACAGCTTTAGCCTTTAGGTACAACATTTTTTACGAGACCGCGCCCCTTCGGAACATCCGCAGCGGCGTGCTCGACTTCACACCTCGCTTCTCGTCGCTCAAAGAGGCCCGCAGCCTCTCCGATCACCTACCGGTGTACATGGACGTGCAGTGGGTCCAGCCGTTGCCCGCTGTCCCCTGAACGTCCTTGAGTCAGCCCCCAATCTACGGTGCCGCCCAGAGGGCCTAGCCTGCCGCTGTCCCAGCCGAATGGGCATCGGAGTTTCCGACAGAGATCCCCTCCTTCCGCTCGTATACGACTCGTCGCGCTGTACTGCGGCTCGTCGAACGTGCCGAATCCACAGGCTGAATGAGTGTATAATGCCACGGCTGTATTCCCGAACAGGGACGGCCATTTGTCCACACATCGCGAGGATTGAACTTGCACCGAAACCCTACTCTCATCATGCAAAACACCCGAACGTACGTTCGTCTTCTTCTCGTCAGCGTACTGCTTCTCGGCCTCGGGACCGCGGCGACCGTTCGCGCTCAGACTGCCGCCGAGAAACCAGTGCCCGAAGATACGGTCGAAGCTGAGGGCGCTGGCTTCTTCGCCATCGGCACCCATGTCACCGGCCTTGGTCCGCTCAACGACCAGCTCAGTAACGCCGGCTACCCAACGTTCGCGTCGGAGATGGTCTCCATCGGGGGAGGGGGGTACGGAAGCACGAATCGCGTTCTCCTCGGCGGCGAAGGGCACGGCCTCATCACGTCGGACAAGGGATTTAATGGACGAAACGTATCGGTGGGCGGTGGCTACGGCCTGTTTACGCTCGGTTACCTGTTTCGGCCCAGTCCCTCCGCTCGTGTCTTCCCGCAGCTCGGGCTCGGCGGCGGGGGACTCCAGCTCGAAATTGGAAGCCAGGGCAATGCCGACGAGTTTGATGACGTTCTGGACGATCCCAATCGCAGTGCCACCGTCGGGAGGGCGAGCATGCTCGTACGCCTAGGCGCCGGGCTCGAATACGAGTTCAGCGGGCCGGACGAGGAGGGCGGCCTCCGACTCGGTCTGCAGGCCGGGTACCTGCTGTCGCCCCTGAGCTCTGAGTGGCAGATCGAAGAGACGACGCTCAGTGGCGGGCCGGACGCGTCCCTGCAGGGGCCCTTCATCCACCTCACGATCGGCGGGGGTGGCAGCGAACACGACGAGTAATGCCAATCCGTCGACGCTGCGGCTAGCGCAGCGCGTCGGTCCTGAGACGTGCCATCTGGACTCCGCCGTCGTCCGGACTCGTCCACGCCGCGTAGAGATGCTCCCCATTCCGCACGAGGCGCGGCATGCCTACGCCCCGAGAGGCAGAACCGAGAGTGGCCATCGGAAGGACACTCCCGGTCGATCCGTCGGACTGAACGGACTGGACCAGAAGGGCTGCGTTTCCATCGTGCTTGCCGATCCAGCTTACGGCGGCCCCTCCCTCCTCCATCGGCACTACGTCGACGCGTCCCGTAGGGGTGCTTTCGGCGACGACCACCGGCTCGGTGAACTGCCGCCCGCCGTCGTCCGAAAAGGCCACTTTGACGCGGGGGGCTCCCCCGGGCGCCGTGTACCACGACGCGATCACGCGGTTGCCCTCGGCCGCCAGGGCTGGGCCGTTGACGGGACAGCCCGAAATCTGCCAGGCGTCGTCGTGCAACAGCCTGGGCTCGGACCACGACTGGCCGTCGAACCGCGCGAGACGGATGTTGCGAATCTCGTCTTCGCTACGGTCCCGGTAGGCCACGAGCGCCTCGTCTCCCGTTCGCACCGCCGTGGTGGGACAACACTCACAGGTCCGGGCGTCAATGAGGGCCTGACCCTCGACGGACCCCGTCGAATCGAGCACCGCCCCCCGCAGCGTCATCTCGCCGCCATGTCCCTCTTGTCCCTCCATCTTGCGTCCGTCGAGCCATACAGCCAGCAGACGGCGTTCACCCCACGGAAGTAGCGACGCAAAGCCGTGCTCCGTCTCCGTGCCGTCGTCGTGGGGCGTGACGGCCGATTGCCAGGCGCCGTCCCCAGTGGTCTGCGCGATGCGCACCGCGTAGGCCAGTGGGTCCGAGCCGTTGCTCTGTAGATAATGCGCCGCGAGGCGCCCGTTGGGCAGGGGCCGGAGGGACGGCACGTCGGCCCAATTCACGAACCAGTCGGTGCCCCGAGTCACTGTCCGCGGGGCGGTCCAGCTTGTGTCGTTCAGCGTGGCGTACCGGAGCGCATGCCCCTTTTCCTCGGCAGACTCAACCCAGCTCATCCAGATGCGTCCCTTCTCATTTGCGAAGAGATGAGGCTGCCCGCTTCCGGCGGAGGCCGGAACCTCGATCGGGGTAGAAGAGACAGGAGGGGTATCGGATTCGCATCCCGGAGCGGTAAAAAGCAGCAGGAAGGCGCCCCCCGCGAGTAGCGACGCACGGCTCATGGTACTGAGTGGGCGTTGGAGATGGAGAAAGAAACGTGGGGACCTCTACAAGCTCGAGGGGCGAGCCCCCCTCACTTGTCGTCAGACTCGACTAAGCGTCTATAGTCCCGGACACACGCGCAGTTTCATCGCTGAAGCTCATCGAGCAGGTCCAAGAAAAAAGCGCCGGTCCTCAATGGGACCGACGCTTGTAGTTTGCCGGATGAGAGAGGTCCCTACGCGGCGACCGGTTCGGCGTGTTCGATCCGTGTGCCCAGCACCTCCAGGAACTCGCGGATCCAGGCCGCATGGGCGGGCCAGGCCGGGGCTGTCACCAGATTGCCGTCGGTCACCGCCTCGGTCATCTCCACATCGACATACGTGCCGTCAGCTGCTTCAACCTCCGGGGCGCACGCCGGATACGCCGAGCAGCGCCGCCCGTCGAGGACGTCGGCGGCGGCGAGGGTCTGCGCGGCGTGACAGATGGCCGCCACGGGCTTGTCTTCCTCGAAAAAGTGCTGCACGACTTCAATGACGCGGTCGTTCAGGCGCAGGTACTCCGGGGCGCGGCCGCCGGGCAGACAGAGGGCGTCGTAGTCGGCGGGGTCCACCTCGTCGAAGGTGGCGTTCAGGGCAAAGTTGTGTCCCGGTTTCTCCGTGTAGGTCTGATCGCCCTCAAAGTCGTGGATGGCGGTCTTCACCGTGTCGCCTGCTTCTTTGTCCGGACACACGGCGTGGACCTCGTGCCCCGCCATGTCGAGCATCTGGAAGGGCACCATCGTTTCGTAGTCCTCGGCGAAGTCGCCGACGATCATCAAGATGTTTTTGGGCATGGCGGTGTCGGAAGATTTGTGGGTGGGATATGTCCGTGCATTTGTTTACATGCCAACCGAGCGTGATAGATTCGACCCATGATCCCCGGCGACGAGCGGGTGTGCACCCGAGGCCGGGACGCCAGAAACTGGAGGCGGGAGAGCGCGGGCGTTTGAGGGCGCGGGTGTAGAGAGCGTGGGTGTAGAGGAAACAGGGGGGCGAGACGCTTCGACGTGCATCCACAGTGGTTCCAAATCAAATCATTACAGGAGGGCCGACGCGGCGCGGCGACCAGCCTCGATGGCACCGTCGAGGTAGCCGGGATGGTCGGCGGCGGTCTCGGCCGCGGCGAGGTGGAGTCGCCCGTCCCAGAGGGGATCCTGAAGGGCCGGGGCCGGAGCAGGTGGGGCCTCGGGATCGGAGCGCGAGCCAACGGGGGGCGTGGTGGCCGCCGCCTGGGTCCAATCGCACGTGGCGATCCCGGTTGGATTGGCGGCAGCGTCGCCGAAGCAGTGTACGAGCTGGCGAACGAGAGCCGTCTTCCGGGCCTCCGGATCGGACGGTGTGGGGGAATCGGGGCCCGGCGGGTGCATGAAGCCAACGAGGGCCGCGTTGCCGTCGGGTGTCACGGCGTCGTGCCAGTCGTGCACCGGTCCCACCTCACTCGTCACGCGTCCGGCGAGCCCCGCCTCGCGCCAGAACGGCCGATCGTAGGTCACAGCCGCTTTGCCCGTGTGACTCATCCACGTGGGCATGGTCCGCATGGCCTCCAGGACGGCCGACGGAGGCGGCGGGACAAAGCGAACGGTGTAAACGGCCAGCCGCGGCGGCACAGCTAGAACAACGGCGTCCATCTCTGCCGTATATACTCCGTCCGGCGTCCTGGCCGTTGCCCGCACGCTCGTCTCAGTACGACCCAGGGCTGTCAGTTGGTGCCGGAGGTAGAGGCGTCCCTTCGGAAGCGCCGCTGCAAGTTCGTCGTGCAATGCCTGGGCACCCCCAACGAAGCGCCACGAGGGCGGAGGCGTCTCGGGCCACTCGAATCGCTCGATGGGAGCGTCGGCAATCGTTTCGCGCACGGCAATCCCCGGCTCATGCTGCCGAATGCGTTCGACTCCGAGGTGCTCGGCCAGCGCCTGCACGCGATCATGCTCGGCCCAGTGCCACGCCGCCCCCAGATCGAGGTGTACGTCTTCCGGCCCCAGGGACACGCTCCAGCACCGCCCGCCCACCCGATCGCGGGCCTCCCAGATGCGGACCGGCACGCCTGCTGCGTGGAGCTCGGTCGCTGCCACGAGACCGGCGAGTCCAGCCCCGACGACGAGGACCTCGTGCGAGGCGGAGGGACTAGGCATACCGAATCTCTACTACTCAGACGAACCGAAATACGGGTCGACGCTGCAGCGACACGGGCCGGTTAGCAGAGGCGTCACGAACCCCGTGGTCATCTCCTTGGCGTGCCGGGCCCTTCGCCGGCCGCGATGTGGCTTGAGAACGCGACGACCATAACGACGAGGATCCGGCAGATGTCGATCCGGAGGACGAGCAGCGCAAGATCAACCGAGGTCCAACGGAAAGAATTCAACTCAGTACTCATGGGGTTCTACTCCGTCGGTCCAAAAGCCCCCACAAACATACGCGGTGCTGAGCGGGTCTGCCCAGCACCGCATGGTTCTCGCTCCCAATTGTGGGGGTTGGAATTAGTCGCCGAATTGGTCGTCGAGGTTGAACTTTCCGGCCCCGAGCGTGGCAATGAGGGCGAAGCCCAGTGCGTAAAGCAGGGCCATCTCGCCTCCCCCATCCTGAATAGGGAATACGGCGTTTGGAGCGTGCGCCATGAAGTAGGCAATAACCATCTCAAGCGCGAGAATTCCAGAAACCGACCGCGTAAATAGTCCCAGCACGACCAGTAGCCCCCCGAAAAACTCCATCACACCGGCGAGCCCCATGAGAGAAAAGAACGACTCAACCTGAGAGCCCCCGAGCAGACCGAAAAGCTTCTGGGCACCATGCTGCATGAAAAGAAGCGCCACCCCAATGCGAAAGATGCCCTGCATCGTGGAACCGGCGGAAGACAGCGAATCTCCAGATTGACTGTTAGCCATAGTGCTGACGAAATTTTGTGAATCAGAATAGGTGTGTACTGCCAACAGATCGGTACACCGAAAGCCCGGCGACTGCGCTTCGTTCGCCCAAAGGATATCTTGTGAGGTCAAAAAAACCGACGAGGACCTCGACCTCCTCAGTGCAGCCCTGTTGGCAGGTTCTTGCCCCCCTGACGATGGGTGGACTGTCCGGGTAAGATAGGAAAGAAGAAGACTTTCGCAAACCGGGCGACTGGGGCGAAGGAAAAACACCCCCGGTTGCAAGCCCGCGGAAATGAATCAATGTTCCTTCAAAGATGCTGCCACAACGACCAGTAGATCGTTGAGAAAAGGCCCGCTGTCCTGTGGGCACTTACTCGATCGTCCACGTCTCGCCCGACCGGAGCAACGCATCGAGGTCGCCCTCTCCTCGATCCGCAGTGACGGTGGCGATCTGCTGATGGACCTGTTCGGCGTAGGTGGGCCGCTCTATGCGGTGGAGGACGCCGAACGGACGGGGCAGTTGCGGCTCGTCCAGACGGGGAATGGCGTCGTCGTCCGCGTCCTGCCACGACATGCGCCCGAGGATGGTGGCCAGCTCCGGGGAGGTCT
>CAYRPX010000201.1:0-5893 GCA_964426195.1 uncultured Salinivenus sp.
GGCGGGTACGCGATGGGTACCGTCGGCGGCCCCCGCACCCGCGCCTACCACGGCCTCCTCGTCGCGGCCCTCGACCCACCCCTCGGCCGCACGCTGCTCGTCTCCCACGTCGACGAAACGATCACCCATAACGACCGCGAATACGATCTGGCCACCCACCGCTGGGGCGACGGCACCGTGGCGCCCCGCGGCGTCGTGCATCTCGACCGCTTCCACCTGGAGGGCACCGTGCCGGTATGGACGTACACGCTCGGCGATGTGCTCCTGGAGAAGCGGGTGTGGATGGAAGAGGGCGCGAACACGACGTACGTGCAGTATCGGCTTTCCCGAGCCCGGGCCCCGGTCATGCTTCGGGCCAAAGCGTTCGTCACCCACCGTGACCACCACGCCCCCACACGGGCTAATGACTGGCAAATGAACGTGTCAGCGGTAGGGGACGGTCTACGCGTGGACGCCTACGACGGCGCGACGCCGATCTTTCTGTGCAGCGTCGACGCCGGATTTACACCCGGCCACACCTGGTACCGCGATTACGCGCTGCCCGTGGAAACGGACCGCGGCCTGCCGGACCGCGAGGACCTGCTCCACGCTGGCACCACTGAGACGGCGCTCTCTCCGGGATCGTCGCTCACGCTCACGGTCAGCACAGAGGAAATTACCGATCTCGACGGGACTGCAGCGCTCGACCGCCGACGGGACCGCGACGAACGGCTGGTGACGCAGGCGGGCCTCGACGACGCCCCCACCGACGTGCAGCACCTCGCCCGCGCTGCCGACCAGTTTGTCGTCGACCGATCCACGGCGGACGCCCCGAATGGCACGTCCATCATCGCCGGCTACCCGTGGTTCGGCGACTGGGGACGCGACACGATGATTGCCCTCCCGGGCCTGACCCTCGCGACGGGCCGCCCTGAGGTCGCCGAGAAGATCCTGCGGACCTACGGCCAGTACGTCGACCGGGGCATGATCCCGAACCGATTCCCCGACCAGGGCGACACGCCGGAGTACAACACGGTCGACGCTACGCTCTGGTACGTCGAGGCCATTCGTGCCTACGTCGAGGCCACTGGCGACACCGACCTGCTTCGAGAACTGTTTCCGGTCCTGGAAGAGATTGTCCAGTGGCACGAGGAGGGCACCCGATACGGAACACAGGTCGATCCCGATGACGGGCTGCTCCGCGCCGGCGAGCCGGGCGTGCAGCTCACGTGGATGGACGCGAAGGTGGGCGACTGGGTGGTCACGCCGCGCATCGGGAAGCCGGTTGAGATCAACGCCCTCTGGTACAACGCTCTGCGCGCTCTGGCTGGCTTTGCCGACCGGCTCGGCACCGACCCCGCGCCGTTTGTCGAACGCGCCAACCGAGTCGACACCCATTTCGACCGCTTCTGGGCGCCAAAGTGCAGGCACCTGCGGGACGTGATCCACGGCCCGGACGGCGACGATCCGCGCCTGCGCCCGAACCAGATTGTTGCCGTCTCGCTCCCTCACAGTCCGCTTTCGACGGAGCGACAGCGGGCCGTCGTCGAGGCGTGCGCCGCGCACCTCTACACGCCGCATGGCCTTCGAAGCCTCGCCTCGCACCAGAACGACTATGTGGGCACCTACGCCGGCGATCGGGAGAAACGGGACGGGGCCTACCATCAGGGCACCGTGTGGAGTTGGCTCCTGGGGCCGTTCGTGAAGGCCCACTTTCGCGTGCATGACGATCCGGAGCAGGCCCGGTCGTTCCTCACGCCGCTGCGTCGGCACCTCACCGGGCATGGCGTCGGAAGCATTAGCGAAATCTTCGATGGCGACGCGCCCTTCACCCCGCGCGGCACGCCGGCGCAGGCTTGGGGCGTGGCACAGCTGATGGAAGCTTGGGCGGCCACGCAACACGATCACCGTGTGCCCACTTCACGGGGCTGATGGCCCCCGACGACCCGGACGATTCTATTCCTTGCACGCCTGCGCTACCGTTCTCATCACGAATTCCCCTCCAGACCGTCGCAGCACGTCACCGACCCAGAACGCTGGGGGCCGAGCTCCCGTCTGGGGGCAACAGAGGTGTGCCCGCTTCGCCGAACGGGCGTACGACGGGGACCAAAGAGCTGATCGTTGCGGCCGCCGCCTTGGTCGCCAGGGTCCGCACTACACAGACCGGTCACCGCGAGACGATGAGGAAGACGGGGAGCGTGGAGAATTCCATACATCACCGCTCATGCATCGGGCTAAAATACACTCCCTCCCACTACGAGGAGCAGCGCCGTGCCCATGAAGACACAGCCGACGCCGACCTCCAGCACCCGGTCGGACAACCAGTCGGCCAGCATCGGCCCGAACTGCGCCCCGATGACGACGCCCGGAACGGTAAAGACCAGCACATCCGCCATCTGCACCAGGTTCGGGTTTCCGTCCTGAGCGAGTTGGACGAGGTGCCCTGTCGCTGCTCCGAGGGCAGTAATCGCGACGACGAACACGGTCGTCGCCACCGATACGCCACTGGGTACGCGGCAGCGTTGCAGCAAGAAGTAGCCGTTGAGCTCGCCGAGGCCTGACGATACGAGCCCCATAAAGAAGGCCCCGAGTCCCGAGAGGAGGCGACCCTCCGTTTTGTTACAGACGGTGTAGCAGATCTCCTCACCCCGAGCCGTCGTGAGGCACGTCTCGGCCGTGTCCGGGGACTGATTGGCTAGCAAATTCAGTTGGAGTTTTACCGCGTCGTCGGGGGCCCGAAAGAAACTCACGGCGACCCCGAGAAGCCCCATACCCAGCATGATTTTGAGCAGGTCCTCCTGTACGTAGTATGACAGGGCTGTGCCCGCGAGGGCGGCGGGCACGGTGGCCATGAGCATCGCCTGCCCGATATTGTAGTCGATAAGTTGCCGACGGACGTACGCATATACCCCACTACTGAAGCCAAACACCTCTATCACGAGGCCGCTCGCGATCGCGGGGCGGGGCGGCAATCCGAGGACTAAGATGAACAGCGGGGCGTAGAAAGTAGCCCCGCCGACCCCCGACGCCATTCCCACGGTCGTCACGACGATCCCGACGGGCAACATGTACCAGAATTCGACGCTCATGCTGGTCGAGGAGCAGGCAAGAAAGAGGAGGCGAATCGACACTGCTCTCCGGCGATACCCTTCTAACATTTCAACGTTTTAGGTTCAGCACATCAATGCAACCCGGCCTCAAATAGCAACAGGCCCGCCGTGATGGTAAAGAGGATCCCGAGCCCAATTTCCATGATCCGGTCCGGCACGCGCTTCGCGAGCTCAGGTCCGAGTTGCGCGCCAATCACCACGCCCGGCACCGTAAAGAGCAGCAGATTCCCCATCGTGGTGAGGCCCGTGAGTCCGCCCTGGGCCACCTGAAAAATGTGGCCGGCGGAGGCGACGAGCGCCGTAATCGCGACCACGAAGACACTCGTTGCCACCGATACGCTGCTGGGCACGCGACAGCGCTGCAGCAGGAAGTAGCCGTTGAGCTCGCCGAGGCCCGACGACACCATCCCGACGAAGAGGCCGCCGATGCCCGAGATGAATCGGCCCTCGGTAGTGTTGCAGACCGTGTAGCAGATCTCCTCGTCGTCCGCTGTCACCAGGCACGTTTCAGCCTCGGTCGGGTCCTCGTGGGCCATCTCATTGAGGGCCGCCTCCGTCTCCTCGTCCGGGGCACGCAGGAAGCTTGCAGCGATCGCAAAGAGTCCCATCCCAAGAATGATCTTTAAAATGTCGGCGTCGGCAAAGTGGGCAATTACGACCCCGGCGACGGCGGCGGGCACGGTGGCGGAGAGCAGCATGCCGCCCACTTTGTAGTCGATGAGTTGCCGGCGCACGTAGGCGTAGACGCCACTCCCAAAGCCGAACACCTCCACCACGAGGCCCGAGCCGACGGCCAGCTCTGGAGATAGGCCGAGCCCGAGGATGAACAGCGGCGAAAAGAAGGTGGCGCCTCCCACCCCGGAGCCCATCGCGATGGTTGCAATGACGATACCGATCGGGAGCATGTACCAGAACTCGAGACTCATGAGACGGGTGGAAGAACGAATCCAGGCGAGCGCGTCGAAGAGGGTTGGGAGAAAAGGGCGTCACGCGCGGTCTCCGGACGAGGTCCCGGCGGGGTCCGGGGGCGTGGGGGCCGCCTCCGAGGTTGTTTTGTCCCGCACGGTTTGGATTGTCGAGTAGATGCTGTACCCGAGGAGGCCCATCACGAGCGCATAGACCCAGTACGGCAGGTTTTCGCCGGCGACGAACAGGTAGATGTAGGCGGACAGGACACACAGCGATGTCGCCATCACAGGCAGGAAGGGTGAGCGGCCTTGGCGGAGATTGCGCACGAGCCACGCCACAGACAGCCAGAAGAAGGGGATGGCCCCGACCGAGATGCTGCCGAAGATGAGTGGATTCACCCCGTACTGCACCCCGAGGCCAAAGAACCACTCCTTCAAGGTCGACCAGAGGCCGGCGAGAACAATGCCTGTGAGAACGTAAAACATGAACACCGCACCGTTGGCGACTAAGATCAGCGGACTTGTGTCTTCGGACTGCGGCCGTCGTTACAAGAACGATTTGAGCGCGAGGGAAGCACAGGGGCCGATCTCCGAATGTCACCGCCGCTGTAACGGAGTCCCGTCTGCTGCTACACAGTCCTCCCAGATTGAGTGGGCACAGTGTCCACGGCCGTCTGGGGAGCCCCCGTATCGAGCATGATTTTTCCGTTCACGGCATCCAACGCACCATGGCCTCGACCTCCCTCCAAGAAACCTGTGTCAACACCCTCCGCTTCCTCGCCGTTGACGCTGTAGAAGAGGCTGGCAGCGGCCATCCTGGGATGCCGCTGGGCGCTGCGCCCATGGCCTACGTGCTCTGGGATCGATTTCTGAAACACAATCCTGAGAATCCGGACTGGCCGAATCGAGACCGTTTCGTGTTGTCGGCCGGGCATGGGTCGGCGCTCCTCTACGCGCTGCTGCATCTGTACGGCTACGATCTGCCGCTCGACGAACTCAAGAACTTCCGACAGCTGCTCAGCCAAACGCCCGGGCATCCGGAGTACGGACTCACGCCCGGCGTGGAGACAACGACCGGTCCCCTCGGCCAGGGCTTCGCCAACGGTGTGGGAATGGCGCTCGCGGAGCGCTACCTGTCCGGCACCTTTAACACCGATGAGCACGAGATCGTCGACCATTACACCTACGGCATCGTCTCGGACGGGGACCTGATGGAGGGCATTTCGGCGGAGGCGGGGGCGCTCGCCGGCCACCTCGGCCTCGGAAAGCTCATTTACCTCTACGACCAGAACTGCATCTCCATCGAAGGCGAAACGGACCTCGCCTTCACCGAACGCGTGGCGTCCCGCTTCGACGCGCAGGGCTGGCACGTGCAGCACGTGGAAGATGGGACCGACCTCGACGACATTGAGGTGGCCATTGAGGCGGCGCAGGCAGCCACGGAGCGCCCGTCCATCATCTGCGTCCACACCCACATCGGCCACGGCAGCCCGCAGCAGGACACGGCCGACGTGCACGGCTCCCCGCTCGGGGAAGACGACCTCAAGGCCACGAAGGAGCGCCTCGACTGGCCGACCGACGAGCGCTTTCACGTGCCCGAGGAGGCCTACGAGCACTGTCGACGGGCCATTCAAGAAGGAGCCGAGCAGGAAACCGCCTGGCAGGGGACCCTGGAGGCCTACCGTGAGGCGCATCCCGACTCGTGCCGCCTCTTCCTGCGGGCCCTGGATGGAGAGGTCCCCGAGTACGAAGCCGATCAGGTCCCGACCTTTCAGCCCGGGGACGGCCCGCTGGCCACCCGCAATGCCTCCGGCGAAACCCTGCAGGCACTGGCCGCCAATATCTGCACGCTCGTCGGCGGCTCGGCCGACCTGGCGCCCTCCAACAAGACGCACC
>CAYRPX010000202.1:0-5886 GCA_964426195.1 uncultured Salinivenus sp.
TCGTGCGCGAAGGGTAACAGGTCGGAAGGCTGTACGCGTGATGAAACGTGAGACCATTCTGGGCAAGTGCATCGATCCGAGGAGTGTTGTATGTCGTGCCCCCATACGCCCCCACGGCCTCCTCACCGAGATCGTCGATAAGGATGAAGAGAATGTTCGGTCGATCGTCAACCACCGAGGCCGGTTCGGCCCCCTGCGCGCTGGGACGGGCGGCGGCGAAGAGGCCAATTCCAGCCACCAGCATCATTCCCAGAACCGATCGGAGACGCCACCAGGAATGCTCGTCCTTCAGCCACAAACGACGATTCATGACGGGACATTGATTTGCCGAGAGAGAGTCTACGATGATTTGCCGAGAGAGTCTACGAGAGGAGAGAATGGGCCGAGCCACGGCTCCGCCGTCGAATTGGTCCCCAACGTCGCTGCGGACAGGCAGGCCCGGGGACCACAAAATCATATGTGCTTAATGTTACAAGCCTGCGGACCAATGTCCAGGGCAATCATACCCCAATTTCCGATATGGAGTCGTTGTCATCCTGCAACGCTTCCCCCACGCGGTCCCCGCCATTTTCTCTCCCAGCCCGATCGACTGGCTCCTCGGCGAGGCCAGCAGGGGGGCGTTCGCTGCGAACAAGCTCGACGATCCGATTTCTGAACTCATCAGGGTATGAGGGGACGGATTTTGGGCATGATCGACCTTGGTCAGTGAGGAATGTAAAGGAATGAGAATCTGTTTGGTGAGCGGGTGGGAAGCCGAGACACAGTGGGCGACGCCGCAAAACGTCGCTCAAACGAACCCTGTAGCGGAGCTACCGGGAGAGTGCAGAAGGCGTTTTGCGCGAGATCCACGAAGTCGCAGCGCTGGGAACGAAGTGACCGAGTACTCCCCGGCGTGGCCGCAGACGTCTCGCCAAACAGATTCTGACCATCCCCCGGGTCAGATCCAGGTTGAGCGGAGTGCACTTCAACCTGTAGGCACCGAAGTCTGGGAAACTGAAGCCTTCTTTCGCGACGTCACGAGATGAAGCCGAGACGCACCATCGAATGTTTTTCGAGACAGACGCCTCGGAAGAGAGGCAAGGGGTCTTGTGGGGAAACCCGAAACGTCACACAGGCTCAATTCACGGCTGCAGGGAACGATACAGAGGCAACACAAAGGCATCACATCAAGAAATCTTCAAGACAAAGACGTTAGGAGGTCCTGAGTGCACGTGTCTTCCAATTACCCTCTTCTCCAAGTTCCTCCAGAGGCAAGGGTGCATACGGCCCGTGGAGCTCCTCTCTTTCCCTTCTCGGTGCATACACAAAAAGTGACCCCAAACTTATGACTACCGTTCTCTCTCTTGACGGCGGCGGAATTCGCGGCCTCATTCCCGCCCTCGTGCTTCAGGAGATCGAGGCCCGCACCGACATGCCAGTCGTCCAGCTCTTCGACCACATTGCCGGCACATCTACGGGAGGCATTCTGGCTCTCGGATTGGCCATTCCCGAGAAAGAAGGAACGGGGCCGGCGTACTCGGCCGAGGAACTGGCTCAGCTCTACGCCGACCGGGGCCCGGACATCTTCGACCGCTCGTTCTGGGAAGGCGTAAGCTTGGTCGGGAGCACCTTGGACGAGAAATATTCGGCCGAGGGACTCAATGAGGTCCTGACGGATTATTTCGGGCACACCCCCCTCGGAAAGGCCCAGACTGACGTTCTCGTGAGTGCATACGACATCCAAAACCGGGAGCCGTTCTTCTTCAAGAGCTGGTACGAAGAGCACGCCCACGTAGAAATGAAACGCGTGGCCCGGGCCACCTCGGCCGCCCCCACGTACTTTGAGCCAGCACTCACTTCGGTCAAGGGAAGCGAGCACGCCCTCATCGACGGAGGCGTCTTCGTCAACAATCCGGCCATGTCTGCCTACGCCGAAGCGCAGCGACGAACCGTAGATGGGGAAGACATCCGTGTCGTGTCGATTGGCACTGGAGCTATGACCCGCCCCATCTCCTATGATGAAGCAGAAGGATGGGGAAAGGCCGGATGGGCGCTTCCCCTTCTCGACATCGTGTTCGACGGCGTCCAGGACGCTGTCAACTATCAACTCGAGTACATTCTCGGCGAGCGATTCCACCGCTTTCAGGTTCCTTTGCGGGTCGCGAGCGACGACATGGACAACGCCTCGCCCGGAAACATCGAAAACCTACGGACCGAGGCCGAGCGGCTGATCGAGACGCATGAGGAGAAACTCGATGCGCTCTGTGAGACCCTGAGTGCCTCGCAGTGACGTCTGTGGTGCCCTACTTCCTTCTTCCTATTCTGCCGCTGGACCGGGTGGGATGGTCTGTGCTCCCCCTTTCACGTAGAACTGAACGCGGGGTTCGTCGTCAAGAGTGGACACGGACTGTGTGAGCGCGACGACCGATCGTCTGTCCTTCACGTCGGAAGGCTCAAACCGGCCGCGAAAAGAAACCAGGAATGGCCATAGGTCGCATAGAGCACCTCTTTCAGGGTCTCGGGAAAAATTGATGGATTGTGCGCATTTTCGACCCTCGTGCCGGGCCGCAAGCGGTTCCCCGCTACGGTTCCGTCGGTCAATTCGGGGCGAAAAGCCGTGCGTCTCTGGAGGAGACCGCAGAAAAGATATCCCGGAAGCGGGAGCAAAGCGGACGTTCCGGGCGAGAGAGGCCAAAATTCGGGACACCCTGAAAGGGGTGGACGAACGGCGCCCGAAAAGCCGCTCGGTGTCAGATCGCATACTCTCCTGATTATCCTCGACTCGGAGCACGTAGTCGGCCTCAGCGTCTATAACCGCCTCTGCAACAGACGTTCTGTCCCATCGCGTCGATAGAAACGACGCAGCCCTCCAGAGTGAACATCTCTGAAAGGCCGCGGAATTGTCTCGATCTCAGTGGTCCTTCCCTCCGAGCGGTACTGCTCGAGCATTAGCTTTCGGCCACAAGCCCAGGCCTTCACCAAATGCAACTACTCGGCACCTGAGGCCCGGTCCTCACTTCCCCGGTCCGCCTTTCATCGATGGCAACAACTCTCCGCCATCTTTGACGTTGTGGATGGTTTCCGTAAACTTATGTTGAATTGATCGCACGACGGAAGGACCAATACGGACACGAACCAGCGCATCAACGCATGGACCCGGTGCTGTTCAGGGTGTCGCCGGCGTTTCGCTCGTCCTCCCTGCAGGCAGGTTTTGACCTGTTTCTCTCGCCATGACGGGCGGAGTCGAGGAGCCGCCTGGAGGATCTCACGGCACCCTCTTGCGCCCAAGATGGAGCCGGCAAATTTCCTTCGTTCCATGCGGATCCGAAAGCTCCTCATACTTGACGGGCGGATACTTGACGGGCGGCCTGAATACCAAGCGCAGGGGGCAACGGTGCTCGGGACCGAGTCGGACCGGAGAACTCCGGTTACGGCCTTTAGCTCGCAAGGGAAGCGAGCGATTCCTGAGTAAAATGAAGTAGAAGAGCTTTCTCCATCGTCCATCTCGAAATTCTTCCACACATTATGTTCCACTCGTTCTTCCAGGTACGATATGGCCGAGGCCTCCGGCTTCTGCTTGCCGGAGTGATACTTGCACTGATTACCTTCGGGTGTGGAGGGGATGCCCCTCAGAAGGGTCCGCCCAATATCGTCGTGCTTCTTGCGGACGATATGGGCTATGGAGATCTCAGTTCGTTTGGATCCTCCCAGATCCGCACGCCGAATCTCACCCGTCTTGATCAGGCGGGAAGCCGCCTCACCAACTTTTACGTAGGGCCCTGGTGTGTACCGTCTCGCTACCAGCTTATGACGGGCCGCTATTTGGGACGCGGGGACATTGGGGCCACGGGCGTCAATGGGGAGGGGGGACTCCCTGAGGCGGAGGTCACTTTGGCCGAACGCCTTGGCGAGGCGGGGTATTACACTCAGATGTTAGGAAAGTGGCACCTCGGCTATGCCCAGGACCGGTTTCTGCCCCACAATCAGGGATTCGACGACTGGTTTGGCCTGCCCTATAGTAACGATATGCGCCCGCCCTGGGTGCAAACGGATGTGCCCCTGCGGCTGTATCATAATGGTACGATCGTGGAGCACCCGGTTGATCAGGATAGCCTGACGGTGCGATACACCCGTCGTGCGGTCGACCTTATCGAATCGGACAATCGCCGGCCGTTCTTCCTGTACCTGGCCTACAACATGCCGCACCTGCCCATTCATACGACGGGGGAGTTTCGCGGGAAGTCGGATGAGGGCCTGTACGGGGATGTCATCGAGACAATCGACTGGAGCGTGGGGCAGGTGTTGGAGGCCCTAGAACAGGAGGGACTTGCCGAAAACACGGTCGTGGTCTTTGCCAGCGACAACGGTCCGTGGCTCAACCTGCCTCCGCGAATGCGACAGGAGGGGAACCGGCGGTGGCATGGCGGCTCCCCCGGCCCGTTCCGTGGCTGGAAGGCCACCACATACGAAGGGGGCGTCCGGGTGCCCGCAATGATCCGTTGGCCGGGAGAAATCCCTGCGGGCCGGATGGTCACCGAACCGGTGGCCATTATGGACCTGTATCCAAGCCTGCTTGCCGCGGCGGGGACCTCTGTGCCGCAGGACCGGACGGTCGACGGTCGAAATCTTCTTCCCCTCTTCCGCGGGGAGAGCGAGGAGGGGCGAGAGCGATACTTCTACGCGCGCCGGGAAGATGTCCAGGCGGTTCGCTCCGGACCCTGGAAGCTACGAATTCCTCCAGGTTCCTTCGAAACCCCGGAGGCACGGTGGAAATTGCGGCTTCCCGAAGGCGAGCCTCCAGACGCTCAACTCTTTCATCTGAGACGAGATCCCGGAGAACGGTGGAACATGGCCGATGATCATCCCGAACTCGTTGACAGTTTGCGAACGGTCCTCAAGAACCACCGGGCCGAACTGCGCCAGTAACTTCCAGAACCGCTCTGGACGAAGGGATTCGACGTCGCCGCTATATGGATCCTGATAAATTGACACAGGCGAACCCCTTGAATACCGGTGGCTCATGTTAGATCAGAACTGGACAATCTCGATCTCGCGTTCTGCAGGTACATGCCCGGCCTGTTCCAAGAAACGGCTTCTCCTGCATCGGGATGATCGGGCTTCCAATTGACGAACTTCTCAGCGAGGAGGAGGGCTACCAGTGCTTGAAGCAACCGCTCCATCCGGAGGGCCTTTCCTATCCAAACGGTCATAAGCTTCCAGACGACAGGCTCCGCATGATCGCCGTCGGGCGCCGATTGTCAACTACCACTGTCGGGAGTGTGGGGCGGTGCTGTGAATCTTCACCGACACGGTGTGGTCGAAAACCGGAGTACGCCTGTTCTACGATCGTGAGGCTCCTTCGCAGAGTTGTGAAGAGGGGTTCGACCAAAATGACTGGTCGACGAGATGGACATGGCCTCCCCATCGGTGCTGAAGCGGCGCAACCGCATTCAAAAGCGAGACCGGGGGCATCTGGCGGCCGATGCATGCGGAAGATCTGCAGTCATATTTCCGATCAGATAGGCCTGTCTTCCAGCGCTTGGAGAAGCCGCCAGCACAGCCACAGTCCCCGGGGCACGTGAAAGCAGCCCTTGTACGGCGCCCCTTTGCACTTATGCGTACGATGCCCCCGCCGATCGAGGTACCCAAACCAGCCGCCATGCTCCGGATCGGGAAAGCGGTCGAAGGTGTAGTCGTGGACCTGCTCGAAGGCGACCCAGTCCTCCTCCCGGCCCGCGAGGGCGTAGTTGAGGAGGTGCCCGTAAAGGGCCTCGGTGTGGGGCCACCACAGCTTCATGAACCACTCGAGCTGTGTGGGCGGGTAGCCCTCGGCGTCGAGGAAGTAGAAGAGGCCGCCGTGCTCGTCGTCCCACCCTGTCTCGAAGGACCACCGGACGATGTTTGCGG
>CAYRPX010000203.1:0-5858 GCA_964426195.1 uncultured Salinivenus sp.
GTCGTGGCGTAGGGCGGAACGCATCCGCGCATCCGACGGTTCATAGTCTGGATTTAATGTTTGCCGGCTCCTGTTCGTCCCGTTCCGTTCATTCCTGATTTCGTGTGGTCCCATGCCGTCCATGGATCGCGGTACGTTCAGCTCCTCCTCCCGGGCCGAGCTCATTGAGATCGGCCGTCGACTTTACGAGCGCGCCCTCGTGCGCCGCGAGGACGAGCTGATTACCGACCCCCGTGGACAGCCGATCGGATGGCTTCTGGACACGCGTGTACCCACTCTCGACGGGGAGCTCTTTACGGAGGTGGGGACAGTACTCGCTCAGCGTCTCCGAGAGCGCGACGTCCATCAGATTGTGGGGTACGGCTTTGGCGCGCACCCCCTCGTGTGCAGCGTACTGTCCGTAAGCGAGGGCGACGGGTTCAAGGGCGGGCTCGTTCGGGAGGAGCGGAAAGAACATGGACGCCGCCGGCTCGTGGAGGGACCCGTGGATCCGGAGAAACCGGTCGTGATGGTCGACGACATCATCAACAGCGGCCGCAGTGCGTCGGAGGCCTTGACCCTTCTGCACGGTGCCGGCTTCGAGGTCGAGGGGCTCCTAACCCTGTTCAACTTTACCTGGAGCAGTGGGCAGGCCCGAATCGAGGCCGAAGGGCTCTGGGTCGATTCGTTGCTCGACCTCAATCTTCAGGAGGGAACGAGCAGTGGATCAGACAGCGTGTAGCAATTTGGAGGTAGTGCCGATCGTGAAAAGAGGGAGGAGATCGAGCCCCGCCGTATTACAGTCGTAGTTGTATGCCAGAGGTTCCATCCTCACAAACGGACACCCCCACTCGAATGCAGGGCGACGGGGCCCCAGGTGACAAATCCGTCCCCGACGAAAAGGGCGTTATGCCCTTTCTTGCCCACCTCGAAGAACTGCGGTGGACGTTGATTAAAGGGGGGGCAGGAGTGCTCATCACCATTGGCCTGTGCGCGTTTTTCAGTAGGTGGATTGTCGACCGCATTCTGATCGGCCCCACGCGTCCAGACTTCTTCATGTACGATGTGCTAGCTCTGGATCCGGAGGGATTGGAGCTGCTCAATCGGACAATTACCGGCCAGTTTTTCGCCGACATTGGCACCATCATCGTCGTGGGTCTCGTCGCGGGCTCGCCCATCGTGGTGTACTACCTGTGGCGCTTTATTGAACCGGCCCTCTACCCCAACGAGAAGAAGGGAATGCGCTTCTCGGCGGTGTTTGCCACCTTCTTCTTTCTGCTCGGTGCCGCGTTCGGGTATCTCATCCTGACGCCGCTGGCCCTCCAGTTCTTTGCCCAGTACACCCTCTCGGAGCAGATCATCAACCAGTTCGACATCATGACCTACTTCAGCATGGTGGCGTTCTGGGCGCTGGGAACGGGACTCCTGTTTGAGCTGCCCGTGGTTGTGTATTTTCTCGCGAAGGTGGGCATTCTCACGCCCGACGCGATGCGGACCTACCGGAAGTATGCTCTCATCGTTGTGCTCGGGATCGCGGCATTTTTGACCCCGCCGGATCCAATTTCGCAAATTATTGTGGCCCTTCCACTGCTGGGCTTGTACGAATTGTCGATTTTCATTGCCAAGTGGGTCGTTCGGCGCCGACGAGAGGAACTCGGCATGACTGAGGAGTAGGCCCGATCGGCCCACCGCCCGAGTTGCACGTGTACCGCGAGTTTCTTCTGTGAAAGGAGACCCGCGAATTTCTTCTCCTACCACTACCGATTGGAGAGGGCGATGCACATTACCCGCGTTAGAGCTTCGCTTCTCGGACTTGCCCTCGCGGCCTCGATGGGAATCGGGGTGCTCGTGGGCTTCTCGATGCCGGACGACAACTTGTTCGAGCTTCGGAAGAACCTGCGCATTTTTGGGGCGGTTTACGAAGAAGTTGTGACCGGTTACGTGGAACCGGTCGATCCGAGCCATCTCATGGAGGTGGGGGTCGGGGCCATGCTGGAGGAGCTCGATCCCTACACCTCGTTTGTAGACGAGTCGGAAAACGCGCGGCTCGACATCATCACGGAGGGGCAGTACGGGGGCGTAGGACTCAAGGTGGGACGTCGCAAGGGAAAGATTACGGTGATCTCGCCTGTGGCGGGGGCCAGTGGGTACGAGCAGGGCGTGCGGACCGGGGACGTCATCTCTGCGGTGGCGGGGCAATCAACGGCCAATCTGTCGATCGAGGACGTAGAAACCCTTCTTCGTGGGGAGCCCGGCACGACGGTTCGCATCACTGTGGAGCGGGAGGGAGCGCCTGCTCCCCAGACGTTTACCCTCACTCGTGAGGAGGTGGATCTTCCGGACGTTGCGTATCAGGGGCGAGTGGGGGAGAGGAACCAATTCGCATATGTGAAGCTGGAGCGCTTTACCCGCGGCGCACCCGGAGACGTAGAATCGGCCCTCAAAGCGCTTCGGGAGGAAGGCGCGCTCCAGGGCGTTGTGCTTGACCTGCGGGATAATCCGGGCGGACTGCTCCGGGCGGCCGTACACGTGACGGAGCTGTTCGTGCCTAAGGGAACACGTATTGTTTCAACCCGGGGGCGCCGGGATAGTGTTGGAGACTCGTACGAGAGCGACCGGGTCCCACTGCTGCCCGACGTGCCGGTCATCGTTCTCGTAAATGGCCAAAGCGCCTCCGCAAGTGAAATTGTGGCGGGGGCGATTCAGGACCACGACCGGGGCGTACTCGTGGGGACGACGACATATGGAAAGGGGCTGGTGCAAAACGTTCGATCGTTGCCCCACAACACGGCCCTCAAGCTCACGACCGCTCAGTACTACACCCCGAGCGGTCGTAAAATTCAGGCATTGGACGGGAAAACCCGCGAATCCAGTACTCCGGGGCCTCGAGGCCAGGCGCACGAAACCACCGGCGGCCGAACGGTCCGCGACGGGAATGGCATTCGGCCGGACGTGCGTGTGGAGGGGCCGTCCCCGAGTGCGCTGGAGGAGGCCCTGTCTCGGCAAGCTGCCTTCTTCCGCTATGCCAATCACTACGCGGCGACCCACGACACCCTCGCCGTTCATTTCTCGGTCACCGACGCAGACCTGGAGGCGTTCCGAAATTGGCTCCAGCGTGAAGGGATCCGGTATCCCACCCGGACCGAACGGTCGCTCGACTCTCTCCAGGCGCAGATTGAGGCCAACGGCTACGACGACATGGAGGACGAGGTGACGGCACTGTCCGAGGCCCTTCAAGGGGCGAAGGCAGCGGCGTTTGATCGTCACGCATCGGTCCTGAAGCGGCACCTAAAGCGCGAGATTCTGGCCCGGTACGTGCGGGCCGACCGTCAGGTCGAGGCCCTGCTGCCGGGCGACAAACAGGTGTCGGTGGCGACGAGGCTGCTTCGGAATCCCGCTCGATACGAGCAGCTTCTGTCGCCCGACGGAGAAGAGGAGCGGTACGAAAACGTGTCGGGGGCTGAACCAGGAGGGGGCGAACGGTGATGTCGCGGCAGATCGGAGGTTGATGACGATTCTCCAGGCTGTATTGTTGGGCATTGCGGGGCTTGGGGCCGGGGTCATTGCCGGGCTCGTGGGCGTCGGAGGGGGAGTCGTGTTCACACCGTTTCTCTTTGCCACGTATGGCGTGTTGGACGTGCCGACGGGGGTGCGCACACCGCTCACGGTGGGAACAGGGCTCTTCTGTACGGGGCTGGCTGCGGGCGCGAGTGCGTGGCACCATGGTCGGCGCGGAGCTGTGGCACCGCGCATGGCCCTGGGGGTAGGGCTGGCGAGTGGGGGCGCGGTCGGGCTCGTGTCCGGATTCGTGGTCACAAAACCGTGGTACGACCCGGCCCTCTTTCAGTTGTTCTTTGCGGCGGTGCTACTCGTCGTGGTGGCCCGCATGGTGCGGTCCCAGTCGACGGAGTTTTCGTTCGGCAGAGAGAACGCATCCCCGCGATGGATTCTCCGGATCGGCACCGGCACGGCGGCGGGGACGGTGGCGGCCGCCGTGGGCGTGGGGGGAGGCGTGGTGCTCGTGCCGGCGTACCACCGCTGGCTGCAGCTCCGGATGCGCCGGGCGGTGGGAACTTCCAGTGCAACCATTGTGCTGATCTCGGGGCTCGGTGCGGTCGTGTACGCGGCTCTCGGCACGGGGATGGCCGGTCGACCGGGTCTTGCCCTCGGCTACGTAGACGTGGGCACCGGCCTTCTGCTGGCCGGGCCTGCCGTGCTGGGGGCCCAAGGCGGGGCCGCACTGGCGCACCGGTTCGATACGCAATGGATACGGTGGAGCTTCGCGCTGCTCGCCGTCGTCGTGGCGGGGCGCCTAGTGTGGGGGGCCGTGTCGGGCCTCGCAGGATGATTCTTGAAGGGGCGTGTCTACACGATGAGCGAGCGTACTCTTTTGGGGATTTCAGTCACAGATGGCCATGTCCCTTTACCAGCGCTTCTTCGCCCGGACCCTTGCCTGGGGGGATGAGGCTCAGCACCGCCTGTACGGAGACTACAAGCGGCAGCTCTTTGCAGATCTGGAAGGCACCGTCGTCGAAATCGGGCCGGGGACGGGGATCAACCTCCCGTATCTGCCCGACGGCCTGCGCTGGATTGGCCTGGAGCCCAATCCGCACATGCACGGCTACATCCGCGAGCGACTGGAGGACCGGGATCTCGAGGCGACCCTCCGCACCGAACCGGCCCAGGACACCGGCCTGCCAGACCGCCACGCGGACATCGTCATCAGTACGCTCGTCCTCTGCTCCGTCCCCGACGTGGAAGACACCTTGACCGAGCTGCGGCGCATTCTGCGGCCCGGCGGGCGGCTTCTCTTCATCGAGCACGTAGCGGCCCAGCGGCACACCGCGCTCTGTTGGTTTCAACACAGCATCCGTCCCCTCTGGAAGGCCGTGGCCGACGGCTGTCATCCGGACCGCAAGACGGGAACGCTGCTTCGGGAGGCTGGCTTCTCGTCGGTCGAGTTCGACCGTTTTTCGATTGGGGTCCCGCCCGTGTCGCCGCACATCGTGGGCACGGCCACGAAATGAGCGGGTGCGACCGTGCTCCCCCCCGGAAGAGCTCACCGCTCTACGTTCTACGCCGCCGGCAGTCGAAGGACCCAAAAGTGATGAAAGACGGCCTACGGTCGTCGCGCCGGGGAACGATTTGGGACGGGAGGAAAGTACGGGAGCCTCGTGGCAGTTCCGGTTCATCGAGACGCTTTCCCATGCCGACCGTTCATTTGCTCGCCCGGGCCGTTGTTCGGAAAGACAACTGCGTGCTCGTCGTGCAGGCCGATGGACAGTCCCACACCTTTCTGCCGGGTGGCCATCGGGAACCCGGCGAACGCCTGGCCTTCTGCCTGCGCCGCGAGCTGCGCGAGGAACTCGGCGTGAAGGCCGACGTGGAGCGCTACCTGGGTGGCGTAGAGCACAGCTGGATGCGGGAGGGAAAGTGGCAGTACGAGATCAACCACTGCTTTTCGGTGGCCATTCCGGACCTCTTCGCCGACTCCGCACCGCCGGCCCAAGAGGACCATCTTTCGTTTGCCTGGGTCCCGGTTCGGCACCTCGAAGCCGTTGCCCTGGAGCCGGCTCCCTTGCGGCACCTTCTGGCTCCTGCGGGGGAGGAGAAGACCCCGTGGTGGTCCTCCACGCTCGACGAGGACGCTCGGGAGATGTCTCGTATGCGTCGGTGAGAGACAAAGGGGCGGCGGCCGGGAGGGGGATCTTGGAGACACGCCCCGTGGTCGGTTCAGCACCGCAGTTGTTTGAAGAGGGGGCAAGGTCGGACGCGACCCGGATCCACGGCGATCAGCGTGTGTATGGGATGGAGCCATTGTACCCGGGCCTGTAGCTCAGCCTGGATAGAGCATCGGCCTTCGGAGCCGAGTGTCGGGG
>CAYRPX010000204.1:0-5858 GCA_964426195.1 uncultured Salinivenus sp.
AATGGAAAAGGTGAGGTCGTTCATGGCAACAGGCGTATCTTGTCGGAAAGGGTGACAACTCGGACGGCGCGACTTTCTTCGCTTGTTCTACGACTAATGTGAGACAAATAGCGTGCCAGTGGGGGAGCCAGCAGGTTCTATCCGCGTGAGGTATCGTCTCTTTCCCATTTCGAGGAAGCACCCAGCTTCCGGGATTCCTCGGCGTAAGCGGTTACAGCGGTCCCGTCTGCCACCTTGCCAGCCTCATTTTTGATGCGCCGGATCCGGCCGGATTCGTTCTGCTCCGAGCTGCGGACGCCACGTTCAGGTAGCCATTTGAGGTCACACGCCCCGATTCGGGGATCGGGCGAAATCGGAACAGAGAAGGCCCCAGCTTGAGATCTGAAACGTCTGATTGGTCCCTGCACGATCGGCCCCTCCTACCCTCCGGATCGAAGAGGGGGGACTTCTATTTTCCCAGGGTACGCATCTCTTCCTCGTGGTCACTCAGCCCGACACGCCGTCCAACGCGGCACCCACGAGTGTCCGTTCGTGTGACTGCAGTCTCGTGCTGGTCGGCGTTCGGGAATGGATGGGAAAGAGAGAGATCTGAACGAGGGGAGGACCTGCTCTGTTGGGGAAATTTTAGTGGTCGACGAGCTTCGCGTACGCCTCGTGGACGAGCTCGGTCGTGCGGAGTGTAAGGTTCTGGCGCTCCGCTCCCCCCGGAAGTGCTTGCGAGCGATGTGGCGCAACTCGTCGTCGGCCGTGGCGAGCACATCGTCGAGCGCGCCGGCATCGCTGTTTCGGGCACGGGCAAGCAGGGCAGTGACATCCCCCGAAGAGTCCTCCGCGCCCATGACGGATGAGCGTCCGAGTCTGGATGAGGCAAGGCGGGCAGAATGCCCCCGCTGTGGCAAGTCCTGATGGGGACATCGGAGAGGATTTCAAAAACCTTCGTTTCCTCAATATCTCCGCCCATCCAGCTATTTCAAGGTCGGGGGGCCTGTATTTCGGCTCATAACGGATTGATTACACCTGCGCCAGCGCGAACGGCCCTCACCCCGCGGTGGTCTGTCGTTCGTGACGAACGTTCCTATCAACCGCAAGCTCTCGTCGATAACCGTTGCCGCGCGGAAAGGTCTGAGAAGGCGAGGCGGCTCATTTCTTTTTCGGCTTTGCAGAAAGGCACACAGAGGAGACCCAACGGCCGGACCCTCAGCGCGCCCCCGCCTGAAACAGGGTGGAGGGTTACGAGCCCTCCCGTTGGACCACGTCTTCGAGAACGAAGCGATACTCATTATTCTCTGTGTCGAACGTCACGCGGTACTGCATCGGGTACATCCCTGTCCTTTCGTAGGCCTCCGCCCTTTCGTTTTCGGAGCCTCCACGAAAACCGGAGCCAGGACCGATCGTTGAAATAGCTGCCTGGTCCCCGTACCTTTCCCCAAGTATACGCCCCTCTCCGAGAGGACATCTGGCCCATCCAAGTCCTATCTTTCCCCTATGGCCGATCAGCCCGATATACAGTCCGATTCCACGCCGACGAGCGATCCCTCCTACGACCTCATCGGGGCCCGTCGCTCGCCCCTCGACGCCATCTTTGACCCCGAAAATGTGGCGGTGATCGGGGCGAGTGAGGAGCCCGGCAGTGTGGGCCGCACACTGCTGTGGAATCTTGTTAGCAATCCGTTCGGTGGCACCATCTTTCCGGTCAATCCGAATCGGGACAGCGTCCTGGGCATCGAAGCCTACGAGAGGATTGGCGATATAGAAACGAAGGTGGATCTGGCCGTCATTGCCACTCCTGCCCCCACGGTGCCGGACATCGTAGAGGAATGTGGAGAGGCGGGGGTGCAGGGTCTCATCATTGTGTCGGCTGGCTTCCGAGAGGTGGGCGAGCAGGGGGCCGAACTCGAACGCGACATCAAGTCGATTGCTCGCGACTACAACATCCGGATTGTGGGTCCCAACTGCCTGGGCATCATGCGGCCCCCGAACGGCCTCAACGCGACCTTCGCCGGTTCGATGGCCAACGAAGGGGACGTGGCGTTTATCAGCCAGAGTGGGGCGCTTCTGACGTCGATTCTCGACTGGAGCTTCCGAGAAAACGTCGGTTTCAGCTCGTTCGTGTCGATCGGGTCGATGCTCGACGTGGATTGGGGCGACATGATTACCTACCTGGGTGACGACCCAGAAACTGAGAGCATCGTGCTGTACATGGAGTCGATCGGGAACGCGCGCTCCTTTTTGTCGGCGGCGCGGGACGTGGCACAGAGCAAGCCGATTATCGTGATCAAGGCCGGGCGCACCGAGGCGGCCGCTGAGGCGGCCGCGTCCCACACCGGCACCCTCACTGGCAGCGACGCGGTACTGAATGCGGCCTTTCGCCGGAGCGGCGTGCTCCGAGTGGACGACATCAACGACCTCTTCTACATGGCGGAGGTGCTGAGCAAGCAGCCCCGTCCCGAGGGCCGAAACTTGACCATCCTCACGAATGCTGGCGGCCCCGGTGTCCTCGCGACCGATGCCCTCATCGGGGGCGGCGGCGAGCTCACGCCCCTCTCCGACGACACGAAGGAGCAGTTCGAAAAGATTCTGCCAGAGGCCTGGAGTCGGGGCAATCCCGTCGACATCCTGGGAGATGCCGATCCCGAGCGCTACGCGGAATCCTTGAAGGTGGCGGTTAACGACGAACACAGTGACGGCCTTCTCGTCGTCCTCACACCGCAGGCCATGACCGAGCCCACCAAAACGGCCGATCATCTGCGTCCCTATGCTCGGGACAACGACAAGCCCATCCTCGCCAGCTGGATGGGGGGCGACGCCGTCGCCTCCGGCGAAAACATCCTCAACGAATCCGGTCTGCCCACTTTTGCCTATCCGGACACCGCCGCGCGCGTCTTCAATCACATGTGGCGCTACAGCTACAACCTGCGCGCGCTCTACGAGACGCCCAGCCTCCCGGAGGACGAGGCCGGCCTTCCTGACCGCGATGCGGCCGAGTCGATCGTCGAGGATACCCACCAGAGCGGCCGCGTGTTGATGACGGAGCACGCCTCGAAAGAACTTTTGTCCGCCTACGGCATCCCGACCGTCGAGACCCGCGTGGCCGAGACGCCGGGCGATGCGGTGGCGGCGGCTCAAGACATCGGCTATCCGGTGGTCGTGAAACTGCACTCCACGTCGATCACGCACAAGTCCGACGTCGGCGGGGTACAACTCGGACTGAACTCGGACGAAGCGGTGAGCGAGGCATTCCGGAACATACAGAACCACATCGTGGGGGAGGGCTTCGACGGCGTGACCGTGCAGCCCATGATTGACCGCAGCGATGGGTACGAACTCATCATTGGGAGTAGCATGGACGAGCAGTTCGGACCGGTGCTGCTCTTTGGCTCCGGGGGCCAGCTGGTCGAGGTCTATCAGGATCGGGCCCTTGGCCTCCCGCCCCTCAACCGCACCCTCGCCCGTCGCATGATGGAGCAGACCAAAATCTACGAGGCGCTGCAGGGCGTGCGGGGCCGCGAGCCCGTGGATCAAGATCGGCTGGAAACGCTCCTGGTGCGCTTCAGCCAGCTCGTCGTCGAGCAGCCCCGGATCAAAGAGATTGACGTGAATCCGCTGCTGGCTCAACCCGGGGCGGATGGACTGCTGGCCCTGGACGCCCGCGTCGTTCTCCATTCCTATACGAAAGATGACGACGACCTCCCGACCTCTGCCATCCGGCCGTATCCCCGTCAGTACGTGGGCACCCATACGATGCGCAGTGGCGAGGACGTCACGATTCGTCCCATCCGGCCCGAGGATGAGCCCCAGCTGGTCACCTTCCACGAACGTCTATCGGAGCGGAGCGTCTATCTGCGTTACGCCAACCTCATGAAGCTGGAGCAACGGGTGGCCCACGAGCGGCTGGCTCGCATTTGTTTCATCGACTACGACCGCGAGATGGCCCTCGTAGCCGAGCGGCCCTTGGAAGACGGCGAGGACCAGATCATCGGGGTCGGTCGCCTCACCCAGCAGCCGGGTCGCAACGAGGCCGAGTTTGCCATGTTGGTGATCGATGAGTATCAGGGAGAGGGCGTCGGCACCGAGCTGTTGCGTCGGCTCGTGGAGGTAGGAAAGAACGAGGGCCTCGGCCGCATTACGGCCGACATCCTTCAGCAAAACCGGGCGATGCAGCGGGTCTGCGAGAAGCTCGGGTTTGAGCTCGTGCGGGGGGACGGCCGAGACATGGTGAAGGCGGTGAAATCTCTTCAAGAGCAGTAGCAGCTCCTCCACAGAAAGGCGTCCGTGGTAGACGCGAAAACCGAGAGGACAGCTTGGGGGCGCAAGGGGAAGTACTCGCCCGAAAGACACTCCGGATGATGTCCAGCACCATGGAAGGAGAGTCCGTTCGAAGGTGTTTTTCAAGGGGGCTTTCCCGGTCGGATTCCGAGTGATTTTATTGGGACTTAGATCTACATGGTTGGACCCGTTCCAAGCGAGAGAGGCGAGGGAGCCAGGGCCACGTATCTCCTCGCACGCGCGTATTCAGACGTAACTTTTTTGACATTTCGGAAATATGTTCCTATACAAAAAGATCCGTCAGTCCAAGTTAGCAGCTGTGACGGTGTGCGCCTCGCTGCATTCATTTCTGTGCTGATGTATGCCCCTTCCGATTCCGCTGTGGATGGCTGCGACCGGCGTCCTGGTGCTCGGGCCTGTCGGCTGGTTTCTCTATGAACGATATCTGCATCCGGCCTGGCGGCGACAGCGTCGAGTAAGGCGAGCCTGCGCGAAGGCATTCGACGAAGGGGACTACCAGCTGGAGCGCTTCCGCGTTTCTCCGGACGATCCCAGCGCCGGGGATCTATTTTTCATCTCGCCCTTCGGCTCCGACGAGCCCTCTCGCTACTTCACGTACAAAATCAGGATCGTTGAGGGGGCGGAGCCAGACTTCTCGGGCATGGATTCGGAGGAGATCGGGCTCGTCCGGCATTATCTCCGCCGTACCGCGGACGTGCCGCATTACGGGAAAGAGGTGTTGTATCCGCAGGCGAACGAGTTCTTCGCCAATAACCATTCGGAGGCTTCGGCGTGACTCCGCCCCGGCGATCTACAGGTATCGGGGAGCTGGAGGAGGCCGAATGCAGACGTCAGCAGGGCGATGAAGATTCGCACGTGGGTGGCCTCATAGGCGATAAAGACTTCGCTCCTCAGCATGAACGTAGCGAACAGGGCGAGGACGACGATGAAGACCCGGTGGGCGGCTCGCTCGTCGTAGATGAATCGGTCGTGATAGAGGAGGAGGTGCATCAGTGCGGCTCTACACGATAGAACGTGGGGGAGGGCTCCTCAAAGACTTCCATCACGTTGGCAATATTCACGGCGAGGGCGGACTGAGGGGCAACCTCTTTCCAGACACCCGCATCCCGTCGGCAGGGAGATCACGACGTATCCGGTGGACATAGACGAGCGAGAGGGACTGACCCGCGGCTACCTCAGCGTCGACGTCGACGACGTGACCGATGACCCGGCCCGCACTCGTGTCGTGGAATCGGCGGACGGAGATACATTTTGCGAGATCGTACTGTCGATGCTTCGGGATCGCTGTCCCGATCGCGTGTTTGCCCAGTAGACCGGATAATACCAATTGCGAGGTTTCGATGTGCAGTTCTACTCCCATTCGTCCACGTAGGGACGACCCGCCGGTCGTCCCTACATCGAGATGGAGGCAGGATCAACAGTTCAGCTCTCCTCTTCTGGCCGCGCTGATCACTCAGAATCTGTACAACGATTCGACGCAGATGGTATAAATAAAAAAAGCTGCCCCTCCCGGATCTCCGGAAGGGGCAGCTCGTGTCGTGCGGGGCGCTCGTGGGCACGTCCCGACGAAT
>CAYRPX010000205.1:0-5794 GCA_964426195.1 uncultured Salinivenus sp.
AGGTAGAGCTCCCCATGGCGCTCCCCACCATTCTCGCCGGGGTCAACCAGACGGTGCTCCTCGCGCTGTCAATGGTCGTGATTGCGGCCCTCATCGGGGCGGGAGGACTTGGCGATCCGGTGGTTGAGGGCATCCAGCAGTTGCGCATCGGGATCGGCTTTGAGGGCGGGCTCGCGATCGTGATTCTGGCCATCTTCCTGGATCGCATCACGCAGGCCCTCGGGGAGAAGGCGGGTGCCTCGGCGCAGCCGATGACAGGTTGAGTTGGGCGATCCGAAACCAAACTGTGTTCTCGTATCTGGCGCTCTGCCGTTTGCCGGTGGGCAACGGTCCAAGACGCGCCAAGCGGTTTCACCTTGCTAATATTCTTTCTGGATCAGTCTTATTGTCGATCAAATGAAGAAAAACGGTTCTACACTCCTTTCTGCTCTTGCGATGGTGATGCTGACCGCCGGCGTGCTCGCCGGATGTGGCAGCGGCGACGGAGAGGACGTGTCCCGCGAGATGGACATGGTCACGGTGAATTGGATCGAGGGGTTGGCCATGACCTATATGCAAGAACAAATTCTCGAAAACCGCTACGATATGGAAGTCGATGTTCGTGAGGTGCAGGGCGGAGGGATTGCCTTTTCGTCCGTAGCCGAAGGCGACCGCGACTTCTTCAACGAGGCCTGGCTCCCGACGACCCATGAGGGGCCCTGGTCTGAGCAAAATTACGTGCTTCAGAAGTTGGGCTACACCTACCGCGGTACGACTGCGGGCCTGGCGGTGCCGGCGTACATGGACGTCGAGCACGTGTCGGAGCTTTCCGAGTTTCGGGGTGCGCTCAATGGAGAGATCAACGGCATCGAGTCCGGGGCCAACGTGAACGACCAGGCGCGGCAGATTCTCGAAAACAACGACGTGGACGGCTTCTCGGTCGTGGCGTCCAGCGGCCCGGCGACGTGGCAGGCCCTGGAGAGTGCCATCGAGAACGAGGAGCCGATTGTCGTTACGGGCTGGCAGCCGCACTGGAAGTGGAGCGAGTATGACCTGAAGTACCTGGAGGGCGCGCAGACGGGCCAGACGCCCGTATTTGGGGCGCCGGAGGACATCTTCACCATCGTGGGCAATGACTTCATCGATCGCTTCCCCAGGGAGGTCGTTTGCTTTCTTCAAGAGTTCGAGGCCAACGACCAGCAAGTCGGGAGCCTCATGTTTACGTTCAAGGACCGAGGCGAGATGAGCCGAGAAGAGGCAGCCGCGCAGTGGATCGAAAACCATCCCGACGCCGTCGAGCAGTGGATGCAGCAGACTGAAGAGTGTGCCGCGTCGGACGAGCCCATCGAGTACCTTCCGGACGATGCCACACATTCCTCCAGTCAGGAGAGCATGTAAGTACTGACAAATGTGTCGTTAGCTACGCTCAAGCAATCCCGTTCAAAAACCGTCGTTTTTCCGTTATGAGACTTTTACCAAGGTCGCTTCGTTCATTTCTCGCTGTCGTGGCGGCCCTCGGCCTCCTCGGAACCGGCCTTGCCGGGTGTGGAGGGGGAGACGAGGGAGAGGTGTCGCGTGAGATGAATATGGTTACGGTCAACTGGATCGAGGGCATGGCCATGACCTACATGCAGGAGCAGATCCTCGAAAATCGCTACGACATGGAGGTCGACGTTCGCGAGGTGCAGGGTGGGGGGGTTGCCTTCTCCTCCGTGGCGCAGGGCGACCGCGACTTCTTCAATGAGGCCTGGCTCCCCACCACGCACGAGCAGCCCTGGCAGGAGAATATGGAGAACTCCCAGAAGCTGGGCTACACCTACCGCGGTACGTCGGTGGGCGTCGTGGTTCCGTCCTACGTGGAGGTCGACACGTTCCCCGAGTTTTCGAACTACCAGGCGGAACTGGACGGGACGCTCAACGGCATCGAGTCCGGCGCCGCGATTAATGGACAGATGGAACGTACCCTCGAACTCTACAACATGGAGGACGCGTTCAGTGTCCAGGCCGCTAGCGGCCCGGCGAACTGGCAGGCCCTTGAAAGCGCCGTCGAGAACGAGGAGCCCATTGCTGTGGCGGGTTGGAAGCCCCACTGGAAGTGGAATGAGTACGACGTCAAGTACGTCGACGGGGCCCGCACGAGCCACAACGTCGACATTTGGGGCTGGCCCGAAGACATCTTCACGATTGTCGACAATGAGTTCATCGACGAGTTTCCCCGCGAAGTGGTGTGCTTCCTGAAAGAGTTTGAAGCGAACGACGAGCAGGTGGGGAGTCTCATGTTTGCGTTCCGGGATCGGGGCGACCTGAGCAAGGAAGAGGCCGCGGCGCAATGGATCGAGAACAATCCGGAGCACGTCGATCAGTGGATGTCGCAAGCCGAGGAGTGTGCTGCGTCGGACGAGCCGCTGGAGGTCCTCCCGGATGATGCGGCCTACTCTACGGAGCAGGCCAAGAAGAACGCGGGGGAGATGGACGGCGACATGTAGATCCTTCGCTCCTAGATTCGAAGTGCCCTCTCGCCTCCGGTCGCAGCAATTGCGGCCGGGGGCTTTCTTCGGCTTTCTTCGGGGACTGATGAATCTCTTTCATTCCTACCACGAAACCACTTTGTTATCTCGGCGAGCACGGAGGATGGGTGGTCGGGACTCGCCGTTTCTCTGACTCCGCAGATCTTCTCTCACAAATCGCTCCCTATGCGAATGAATCGACTATCTACTGTGCTGACGGCTCTTCTGCTTAGTGTCGGACTAGTGGTGCCGGGGCAGGCCGTTCAGGCCGACGATGGCCCACTGGCCCTTTCGGATACCGCTGACACTCCGGAGGTCGTCGTTGACGACGAGGACGACGAAAACGACAACGACACGAACGCGACGACCGACGCTGAATCGGCTCCCCAGGATGATGGGCCGACTCTCAACGTAAGTGTCAACGGCTCGCTCCGCTTCAATACGCTTTTTCGGGCCTACAACACGACTTTCGAGGAAGGGAACGATCGAGTTCTGGGGGATGGAGGTTTTACCTTCGATACGTTTCGCATCGGTGCCAGTGGGTCTTATGGCGGCGTGATCTTTGACGGCGAGTACGCCATCTACCCAGAGTCCTTTGGGGGGCTCTTCATCCATCACGGCTGGGCGGGATACGAATTTAGCGATGACCGGCAGATTCAGGTAGGAGTTAGTCAGGTCCCGTTTGGGATTCAGCCCTACGCGTCCAGTAGCTGGTTTTTCAACAGCTCGTACTACGTGGGCCTAGAGGATGACTACGATGCGGGCATTAAGGCCATCTTTACCCCGGGGAATTGGGAGCTGAAGGGCGCCTATTACATGAATGCCGAACAGACAGATTTCTTCGCGGGGAGTAACTTTTCACGGTACTCCTACGATGTAGCCCCGGTCAGTTCGGCAAATTACCAGGTAGTGCCGGGCGGCAATGGCAGCCGCGACGATGTGAGCGAAGAACATCAGTTTAACGCGAAGGTCGCGTACACTGCTAGTCACGGCGATCTTGGATTCACGAAGATTGGTGTGTCCGGACAGCGCGGTCAGCTTCTCAACCAGGACAATGGTGAGACCGACTGGCACGCAGCGTATGCTCTCCATTACCAGGGACGTTACGGAGGATTCGAAGCGAAGCTGCAGTTCGCGCAGCAGCAGCTCAATCCACCGATCAGTGGGGATGACCGCTTCGTCGTCATGGGTGCGTATGCCTTCCCCCAGCGTGTGGCGAGTGAGCACGATGTATACTCCTCCAGCCTGGCGTACCACATTCCGGTGAGTGCCGGACCTGTTTCGGAGATCAAGCCCTACTATGACTTCAGTATGGTGACGAAGAATGTTGATGGCTGGAATGACAACGTCACCCACGACGTCGGTTTTCTCACCTCTGCCGGTCCGCTGTTCATCTACACGGACCTGAATATTAGCAAGGGACATCCGTTTAATCACCCGGCTGATGGGTTCGCCAGCGTGATGGCGGAGCAGAGCGATAACAAATGGCGGACGGCCTTCAATATTAACCTCGGGATCTATTTCTAACAAGACGCACGGCCGGATGTCTGGCCGATTCAAACGAGCGTCTTTCGGTATTGGGACGCAGGTTGTGTCGGAGTACTCCGGCTCGGCCTGCGTCCCTTTTTTGTTGGGATTTCCGTCTCCTCTTTACCTTGTGATAGATCGGCTGGACGGAGGCACTCCTTGTACTTATCCTTCGCCCTCCCCGATGATTGATGGAATCCCCGCCCCGACACGCTTCCCTGTAGCGGTTGTACTGCCGACATGGCGCTTAGAGTGGTCGACATTTATCGTCCCGACAACGATGAGGCCCTCGAGGTGCCCGACGACACATACGACGTGCTCGGGCACTGGACGTACGCCATTGACGACGAAAAGCGCGTCGATCGCATACTCCTGGAGGTGGACGAAAGCGAGGCGCTTCTCGACTGGGTGGAGCAGTCTCTGGCGACGGACTACCGGGTTGTGCTGCAGTCCGCGGAGGCGACGCTGCCCCGGCCGGAGTTGGAGGGGGAAGAGGAGGCCTCTGAGGGGGCCGGGAAGGAGGACGCGGAGAAAAAGGAAGTGTCTGTGGGCCGCATCGGCCGGGAGGAGCTCTACGAATATGCCCGCGACGCCACGGATGTCTCCAGCTACTACTATTCCCTGGTGGCCCTGTCCGTCATCGTCGCGGCCGGGGGCATGCTGCGGGATCAGACGGCCGTGGTGATTGGGGCGATGGTGATTGCGCCGCTCATCGGGCCGAATCTCGCCCTTGCGCTGGGGACGACCCTCGGCGACCCGGATCTGCTGGGCCGGGCCGTATGGACCAACCTCACGGGCGTGACGGTGGCTCTGACTGGGGCTCTCGGCCTGGGGGCACTCATTCCCGTCGATCCGGCCACCGGCGAGATGGCGGCTCGTACTGTCATCGGGACGGTCGACATTGCCCTGGCCGGTGCGGCGGGGGCGGCGGGCGCGCTGGCCGTCACGCGGGGCGGAGCCACGGGACTGGTCGGGGTCATGGTCGCGGTGGCGCTGCTTCCACCCCTTGTGGCGACGGGCCTGTTTCTAGGGGCCGGATACACCGTAGAGGCGGCGCAGGCGGGCCTGCTTACCGTCACCAACGTCGTCTCCCTCAATCTGGCCGCCGTGTGCACCTTTCTTGCCCTCGGCGTGTGGCCCCGCGACTGGCGCGACGTGGAGCAGGCACGGACCTCCACCCGCATTGCCCTAGCGCTCTGGGGAGGCGCTGCTCTCGTCCTTGCTGTCATCATCTGGCTGTTCTTCGGCTGAACCGCACCCCCGACCGGGAGCGCGCTCGACTGTTCAACTACGGCGCCTCGGCGACACTCGCAGCCTCCGACGAGCCGTCGGAGGGCGCGTCGTCCATCGACGAGAGGGAGGGTTCGGGGAGGCCCCAGTGCACGAGGCCCGCCATGCCAATCATCGCGAGCGCTCCGCCAATGGCGTTGCTGAGGTAGCCGTAGGGCCCGTACGTGACGCTGGCCACGAAGCTACCGAACCCGAATCCGGCCTGCCCCACGCTCATGGCGAGCCCCATGAGAAGGCCCCGCTGCCGGTCTGGAACGAGGGCCGTGATCAGCGACTGCAGCGGCCCCACGCGGATGCCGATCAGGCCCATGGCCAGGAAAAAGAGCACGGCCGCAATCAGGAAACCGGTGATGTAGAGGGGGGCGAAGGCCATCAGAAGGCCGAGGATCAGAGAGGCCCATACCACGATGGGTTTCCGTCCGATTCGGTCGGAGACGCGGCCCCCGAGCGGCGAGGCGAGAATGTTGGCCGTGCCCCCGATGGCGAAGAGG
>CAYRPX010000206.1:0-5788 GCA_964426195.1 uncultured Salinivenus sp.
GCGTGGGCGAGCATGTACCTCCACACCTACATACTTCCCTATGCACCAACGCCCATACGCCCAAACGCCCGCACGGGTTTTCACGGGGCTTTTTCGGCGTGCGGCTGGACCTGCCCGCCGCGACCGCGTACGTTTCGGTCCTGTTGCCCTCACCACTTCCCCCTTTCCATGACGGACGTGACCATCTACACCGACGGCGCCTGCAGCGGAAATCCGGGACCCGGCGGCTGGGCCGCGATCGTAATTCCTGAGGACGATCCCGAGGCCACCGAACAGCTCACGGGGGGCGAGCCCCACACCACGAACAACAAAATGGAACTGCGGGCCGCCCTGGAGGCACTGCGGGCCCTCGACGCCCCGGCCGACGTCACCCTTCACACCGACAGCGAATACCTGTCCAAGGCGTTCAACGAAGGGTGGCTCGACAGCTGGCAGGACAACGACTGGCAGACCTCCTCCAACAACGCCGTCAAAAATCAGGGGCTCTGGAAGGCCCTCCTCGACGAAGCCGACCGGCACGACGTGGAGTGGGTGTGGGTGAAGGGCCACGCCGACAACGAACTCAACAACATGGCCGACGAACTCGCCGTGGCCACCATGGAGCAGTTCAAGTGAGCGAGCGTTTCTCACGCTTTCGATTCCTCCCCTTCAAACTTGTACCCGATGCCGTACACGGTCTGCAAATAGACAGGGGAATCCGGGACGGACTCAATTTTCTTTCGCAGCGACGCCACGTGGCGGTCAATGGTGCGAGTAGTGATGTCGCCACTGATGCCCCAGACGTCCCGGAGCAACTGTTCGCGGCTTACTGTCCGTCCCCGATGCCTGATGAAGTACGCGAGGAGCTCGAACTCCAGATTGGTCAGTTCGAGCTCCACTTCGTCCTTCATCACTCGTTCCTCGGGGAAGTGAACGGTGAAATCGCCAAATGAGTACACGTCGCCCGTTTCGGGCATGGAGGACTCGCTCCGCGAGAGGACTGCTTCCACCCGGGCCGCAAGTTCCTTCGTGTCGAAGGGTTTGGTCACGTAGTCATCGGCTCCGAGCTCGAACCCCCGAATCTTGTGCTTGTGCTCGTCTTTGACCGTGAGTATGATCACGGGCGAGTCGACCCCGGCCTGGCGCGCTTCCCGCAGCACCTCGAAGCCCCCTTTCTCCGGAAGCTTCACGTCAAGCAGGACGACATCGTAGGGAGGAAGCGTTGTAATTTCCTGCAAGGCGTTTTCTCCGTCGGCCGCGAGTTGCACCTCATAGCCCTTTCGGGCAAAGAGTTCTTCTAAACCCCCACCGATCTCAGGGTCGTCTTCGGCGATGAGGAGACGGACCTCGGCAGACTCTTCCGGTGCGTCGTTAGAGGAGAACATGCTTTACAAGGGGTGAACCGTTTCGTCGGAGTGCAAAGGAGAAAAACCTTTACTCAAGGCAGTATGCAATTCTGCTTAGCTTGTTTATACCTGCATCTGCACGCAAGGATTCACGGTAGGCGTTCTGCTGCTAACCGTATGATCCGAACGGAAGCGAGACTGACAGGTATAAATGTTGAATTGGTTCCGACTTTCTCGCAGACGGGTCTCTCTCGTAGGATGGACGCCTCTCCCCTTTTCGATCCCACATATTTGCCCGTCATCGTGGCTACGCTGGTCGGGTTCGCCGCACTGGCAGTCCTGTTGCTCGTGCCAATCTCCCGATTCCTCGACCAGGAACAGGAGGTGGCAGAAGACTGGACTCCGGAGGCCCTCGCCGAACGGATGCGCAAGCGTCAACAAGCTGCTACGAACGGCACTGAAATGCCAGACGGTAACGATCTATCAACCTCCGAGCCTGACGGTCCGTCGCCAGGCGCATCCACGTCGCAGTAAATCGGGAGCTGCTTTACTTTGTGGAGTCTGTGGGGAGCGCGACGCGAACCATCGGACGAAGGGTCTCCAACGTTTTCGGGCCAATGCCACTCACGCGTTTCAGTTCGTCGACGCGCTGAAAGGAACGCTGGGTCGACCGGTACGCTTTGATGCGTTTCGAAAGCGCGGGGCCGATGCCAGGGAGGGCAGTCAGGGCCTCGGAGGAGGCCGTGTTTACGTTGATCGGGTTCTTCGAGGACGGAGACGGAGGACGAGGAGCCGGATTTGGAGCGTCCGCGGAGGCTGAGTCCGACACCGATCGAGCAACGAGGGAATCGATAGCCACGGGGGGGACCTGTCGTTCTTGAAAATGACGCACGGCGAGGCCCAGCAGAAAGAGAGTAGCGAGGGTCAGGACCGCGAGGCCTTCACGACGCGTGATCGAGAGCCGTTGTTGTAGTCGGTAAAGCCGCATCATGGTGGAAGAAATGACCTGTGACGACTGGCACAATTGCGGAAGAAGCCGTTGCATTTGGAGAGACACATACGTCTCCAAAATCTAACGTCCTGATTCGAGATTCGGAATTGCGTATTTCGTATTGCGTACGTTTCGATCTCCACTGCGCAATACGCCTAAATGGCCAATCCTGATGCCCTTCGACCCTCTTTTGAGACCTCATCGTATTCCCCGATAATGTCTCGGTCGATTCCCGCTGACCATGGCACAGCGCTCAATTATTCGGACTGAGGCCATCGTCCTGCGGAGCCTCGACTACGGCGAAACGAGTCAGATCGTCACACTTTTTACCCAGGAGAAGGGCAAGCTCGGCGTGATGGCCAAGGGGGCCCGGCGTCCGAAAAGCTCCTTCGGGGCCACCCTCCAGCCCATGGCCTACACGCAGGTGGTCTTCTACTACAAGCCCACGCGGACCCTACAAACCCTCAGTGAGAGCAGTCACGTCGAATCGTTCCATCGGCTCCGTCGAGACTTGACCTCTATCACGGTCGGGCTGCGGATCGTGGAGCTCGTCGACGCCCTGATGGAAACGGAAGACCCCATTCCCGAGACCTTTGTCTTGCTAGTGCGTGTGCTGCGCCGTCTGAATGACACAAAGTCTCGAGGTACCAACTTGTGGCCGTACGCGCAGCTCCAGTTGGCTCAGATACTGGGGGTGGCCCCGGCCATCCAACATGAGCAGGTGGAGGCGGTGACAGCCGAGCACGGACTGCTTTCACTCGAAGACGGAGGGGTGTATCCCTCTGACGCGGTTCCGGAGGAGCCCCGCCGTGCCTCCCGCGCCGCCCTACGGGCGTACGCCGTCTGTGCGCGGGCCGACCTTGACACGGTGATGCGATTGGAGATGACCCCTTCAGTTCGACGCGAAGTGGAGGCCCTCGTGCGCGATTTTCTTCGCTATCAATTTGACGACGCCTATCCGGATCGAAGCCGATCGGTGATCGCTCAGATCGTGGCGGATGAGGTTTGACCTTTTCCGGTGTCCTCAATACCCTTACTGTGCGGAATATATGTAGTCAGGAACGGCAACCCTCGTCGAGAGGACGACATCCCCATTCGTCAGCTACGAGCTACTGCTTGCCTCCATCATGAGTCGGAAAAAGCTCACCGCCAAACAACACGAGTTCCTCCAGTTTCTTATCGATCACACCCGAGAGATAGGCGTCTGGCCGACCTACCGGGAAATCATTGATCATTTTGGGTACAGCTCCCCCAATAGTGTCACTCAAAACCTGAAGGCGCTCCACCGAAAGGGCCATCTCACACGGGATGACCAGGGGTACCATCTTGCCCCGCGCTATCAGGAACAGCAGGAACCGGGAATCCCCGTAAAAGGCATCATCTCCGCCGGCACCCTGCAGGAGGCCATCGAGGCCGACCTTGGAACCATCACGCTCGACGTACTCTTTCCAAACCTCGACGAGATTTTTGCCATTCGCGTGTCGGGTCAGTCGATGCGCGGGGCAGACATTCACGACGGCGACTACGTGCTGCTCATCGATGAAGACATTCCAGAAGGGGGCATTGGGGCGGTGCTCTATAACGGCGAAACCTCCCTGAAGCGCGTGTATCACGACGACGAAGGACTTCGCCTGGAGCCGTGTAACCCGGAGTACGACGACATTCACATCCAGCCCGACGTGTTCGAACAGGTCACCATTCTCGGTCGGTACGTCGGCCACGTCAATGAGGAGGGCATCCACAAGAAACGGAGCAACGGACGATCGGCAGTACATTGACCGTTTGATGATGCTTCCCTTTTTCTCTGAACATTCCTTTCTCTATGAGTGAACTGCCAAACTGGAGGGACAATCTGCGCCGCGAGGGTGGACACTGGGACGATGGACGCTGGTACGACATTCACCTGGAGCGCAAGCTCCCTCAGGCTGTGCCCATGCTGGAAGAGCTGGCGATGGCCCTGCCCCCCCTACCGCCCGGCGCCACCGTCTGCGACCTCGCCTGCGGCACCGGCAACGCCGCCGCCACGGTGCTGGACGCCTACCCGCAGGTGGAGCTCGTCTTGCTCGACGAAGATCCGGATCTACTCTCTATCGCGCACGAAAAGGTAGGTCAGCTAACCCGTGAGGCAGAGCCGCTTCGCATCTCCGTCCCCACCGACGGGGCGCCACTTCCGGGCGGCCCATACGACCTCGTCGTGGCGTCACTGGCCCTGCACGCCATCGTGGGACACGAAGTAGACCAGGCCGAGGCCGAATCGCGATATGAACTGCTATTCCGTAGCGCCCTCGAACCCCTTCGCCCCGGGGGCCATTGTCTGATTGGCGATCACGTGGGAACGCTCCCCCTCTACCCGCAGCTCAAGGCCATGGAGCGGGCTGGCTTTACGGAGGTCGACTGCGCCTGGCGGCAGGACGACTTCTTTGTGGCTGGAGGACGGAAGAGCCCCTGAACGATTGTGTAGGATCGTCGGGGAGGCTATTGGAGAGGAACGAGCGTCGCGAGGAGAAACACAACGAGAAGACCCGTGACGGCCATCACGGTGTTGACGGCAGACCATGTCTTGAACGTCTCCTCCTGCGTGATTCCGGCAACCTCGCTCACGATCCAGAATCCGCTGTCGTTATACCAGGAGAAGAGCTGCGCGCCGGTCCCGATGGCCATCATCATATAGACCGGATGGACGCTGAGATCGGTCATGAGTGGTGCCATCATAGACGCACCGGTGAGCACGGCAACGGTGCCCGATCCCTGCGCGAGTCGAATCACGCCCCCAATCAGCCAGCCGGTGACGAGCAGGGGAATGCCGGCCCCGGAAAGCCCTCCTGCGATGTATTCCCCGACGCCTGCTGTGCGAAGCATGGCGCCGAAGGCCCCACCCGCCGCCGTGATGGCGATAATGTTGCCGCCGCTCTTCAGGGCCTCGGTGAGTTCAGTACTGAAGGCCGACGCGTCCATGTCGCTCTGTCGGTAGTAGGTTCCGGCCGCGACGATGGAAGCGGCGGTGAGGGCAAACGTGGGATCGCCAAGAAAGCGGACCACCGCGGAGAGCAGTTCCCGATCGGGAGCGACAGCCTCCACAATCGTGTTCGATCCGATGAGTGTAAGGGGAAGGACGATGGGAAGTGCGGCTTCGCCAAGGCCGGGGAGGTCGTCGAGGGGCGTCTGGGCCTTTTCCGTGAGTGCCGTGGGGGTCGAGCCCATTGCGTTCCGAAGGGGAATTGTGAGTCGTTCGTCAATCCAGGAGCCGTAAACGAGTCCTGCAATGAGAGAGGTGGGAATTGCTACCAGTGCCCCTACAAGGATGGCCACTCCGAGATCAACATTGAGCGTATCGGCCATGGCGAGGGGACCGGGTGTAGGAGGAACGAGCATGTGAGTGGCGAGCGCCCCGGCCGACAGCACGGAGACGTAGAGTGCATATTTGGTGCCGGTGCGCGCGTACATCGACCGGCCCAGTGGAGCGAGAAGGTAG
>CAYRPX010000207.1:0-5738 GCA_964426195.1 uncultured Salinivenus sp.
CGGGCAACGCCGGCTACTGCGCCGCCAAGCACGGCCTCCGCGGCCTCGCCCGGGTCGTCCGCGAGGAGACGAAGGACGAGGGCCTTCGCGTGACGACGGTGCTCCCCGGGGCAACCGACACCCCGACCTGGGCGGGCGTGGATCTTCCCGAAGATCGGTTTATGACCCCAGAGGACGTGGCGCAGTCGGTGGTCGACGCCTACCACCTCTCCGACCGCACGGTGCTCGAAGAACTGCTCCTCCGCCCGCAGGAAGGGGACGTGTGACGACCAAGAGCGAGAACAGGCTCCCTTCAAAGCACACGGTCCCTGTTTTTCGGAAGCGCTCGCTCCTTCATTCCGCGAGCAGGTGAACCTGGAGCGTTCGCCCCTCATTTTTCCCGAAAAACGGCGCGGGAGCCCGGTCTTCTCCAGGGGGGGCGGCACTCTTCCCTCCGAGAACTTTGGCGTGGCTCGCCTTCGGCGGCGGGTATTCAATCCTTAACGAGCCGCGTCGGCCGGGACGGATCGTACAACGTCGGATACGGGGTCGACGGCATGTTTCGCGTGATCGGGGACGAGTATCTGACGACCAAGTGGGCACAGACTTTCGAAAAGGGGGCCTCTGCTCGCCTGACCTTCCCTCGCCCCGGCCCGCCTCTACGTCAAATGGGACCGACGCAGCTTCGAGGAATGGAGCTACGACCTGAGCTACTCGCGTGCCGGTCGAGCGTATCGGCCCGGCGTTGGCTTCGAGGGACGCGAGAACTACGTCCGAGTGGGCGATCGAATCGGATACGGATGGTTGCCCGGCGAGGGCTCTCCGCTCCAGCGGCACCGCCTGAACCTCAAGGCCAATGGATTCTTCCGGAACCAGGATCGATCCCTCCCGTCGCTTCGGACTGCGCTCGAGTGGACGCTCAATGCTGAAAACCGTCACGAGGCGACTGTGCGGGCCACGCGACGGACGGAGGATCTCCGCGAGCCGTTCGATCTGGCGTCGGCGGATTCAATTCCGACCGGCCATTATCGATTTTACACCGGGGAGCTTCAGTATTCGACGCCGCCGGGCGGCACGGTCAGCAGCGAGTTCCGAGTGACCGCCGGCGAGTTTACGACGGCCGACGAGGAAGTGCCGAGACGAACCTCACCTGGAATGCCTCCCGATACGCCCGCGTGACGGGGACCTACGAGTTCAACCGCATTCTCTTCCCCGATCGGGCGTCCTTCACCTCCCACATCGGCCGTCTCCGGCTGGAGATCACCCCAGATACCGACATCTCTGTACGTACGTTTTTGTAGTACGACAGCACGATCGACGGGCTCATCGGAACCCTGCGCTTCCGATACAACCCCAGCCAGGGCACCGATTTTTATCTGGTGTACAACACCCAGCTACACACCAATCGCTCCCGGTTCCGCCCCGGCAACCGCGCCTTCCGGTCACGGACCAGCGCACGCTGCTTCTCAAGTACAACCACACCTTCAATTGGGTGAGCGGGGAGATACCGGAAGCGGGCCCGTGGCAAGGGAACTCGGGCGAAGCGCCGCTCAGTTGGAAGCGGCGAGCCGCTCCTCCGGCAGCCACGCCCATTTAAGCGTTCCGGAGACGAGGGTCTCCTCCTCATCCGGGACTGTAAGGGTGACGGCCACGTCCATTTGCCCGATGGAGCGCCCCTGGATGCGAGCAGACTCGTCGCTGGTGAGCGTAGCCTCAGCCTGAACCGACTGCTGGACGAACCGCTCGAACGACACGTCCATCGTGCGCAACAGCGGCGCGGAGCCATCCGGAACGTTGAGGGCCACGACGAGGCCCGACGCCGTCTCGGCCAGGAGGGCGAGCGCTGCGGCGTGAAGGCCGCCAAGATGATTTTGCACGCGCCGTTTGTTGTCGAGGCGAACGGCCACGCGGCGCGGGGTATACGCGTCCACGAAGCACCCAGCGGTGTCGACGAACGGAATGACCTCGCCAACGGCCTTCGTGACGAGCGGCCGTCGGAGTCGCGGGGAAGCTTCGCTGTACTGGTCTGCGATGTGGAGGAATGGATTCGACGACATGAGATGAAGACGCATATGAGAACGGAGTACGGAACCGTCGTGCGGACCCGGCAGGTCTAAACTCGTGTAGGGGAAAACGGATCAATCTGCACGAATGGATTGTGCCGGGGAGACCGTCCGCGACATGGGATCAAGGGCCTTCCAGTCCTGAAACCCATTGAGCTAGAGGGCTCGTTTTTTGTTTTGTTGAAGAGGAGATCGGTACAACCCGTCTCTGTTCCCCCCCGACCGGACCGCCCCTTCCCAAAAACTTCTAAAGAGACCGGGCGCGTCAGAGAACGTACGAGATCTCGGATCGTATGGAAAATTCCTCTTCTCTATTCGCTCTAAGGATTTCCGCCACTCACGCGGTGACTCGCGCCATGTCCAGCCCGTCACCTACGGAAGCTGCTCTCGAAGAACTGGAGCATCTCATCGTAGACAAGATGCCGATTACTCAGCATCTCGAGTTCGAACTCGCTGCGGACGACCAGGGTCGCCTGCGGGCCTCCGCCCCGCTTCAACCCAACGTCAATCACATGGGTAGTGCGTTTGGGGGCAGCCTGAGCATGCTCGCGACGGTCACCGGCTGGGCCATGATGCACCAGCTCGTGCAGGACGCGATGGAAGATGCGATGGAAGACATGCGGGAGCGAGTCGAAGTGATGATCCAGGAGAGCGACATCGAATACCTTCGCCCCGTCTACGAAAACATCTCCGTCATCTGCGAGCCGCCGGACGAGGACGCGAAGGAACGGTTTCAGGAAATGCTCGATCGCTGGGGGCGAGCCCGACTGGACCTTGAGTGCAAGATCAACGCGGCCGGCGAGCGAGCCGTTACTTTCATCGGCCGATACGTTGCCCTGGCGCGGGGCGAGGAAGGAGGCGACGGAGCCGTCGCTCCTCCGCTTAGCATGGAGAGCAGCGACCGCTCTGGGGCATAGCTCTACAACATCTCCTCGTACATCCGATACGGCGGCTCGGTCATGCCCAGTTCCTCGTACGCCGCCTGGGCCGCCGCATTGTCTCGCTCCACGTAAAGCCGGAGCCCGCACACATCCGTCGCCTCGCGGGCCCGCTGTCGCACGTCGCGATGAAGGGCCGTGTAGACGCCCGTTCGCCGCTCCCCGGGGCGCACATAGACGCTCTGGATCCACCAGATGGTTGCGTTGCGCCAGTCGCTCCACTCCGTCGTGATCATGAGCATGCCCACGATGGTCCGCTGGCGTACCGCCACCAGATAGAATCCCTGCTCCCGCTCCTTCAGCATGGTCCGCACCCCTGCCCGAGCTGTCTCAGGATCAAGGGTCTTGTCCTCCGTCTCCTCGGCCATTGCCTCGTTGAAGCGGGCCAGGACCTCGAGGTCGTCAGCGGTGGCAGGGCGAATTGTGGGGTCGTCCGGCATGGAGCGTGTGAGAGCGTGGGCGTTTGGGCGGCATCGAATTCCTACAGTCGTCGGCGCCTGCGTTGGGCTCTTGAGTCTAAGCGTCCCCCAAGAATTTGAGGCGACGCTCACGGTTCCTCTCGGCTCAGTCGGTGCGCCTGGCGGGCCGGCTCGGGGATCTTGTAGCGCGGGCTGCAGTCGAGCGTGAGGGACACGGCCTCGTCCAGCGTAATGCGGTGGCCGACGCTCACGTAGACGGGATTTACGTCGGTACGGGTGCGGAGCACGGCCCCGATTGGTTCGCCGTCGTCGACCAGAGGGGTGCGGCTGCCCTTCTCAGGACCGAGATCGCCCTCCGGCGAACCGACGAGAATCGACTTGGCCACCCCGAGCGTGGGGCGGTCGAGGAGCACGCCGAGATGGCACGCAAACCCGAACCGGCGGGGATGGGCGTACCCGTGGCTGTCGGTCATCAACACGTCGGGCGTCACAGAAAGTTGCTCCAGAGCTGGGAGAACCGGTGGCGTTTCGCGGAAGCTCAACAGACCCGGCACATACGGGAAGGGCACCTCGCAGCGATGAATCGCCTTGTCAACCACGTCGAGGCCCGGCGACTCCAGAACCACCACTGCAGCCTGCGCCGTGTCGTCACGAATGCTCACGTCGATCCCGGCCACGGTCGCCACGTCGTCCAACAGAGACACCTCGGTCACCTCCGACGCCAGCCGCCGCTGGATGTACTTCGCCTCGTCGGGAGAGACGTCCCAATCATGTTGATGTCGGAGAGCCACTCGCATACACAGGTGTGGGCAAAAGCAATGGTCGAGAGAGCCGCCCTCCTCCGCTCTGCCCCATTGACGACCGACCGCGGGCGGCAGACCGCCGTCTTCACCAGAATGTAGCCAGCAGCCCCGCCAAAAGAAAAACTATTCCCGGGCGTCAGGATATCTTCCTCATTCAGGGAGACGCACCCCGACTGTCGAGGTCCCGATGAGTCTACGCCCCCCTTCCCCCACTTCCTCTTGCGCAATCCGAGGTCAAAGTTTCGGTGAATCGAACCGAAAAGGAATCCTGAGCAAGTTGCGAGCATTGGTAGATATGCCCGAGTAGTGCCGTTGGGCACTAGTTTCGGGTCCATAGCTCAGAGGCCTAGAGCGCCTGCTTGACGTGCAGGAGGTCGGTGGTTCGAATCCACCTGGACCCACTGCTGCCGCTCTCAGGAGGCATCCTGGGGCGGCTTTTCTGTTGGCAGAGCCTACGACGACGCCTGTAACCACGCTGCCCAATCAGGTCTTCATTGCCCATGGCCGAAATCGACAAAAAAACGATCACCATCACCCTCCCGGACGGGTCCACACAGACCCACCCAGCGGGCACGACAGGCCGCGAGATTGCCGAAAGCATCGGTGCTGGGCTGGCCCGCGACGCGCTCGCCATCAAGGTGAACGGGGAGGTCCGCGACCTGGCCCGGCCGATTACCGAGGACGCCGAGATCGCGATTCTGACGTGGGACGACGAGGAGGGGAAGGAAACCTTCTGGCACTCCTCCGCCCACCTCATGGCCGAGGCCCTGCAGGAGCTGTACCCGGAGGTCAAGTTCACCATCGGCCCGCCCATCGACCAAGGCTTCTACTACGACGTGGACCTGGGCGACCAGACCTTGTCGGCCGACGAGCTGGAGGAGATTGAGGAGAAGATGCGAGAGCTCGCCCGGCGCGACGCAGAATACGAGCGTCACGAGGTATCAAAAGAGGACGCGATCGAGCACTACGAGAAGGAGGGCAACGAGTACAAGCTGGAGCTGATCGAGGACCTGGAGGAGGGGGAGATTTCGTTCTACGAGCAGGGCAACTTCACCGACCTCTGCCGCGGTCCCCACATCCCGTCCACCGGAGAGATCAAAGCGCCGAAGCTTCTCTCGGTGGCAGGAGCGTACTGGCGTGGGGACGAGAGCAATCCGCAGCTCACCCGCATCTACGGCATCAGCTTCCCGAAGCAAAAGCTTCTGGAGGACTTCCTCGAGCGACGCCGGAAGGCAAAGGAGCGAGACCACCGCAAGCTCGGCAAAGAGCTGGACCTTTTCACGTTCGACACCGAGCAGGTAGGCCCCGGGCTCCCGATGTGGCTGCCGAAGGGCACCACGCTCCGAGAGACGCTCCGCGAGGTGCTGCAGGAGGAGCAGGTCAAGCAGGGCTACAAGCCGGTCACCACGCCCCACATCGGCCGACTCGACCTGTATCGCACCAGCGGGCACTATCCCCACTACGAGGAGGACCAGTTTCCGCCCATGGTGACGGGCCGGGCCGGGGACGAAGAGGAAGGCTACCTCCTCAAGCCGA
>CAYRPX010000208.1:0-5706 GCA_964426195.1 uncultured Salinivenus sp.
CGCGCCGCTGGCGGTCCTCGGTCGTCGCGGCCACGTCTTCCTCGGGGTCGGGCACACGGTTGAGGGCCGCCTGGGCATCGGGCGTCTCGCCTTCCGGGGAAGGGGCCTCGTCGGCGTACAGGGGGACCTGCTTTTTCTCTAAGTGATTGAGGCACGTGTTGCGTGCAATGCGGGCGAGCCAAGTCGAGAGCTTCGACTCGAATCGAAATCCGTCGAGATAGCGGTGCGCCCGCACAAACACGTCCTGGCACAACTCCTCGCGGTCGCGGTCGTCGTCGACCATGCGGAAGACGACGTGCTTTACGAGCCGCTCGTAACGGTCGATGAACGTAAGGAACGCCTCGCGGTCCCCGTCGAGAATGCGCTCAACGAGCTCTCGTTCGTCGATGTCGGAGTCGGTGTCGGCCATGGTATCCCCAGTAGACAGGGGAAAGGGCGATTGGTTGCACGGTGCCGTGGCCTGCATGTGGAGGCCCGGCACCGGAAAGAATAGGCACGGGGACCGGGCTCTCACAACCGGCTCATCGAGGCCTGCAACCGATTCGTCGATGGGCCTGTCCGTTACGGGTGCATCGAGGAGAGTTCCTCGCTCGATTGTTCATTGTATTGACTGAACTGCATTCCTCCTATCATGGAAGAAGTACTCGTACCCCTCGGGTTTTTTGCCTTGGTTGCCTACATTGCCAAGTTGATTCGCGACACTCGCATTCGCCGGAAAGCGCTCGAATCCCCTTTGTCGGAGGAGCAGGTCGAAGACCTTCTGGGACAGGGAAGCTGGACGGAACCCAGCACGCGGTCGGCGCTCAAATGGGGCCTGGTCGTGCTTGCACTTGGGGCTGGCCTTCTGTTTGTCGATCTACTCGCCATTTCCTTCGAGTCGCCAGTCGCGTACGCCGTGCTGTTGGTGGCCACCGGGATTGCCCTGCTTAGCTATTATCTTATCGAGCAGGACGATGAACCGGGCTTAGATCCGTATTCGACCAGTGAGACTCCATCGACCGAATCTGTGAATGAGCCGGAGCTATAGACGAAGGACACCCCAGGAAAGACCTCCTCTTGCCTGAGCTGCCGTCCGTGACGCGTGAAGGCGTGATGCATGATGGCGGAACACGTGAGCTCTTCTTGTCATCGCGTGTTCCGTCTCACTCGTCACGATGCGGACGGAGTGGGCGCATCACGACCTCCGAAATGAGATGGTTCGTGGGGGATTCGAGCACGTGCTGCACGGTCGCCGCCACGTCCTCGGGGTGGAGGGGATTTTCGGTCATTTCCGTCCCGGCCACGTCGAAGAAATTGGTGTCGGTAGAGCCGGGATAGAGACACGTGACCCGGATTCCGTCGTCGCGGACCTCCTTCATGACGGCCTCGCTGAAGCCGCGGACGGCAAACTTGCTGGCGTTGTACGCGCTGATGTTGGGGTTGCCCAGCAGGCCCGCGATCGAGGCCACGTTGACGATGTGCCCCCCGAACCCTGACGCCTCGTTTTGCTCGCGCATCGTGGGCACGGCCTCGCGGGTGCAGAGGTAGACGCCGCGAACGTTGGTGTCCATCTGCACGTCAAAGGCATCGGTGTCGAGGTCGTCGACCGGGCCGAATTGTCCGAGGCCGGCGTTGTTGATGAGCACATCCAACTGTCCGGTTTCGGTGTTGACGGTATCGAAAGCCGACTCGACCTGATCTTCTTTCCGGACGTCGCAGGGGAGGGGTCGAAAGGCCGTACCGAGGTCGTCCTGCAACGCGTCGAGCTTGTCGGTGCTCCGGGCGAGGCCGTAGATGGTGGCGCCCTGATTCACGAGCATGCGGGAGAAGTGGGCGCCTAGGCCTTTACTGGCTCCGGTGACGACCGCGACGGCATTGTTTAAGTCCATGGTGTGGCAGAAGAGGTAGAGAATAGTTAGGAGTCAAGCGAGGGAGTTCTATCGAGGACTGCCGGGGGCGTGCCAGGGTCGTGATGAGCATCCTGTTAGTTCGGGGGATTGCGTATTTCGTATTGCGTAACGAACGGGGGCACGAAACCCGCAACACGAAATGCACAATATGCTCCTGCAGAGGGCAGCGGAGTGTACCGCTCCTTCACACTGGAAGGTTACTCAAATACCCCCTCCGGGATGCCCGCGTTGACCTTCACGTTCTGCACGTCGATCGTAATCGGATCTCCGGACACGATCTGTTTCATCATCTCCATCTGATCGCGCTGCTGCTCCGGCAAGCTCTCCATCTTCTGCATCGCCTGCGTCATCTTCCGGCGCTGCTCGTCAGAAATGTTGGCGTCGAGGTGGATTTCCATGCGGTGCGGGAGAGTGAGCCCGTCGGTCGTCGTGTAGTTTTTGAGATCAATGGTGACGGACGAGGGCTGGGAGCCGGCTTGAGGTGATGGGGCGCTCTTCATGACCATCCGTGTGGGGACGTGCCGATCTGTGTGGATGTAATAGGTCATGCTTTGCGCTTCCGTTCCCATCTCGGGATTTACGGCCGACGAGTTGTCGACCTGCAGGACGTGGCACTCTACCCCGTTGATCATTTCGGTGCCCGCGTACGTGGCATGCTGTTTCAGTTGGTCGAACTGTAGCCCGTAGGCCGACGAGACGGTCGTGTTGGAGGTAAAGGACGACACGCCCTCTCCCTTCATCTGTGTCTGGTCTGATACGAGAACTTCTCTTCCGAAGCTTTTCGGTTGTAGGAGGTGTAGAGATTGGTCTCTACAATGTACGTATCGAACGTGTGTCGAACTGCTTCTCATGCTGAGTGCGCATGTCGTCGACGATCGATGCGACGGACTGGGCTGTGGCCGGCGCAAGGCCTAGGAAGAGGGAAAGAACGAGCAAAAGAAGGGTGACGGACGAACGGAAGGGCAACATGGCAGGGCGAGAATGAGTCATGAGAGGGGAGGGGTAAGGTGTACTGGAAAAGCAACGGGCTTCCGGGGGCCCGAAATGGAACGTTTCAAATGGGTTCTCAAATACGCTCAACGTTGGTCCGAGATTCATGAGTCATCACAATGTTGACGCGGAGAAGGAAATGGATCGGCTTTTTTCGGCGGGCGGCACGCCCCCGATCGAGGACGATCCATTTGTCTTCACCGACGTCCGCCTCCCGCCGGAGCGCATCGTGGGACTTCTCCGTCCCCACATGCGGGAACGGCGTCTCCAGCGCATCCGGGACGTGGTAGCGAAGCGCACCCGCACGGTGGTGCCGGTGGTGGAGGGCCTCGTGAACACCGGCAACGTGAGTGCTGTCATGCGGTCGGCCGAGGCGCTGGGCCATCAGGACATGCACGTCGTGAAGGGAAACAACGAGCGGTACAAGCACTCGCAGCGCACGGCGCAGGGCGCTCAGCACTGGCTCGACGTATGGCACTGGGACACCCCGCGCGACTGTGCGGCCCACCTCCACGAAGCCGACTACCGTCTCATAGCGATGCATCTGCACGCCGATACGGTTCCGATCAGGGAGTTTGATTTCACCAAGCCGACTGCACTCGTCTTCGGCAACGAGGAGGCGGGCGTGTCCGATGCGATGATGGAGGTCGTGGATGCGGCGTGCGTGGTGCCACTGCCGGGCTTTACTGAGAGCTTCAACGTGTCGGTAGCGGCGGCGGTGGCGCTCTACCATGCCCAGCAGGATCGCCTGGACCGTCAGGGCCATCACGCCGACCTTAGCGACGAGGAGCAGCGTCGCCTCGTGGCGCGATTTTGTCTTCGCAGCGTCAACAACGCGGAGCGGATTATTCAGCGGAAGCTGGGGACGGAAGAGTGAACGGTGTAAAGGTGGAGAAAGTGTGGAAGGGAAATGGCTGGACGGATAATTGCGCCGACCAGAGGCGGGTGAGGCTGCCGACACAAAGCGTTATCTCGGCTTGCTCGTGCCGGCGTTGGCAGAACCGGCCAGGGATTGAAGCTTGCGTTGGACAGACGGATCGGCGTTCTGCCACTGCGCGGCCAGGGTAGAGCGGGCCTTCTGGGCGACGTCGGATTTGCCGGCCTGGGTGGCGGCCTGAGCCTTGCCCCAAAGCGAGCGGGCGCGGTCGGAATAGCGGTCCAGCGTCGTATTAAACTGCGCCAGTGCCTCATCCGGTCGATCGAGGGCCAGTAGCGCTTCCCCGTACAGCTCGGGGGCCGGCTTCGGGGGAAACGGCGGCCCAAAGTCCAACGGCCGGTCAACCTCCATCGCGGTGGCTTTCTCCAGGTGCTGGAGTGCGTCGTCGGGATTGTTGGCCTTCAGGGCAATAAGCCCTTCCAGCTCGTGAACCTGAATCCGGAGGGTCTCCGCCTCGTTCTCGCCGAGGGCCGCCCTGGCCTCGTCCAGTGCCGCGCGTGCCGACGACAGGTCCCCCTGCTGGGCGGCGGCGAGGCCGCGCCCCGCGTGCAGCGTGACGGTGCCCCGCGTATCGAGCGTAGAGGGGTCCACGTTCATGGCCTCCGCGAGGGGGCCGTACTGGTCCCACTGCTCCGTTTCGACCACGAAGGCGAGCGGCATGTACCACTGCATGTACGTGGCGTAGCCAGTGGATACCGTCGGATCGTTGGCATGGGTCTTCGCCGTTTCGAGGACTGACCGTGCGTTCTCGAGCTGGCCCAGCTGCAGGCGGGCGTAGTGCAGCCAGTGTAGGGCGTGAAAGCCGCCGCCGTCCAGCCCGTCGCTCTGCTCCTCGGCCGTGGTGTTGGCGGCCTCGTAGGCGTCCACGTTGGAGTTTGCGCCGCGCGCCCACTGGCCGAGCGCAAAGAAAATGTGCGACGGCATGTGGAGGGCGTGGGCCGCCCCGGGAGCAATGTCGGCGTAGATGCGGGCCGGTCGCAGGCCAAGCGGGGCGTGCACCGGGTCGTCGTACGCGTGGATCAGGTAATGCGCCGCGCCCGGATGCTCGGGGTTCTCGTCGAATACTTCTTCCACGATTGCGGCGGCGCGCATGTACGTCGCAAAATCGCGTCCCTCGTGCGCCGTGCCGAGGATGGAGAGGGCATGGAAGGCCTGCGCGTCGAGGTCGTCGGGATACTGCTCCGCAAGGTTCGCCATGGCGTTGGCGTACGCGTCGTCTCGGGCCTCCTTACTCATTGGGGCGTCCTCGCCGGCGCCGTACAGGACGTGAACGGTCCGGAGGTATTCCTTTTCGCGCTCCGTCGGGGCCTTCTCAAGGCGCGCGTCGGGCGACGGGGCCAGGTCCTGCAGGGCGTCGAGGGCAGCCGCGCGGTCCTGCTCCATCCAGATGGGATGATTGTGCGTCATCGCCTCCCCCCAGTGGGCCATTGCAAAGTCGGCGTCGATCTTCTGCGCCTCCTGAAAGGCTGCCCGGGCCTCTCCGTACTCGAAGCTGTGCAGCATCAGGAGGCCGCGGAGGAACGGCTCTTGGGCTGCCTCGGCGCCCAAGTTTTCGAACTCGGTGGAGCCGTACTCGGTCTCTTGGGCGCGGACGGGAAGGACGAAAAGACAGAGGGCGAGCGGAAGGGCGAGACTGCGAACGAGACGGGGCATGGCATGGAAGCGGGGTGGTGGAGACGACGTGGGCGGTGCCTACATGCCGTCGTCGGGGATGTCGACGGTGATTTCGCTCAGGGCACTTCCTGATCTAAAAAAAATGTTTACCCCCTATACAGCATTGTCGGTCGGACGTACCCTATTCATTCGGGGAGAAATTGATCAGAGAGAACATCGTCATCTGCCGGTACTGCCATTCTTCTTATCCGCAACGCCCCCGCAACATCTCCGTCA
>CAYRPX010000209.1:0-5700 GCA_964426195.1 uncultured Salinivenus sp.
GATCCAGCAAGGTAGAATCGCCGGGTTCGCCAATCCAGTCGCGGAGCGTGTCCCGGAAGTCGTCGCGGGCTGGCGTATAGCGAGGCTGGACGTGGAGAACGAGGTCGATGGCCTCCTGCAGTTCTGTACCATTCGCTGCCGAGGGATCCAGGGAATCGAGGTATTGGGCGAGCCCTTCCGCCGCGTCCGTCGTATCCAGAGGATCCAGTTCGTTGAAGAGGGCCCGGAACAGGTTGCCTGGATGGGTGGCCCGATCCTCCCGGTCGTAGCCGAAGTGTGGGTCGGAGCCTGCTAGGCATCGGCGAAACCACTCGGTCCAGATGTTTGGATCAAGGGCTTCGACCGCAGCAGGATTCCACGAGCCATTGGTCTTCAGAAGCCCGGAAAGCTGGGACTGAAGCTCGTTTTCAGTTTGCTCCTGAACTGCTTCCATCGAGGTTAAGAGGCGTTGGTCGGTCCAAGCGATCGCATTCGAACGTGCTCCCCAGAAATCGGCGGATTGCTAAGCACGAGTTCCGGTTCGGCCCGTTCCTCGTCACAATCGGGAGGGCCGCCGGGACATGTTTTCCCGTACGGGAGCGAATCACTGCGCTCGATTGGACGAAAGAGCAACCAGAACTCCGCGTCTGGCGGGACGGGGTAGCGGAAATCGTCAAAGGGGGAGGAAGCGTAGTCGAGAAGAAGGTATTCGGAACGGGGATACGGACGTGTCGCAAGAGCAAGTCGGTAAACGGCTTCCTTGGCGAGCGACCACCTGGGACGCTGAACGTTGTTGAGGTGTTCAAAAAAGTCCCCGGAGTGATCTCCCGCGTCTTCTGTGTCCTCCAGGATCGGAGTGGCGAAAACGCGGCTTTTCTTGGGAGCAGAGAGATAGAGATCGTCCAGTGGATCCGGGAGAATCTCGTTGGCCCTAACCCAGTTCTCACTCCCAATCTCGGAAAATGGAACGTCATGGGTTTCTGAAGCGGTTTGGCGGAAGTCGCGTCCGGCCCGCTCATCAGTTTCAAGGCGTTCGTTCAGTTGTGTCTGGAGGTTCTGGTGCTTGATGCATCGGGCCAGAGAGGTTGGAACCTTTTCGTTGACGGGAGTGCCGGACAACTGATGACTCTGGCACACCTCGGCGAACTGTGCTCCCGTAGTGGGAAATTGCTCCCCAAGCTCTTCTTGGAACGCGTCGGGCTGGGTGTTCAGGTCCTCGTAGCGGGCGTCGCATTCCGCGCATTCTGCGACTCGTCTCCACGTATTTGCGTTCTCCTCTGGAGATTCAGATTCATTTCCCAGCGCCCATTCCCGCCACTCGGCGTAACTCATGACTGAGACGGATCAAGGAAGAGAGGTACGAACGGAGACGACTCCTGAGATCTTTGCCCATCTGGGCGCGGTAGTCTAGAACGCCATCAGATCGCGCGCCGCCTCCAGGATGCCCTCATCGCTCGGCAGCACGGCCCGCTCCAGCGAGTGGGCGAAGGGGATGGGTGTAAACTCGCCGGCGACGCGGCGGATGGGAGCGTCGAGATAGGTGAACGCGTCGTCCCCAATCTGGGCACAGATTTCGGCCCCGAAGCCGATGAACTCTTGGTCCTCGTACGCGACGAGCACCCGGTTCGTCTTCTGCACCGAGTCGAGAATCGTCTCCGAGTCGAGCGGCACGATGGTACGGAGGTCGACGACCTCCACCTCTACACCCTCCTGTTCGAGCTCCTTCGCCACGTTAAGTGATTTCTGCGTCATCATGCCGTAGCTCACGATGGTTAGATCAGATCCCTCGCGGGCGATGCGCGCCTCGCCGAACGGAAGGGTGTAGTTCTCCGGTGGGGTGGAGGTGCGGGCCGACGCAGCACGGTAGAGCGCTTTGTGCTCCAGGAAAAGCACCGGGTCCTCCATGCGGATGGCCGTAGCCAGCAGACCCTTCGCGTCGGCGGCAGTGGACGGAAGGGCGATCTTGAAACCAGGGGTGTGACCGAAGATCGACTCGATGTTTTGCGAGTGACAGAGCCCGCCGTGAATATAGCCCCCACAGGGGACGCGAATCACCATGGGGCAGCTCCACTCATTGTCGGAGCGGTAGCGGAAGGGGCCCACCTGGTTGCGCAGTTGTTGCATCGCCGGCCAGATGTAGTCGGCAAACTGAATCTCGATAACCGGAGTGTAGCCGCTGGCCGCGTAGCCCACCGCCGTGCCCACGATCGATCCCTCGGCCAGAGGAGAGTTAAAGCAACGATCCTCGCCGAACTGCTCGGTCAGTTCCTTCGTCGCGGTGAAGACGCCCCCTTTGTCCCCAGCCACGTCTTCGCCGTACAAGATGATCGACTCGTCGCGCGCCATTTCCTCTTTGAGCGTGCGGTTGATGGCGTCAACCATCACGATGGGCTCGGCGTCCTCGTCGACGTCATCTTCGGAGTTGTAGTCGATGTCGAGGGAGCCCTCGAAGAAGACGTGGTCGGTTGCCGTTTCGGGAGCGGGGTCGTCCTGCTGCTTGGCCCACTCGGCCGCCTCGTCGACCTCCTCGTGGACCTCTTCCTGCATGGTGTGCGCCTCCTCGTCGGTGAGGAGATCCGCCTCGATGAGGGCGGCCTCCAAGCGGGAGATGGGGTCGATCTTGCGGTCGGCCTCCAGTTCGTCGGGCGTGCGGTACTGGGTGTGGTCGTCCGAGGAGGAATGGGGAAGAAGGCGCACCACGTCGGCGACGAGGCAGACCGGCCCGTGACCGTTGCGGATGTGATCGATGGCTGCCCGGGCGGCGGAGGCACTGGCGAAGAAGTTGGTTCCGTCCACGCGCATGCGACTGAGACCCTCGTAGCCCGCGGCCAGCTTGTAGGGCGTGCCCCCGGCGGTTTGCTCGTCGATGGGCACACTGATCGCGTACTTGTTGTCCTGGACCACGAAGAGGGCCGGGGCCTGCTCGCGAGCGGCCCAGTTGAGGGCCTCGTGGAAGTCGCCCTGCGAGGTGGCTCCATCACCACACGAGATGTACACGTAGTTGTCCTCGCCTCGCTGCTGAATGGAGAGCCCGAAGCCGAGTCCAGGATTGAACTGGGCTCCAACTGCCGACGCCGGCGTCATCACGTTCAGGCGTCGCAGGCCGAAGTGCTCCGGCATCTGGCGTCCACCGGAGTTCGGATCGTCGGCCTTGGCGAGATGGGCGAGCAGCGCTTCCCGCGGCGTCATTCCGAGCGAGAGCACCATACAAAGGTCCCGATAGTAGGAACAGAACCAATCGTATCCTGGTCCCTCACCAGGCTTCGAGTACAGACTAATTGCGGCCTGAACGGCCTCGTGTCCGGCACACCCGATGTGGAAGTGGCCCTTGCCCTGTTTGAGCAGCGTCATCATTTTCTCGTCGAGGCGCCGCGAGAGCATCATCGTGCGGAGCCGCTGCCGCAGCTCCGCGGCCTCGAAGTCGGCCGGGGTCAACTCGTCGATGTCGATCGACCCATCCGATACGATGGAGGGAAGCTGGGGAATGGCCGCGTGGCCGTCTCCGTGCATGAGCTCCTCGACGGGAAGCTCGTCCTCGTCGGCCATTTCCACAGCCTCTTCGGCGTCGGGGGGCGCAGGGGGCTCTCCGTCGGGCAGGTCCGGCTCCGGAGCCTCCGACTGCGGCGGTTCCGGGGACTCCTTCTGGGACTCGAGGTTGGGGTCATTCGGGTTTTGCATCTCGGGGTCAGCCATGGGTCGAAGCCATCTGAATGAGTCGGCGCGGTTCGGAGGGGCCCGGAGGGGCGTCCGGCACTGGTTCCGGACGACCGATGCATCGCGGCCGGATCCGGCCCGCAGCCGGTCGGCGAAGAGGGACCCTCATTGTTCCCGGCGGGGAGCAAGGCTCTGCGTTGAAGCCCTGCCGACCAAAAGCGCTTTCGGGTCAGGGAAGGTCGGTAAGCTTTTCACATTCGAAAGCCCCAACGCATCCAGTATATGGAATTTCCCCGCCATCGAAAAGGTTCTCCCGCGAAGACGACGGAAGAACGCGAGGCGACAGGGGCGAGACGGCCCGAGTGGAGACGATATGATGAAAGGTCAGGCCTCTACGACCTCCGGCTCCGGTTCGGATTCGTAGGGCAGTTCAAACCAGAACCGGGTGCCTCGCCCCTTTGTACTCTCGACGCGAATCTCTTCGCCGTGGGCCTGAAGGATTTGCTTGACGATGCTGAGCCCGAGTCCTGTTCCTCCGCTCTCGCGCGAGCGGTCCGGGTCCACCCGGTAGAAGCGTTCAAAGATTCGATCAAGGTGATCCTCGTCGATGCCCTGTCCGGTGTCGACGATTTCAATACGAACCTTGTCGAGGCGTCGCTGCACCCGGCACCGTACCGATCCGCTTTCCGTGTAGGCGATGCCGTTCTCGAGAAGATTGGTCAGCACCTGGCGGATGCGGGAACGATCAGCGTAGACGAAGAAGCGGGGCACGTCGGCCTGGAGGTCGAGGTCTTTCTCTTCGGCTTTGGGGCGGAGCATCTCGGCCACCTCGTCCACCAAGTCCTTTAGGTCGAACACCGACCGGTTGATAAGGTCTTTCCGGTATTCGAGCCGGGCGATGTCGATGAGGTCGTCGAAGAGGTTCTGGAGGCGATTGAGATTGGTGAGGGCCTTTTCGGCGTAGGTCTTCCGCTGCTCGTCGTCGAGACCGGGGGTGCCGAGGGCTTCCAAGTATCCGCTAATGGAGAAAATGGGATTTCGAACCTCGTGGGAGACGTTCCCGATGAATTCGCTCTGGAGCCGCGTCATGCGTTCCAGCTCCTCGATCTTCTCGCGGAACGCGTCTGACGCGCGGTTCAGGCTTTCAGCGAGATCTTGGAACTCGGCCGCGCGGGAGTCGACGCGAATTTTGCCGGCGAGCTTTCCGTCGGCCACCCGGCGTGCCGTTTTACTGATGCGGGTGAGGGGCGTGGTGACCTGATAAGCGGCGACGAAGCTCCCGATGAGGGCAAGGATGAGGGCCAACACCATGCCCAGAACGAGCACGACCAAGGATCGCCGTGCGAGGTTGTAGAGAGGCGGAGGGGGTTGGCCCACCTGCACGATCAGGTTTGCAGACGGGCGGTACAGAGTAGCGACGAAAAAGGGTTCCCCGTCAGTGTCCTTAACGTTCGCAAACTGCGTCGTCTCCCCCTTCATGGTTTGCAGGGCCGACACGTCGAACAAGGTGTCGGCGGGGAGGGAATGAGGCGTCTGGAGCGTTGGACGGTAGGTCGTGTCGGGCGTGACGAGAGCGATATGCAGCTCCCGAAGATCCGTCAGATTTTCCACGATCTGGTGTCGTTGGGCCGGGTCCGGCTGCTGAGCTACCTGAACGGCAATTCGGTCGGCCTGATCGCGCAGGGTTTGATTCATGGCCGTTCGCATCTCCCCGCGCAGGACCAGCACCACGTAGAGGCCGACTCCCACGACGGCTAGCCCAACGAACAGGGCGAATGTCAGGACCATCCAGGTTTGGGTCGACGCCCGGCGGGGGAGAAGGGAGTCCCAAATCGACTGAAATACAGACATACGACGCAGGCAAAAACGACTCCCGCAAATCAGCGCGCGGGCTCAATATACTCAATATAGGAGTCCGGGTTAGGCTTCGGCTGATTCCTCCTCCTGGACGAATCGGTACCCGACGCCGCGGACCGTCTGAATGTGCTTGGCAAAGTCGCCCAGCTTCTCGCGCAGGTTCTTGATGTGGGCGTCCACAGTTCGCTCGGTCACCATCATCGCGTCCTT
>CAYRPX010000210.1:0-5689 GCA_964426195.1 uncultured Salinivenus sp.
TCGGCATCCGCGAGGCCACCCAGGCCACGAGCGTCATCCAGAAAGAGGCCGGGGAGGACGTGGAGGTCATCTTCGGCACCGTCATCGACGAGGACCTCGAAGACAAGCTCCGCGTGACCGTGATCGCCACGGGCTTCGACCGCGACGAGGAGCCCGAAGGCGACGACGAGGACGTCCGTCGTACCGTGCCGCTCGACGAGGAGGACGACGCTCCCTCGCACTATAAGGGCGAGGACAACCTTCGCCAGCTCGACGAGCCGGCCTTCGAGCGCCGCAGCGCGCCCCTCCGCTCACAGCAACAGGAGGAGATCCAGTCGGAGGAAGACACCTCGGACGACGCCTCGGACGGTGCCTCGGACGACGACACCACGATCCGCCGCCTCCAGGCCGAAGACCTCAGCGAGCGCAAAGACCGGGACGAGCGCTCCCGCTCCGATGAGGAGGAGGACGACACCGACACCCCCGCCTTCCTCCGGAAAATGATGGACTGACTCGATTGAAGATTTTGGATTGGGGAGTGTGAACGTCGTTGTGTCCGAACTTTCTGCAATCCAAAATCCCCCAATCCTGAATCGGAAAAGTGGGTCCTCCAGTCCCACCACAGGCGATCCCGATGAGGAGGTGGACAAATCTCCGACGATCGTGGGGTAGGTCCCAGCTCCCTCGGGAATGACCTGGCCGTGGCGTCTGAGCAGCGTCGCGGGACTGTGGTTTTGTGCAGGCGGCCGCCGGTACGCGTCCGATCGGCCCCTGCCGCGCACGCGAGAGCCACGCCTGGCCCTGGGCCGGTGCGTGGCTTTTCGTGTTTGGAAGCCGTGTCGAGAGGCTGCCGCACGGGTTGAGATTGCTCCGCTGCATGCTCACCTTAAACATACTTTCATTTCGTGATGCGAAAATGCTCCTTGGCGCACCCCAACATCTCGTTCAGGAGGTGCGTCCTGTTTGCTTTCCGTCATCCGGCCCTCCGCGTCTGCCATGTCGATCGAGCCCCAGTCCACACGCGCTGAGTTGCTAGCTCTCCTCCGAAAGGGCCGTGCCCTCACCCTCGCCGAACTGACCGAGCACCTCCCGATCGACTCGAAGCGGCAGGTGCGGCGCCACCTCAAGACGCTCCGCGAGGCGGGTGTGTCGATCCGGGAAGAGGCCCGTGGGCGCGAAAAGGTGTTCTTCCTGCCGCCCGAAGAGCTAGAAGTCGTCGACGCGCCGGTGCCCCTCACCGAGCAGCAGGCGCTGGCCCTCGTGGTGGCCGCGGAGGCGGGGCGCGCGGCCCTAGCCCCCACGCCGCTGTCCGATCCGCTGGCGGAGGGTTTCGAGCAGCTGCTCGACCGGCTCGACCGGGCGAGCGGGACCTACGACCTCGGCCGCCTCCGCGAACAGTGGCACTTTGGAACCGAGCCGGCCGCCTCCACCTTTGCGCCCGAGGTGTTCGACACGCTGGTGACGGCCCTCAATGAAGGGCGCCCCGTCCACATCGCGTACGAGTCGGCCCACGCCTCCGACGCCCCGCGGACCCGAACGATCAGTCCGATGGTGATGGCGGCGCCGGACGGCTCCTGGCGGTGCGTGGCCTACTGTCACTACCGCGAGGCCCCGCGCGACTTTACGCTAAGCCGGATCGACGAGATCACGGTCTTGGAAGACGCGGTGGGGGTCGATCCGCCCGCGGACTTCGACCCCGACCTCTACTTCCGCGAGCGGTTCGGGGCGCTGGGGGGCGAGCCCAAGGTTGTGCGGCTGCTCGTAGAGCCCGACGCGGCCCGCTTCTTCCGCGAGAAGGACTACCACCGGAGTCAGGTGACGGAAGAGGAACGCGAGGACGGGCGGCTGGTCGTCTCGTTCGAGGTGGCTGGGCTGGAGGACATGGCCGCGTGGGTGCGGTCTTGGGGGCCGAGCGTCATCGTGCTCGATCCCCTGGAGCTTGCCGAGCGCATTGCCCGAGAGGCCCACCAGGTGGCGGCGCGCTACGATGCTGCCCCGGACGGCGACCCGACCCCGGACACCGACCGTCCGGATGCCTGATCGGCTGTTGTATACTGGGAACGCCCTGGTTGTGCTCGTCGCCCAATAGAGTCGGTCGTCATGCCTGCCTCCGATGCCGCCGCACAGTCCGAGTCCGATGCGCAGCGCGTGTCGGTGCACGTGCGCTTCCCGTCGTCGCAGGGCCGTCGCCTGCGGCGCCCCGAGCCGACCACCTGCGGCGACGGGCGGGCCCTCTGGGCCGAGCGACCCACGGTGATGGAACGGGCCGACGGCACCTACGACCTGATTGGTGCCACGACCCACCTTGACGGGCTCGCCCGGTGGGTTCTGAGCTTCGGCACGGACGCGACGGTGAAGGGGCCGGACCGGCTCCGGCGGCGGGTGGCGGCGGAGGCACGGCGGATCTGGGAGAAATACGCCGACGAGTAATCGTTCACGAGATGCAACCACCCGATGGCCGATACGCTTCGCGACCTCATTGCTCATTCGGCCCCGGAGGACGGGGGCGAGCCGCAGTCGCTCTACGACCACGCTCACAATGTCGCCGAGATGGCTGCGGATTTTGCCGCGCCGTTCAACTCGGAGGAAGTTGCCCGCTGGCTCGGGTGGTGGCACGATGCGGGGAAGGCCGACGACGGGATCCAGTCGTACCTGCAGGGCGAAGGAGAGAGCCGCGACCATTCGAGCGTGGGTATGCTGGCAGTGCCCGACGAGATGAGCCTGCTGGCCCACAACGTGGCCGGCCACCACGGCGGCCTCGCCAACCAGAGCGGGGAGCACAGCCTGAAGGACCGCATCCAGCGAAAAGAGAACGACGCTCGCATTCGGCGCGTGCTGGAGGAGGTGCGGCCGTTGGTCGAAGCGCACGCCCCGACGCTCCAACGGGATCACCTGCCGGAGTTTCTGCAGTCCACGGATGGGCGGGCGTCCACACTGCGCCGGTACGACTTCTGGCTGCGCATGCTGCACAGCGCGCTGGTGGACGCCGACTGCCTGGACACCGAGCGGCACTTCGACCCCGACCGGTTTGCGGCTCGTGAGATCGAGACTTCGATTGGGGACCTCTGGGTTCAATTCGAGAAGAACCAGCAGGCGCTCATGGACGGTGCTGAGCCGTCGACGGTTAACCGCCGCCGGCAGGACGTGTACGAGGCGGCTGTTGAGACGGCGGACAACGCGCCTGGGTTTTTCAAAATGACCGTGCCGACGGGGGGAGGCAAGACGCGGTCGGCCATGGGCTTCGGACTACGCCACGCACTGCTGCACGGGAAGGATCGGATCATTGTGGCGCTGCCCTATACGAGCATCATCGAGCAGAACGCTGACGTATACCACACGATCTTCGGCGACGACGTGGTGTTGGAGCACCACAGCGCCGTGCGGATCGAGGCGGAGCCCGGCGACGAGGAGCCGCCCGAGCGGTGGCGCCGCCTCGCCGCGCAAAACTGGGACGCGCCGGTGGTGGTGACGACGACCGTTCAGCTGCTGGAAAGCCTGTTTGCCAACCACAATGGGCGCCTGCGCAAGCTGCACCGCTTGGCCAACAGCGTCGTGGTGCTCGACGAGGTGCAGACCCTGCCGCCGCGCCTGCTCAAGACCACGCTCGACGGCCTGCGTGAGCTGGAGGCCCACTACGGTACGTCGGTGCTCCTCTGCACGGCCACGCAGCCGGCCCTCACCGAGCGCCCCGGCTTTTCGGAGGGCCTCACCGACGTGACGGAGATCGTGCCGGACCCCTCCGGCCTCTACGACGACCTGCGACGCGTGGAGTACGACGTGCAGGTGGACGCGCCCTGGTCTTGGACCGACGTGGCCGACGACCTCCGCAATCAGAAGCAGGCGATGGCAGTGCTCAACACGAAGGACGACGCGGCGGCCGTGCTCGACGAACTGCCGGACGATCCGTCGGTTCTGCACCTCTCCACCCGTCTCTGTGGAGCGCACCGGCGCCGAGTGCTCGCCGAGGTGCGGCGTCGGTTAAACGAGGGGGAACCGATTCGGCTGGTGGCCACGCAAGTGGTGGAGGCGGGCGTCGACCTCAGCTTTCCGCGGGTCCTGCGGGCGCTTGGGCCGCTCGACTCCATCATCCAGGCCGCCGGGCGCTGCAACCGGGAGGGGGAGCGCGACACCGGGCGCGTCACGGTCTTTGAGCCCGCCGAGGGTAGCACGCCCCCCGGCGCCTACCGCACGGGCCGCGACATTGCTCGCCGGCTGCTGCGGGCCGAAGAAGACTTTGATCTGCACGACCCGTCGGCTCCACGTCGCTACTTCGAGGAGCTCTACGATTCGCGCGATCTGGACCCCGACGACGTGCAGGCCCTCCGCGTGCAGCTCCAGTTCGCGCAGGTGGCCGAGCAGTACCGCCTCATCGCCGACGACACCACGCCGGTGGTGGTGAACTACGGAGAGGGCTGGACCGTGCTCGACGACGTGCTGGCGACGACCGAACATACGGGCTTCGTTCACCGCAAGGACTGGAGCCGCCTTCAGCCGTATACGGTAAGCCTCTATGAACACGCATTGGAGGAGGCCGTCCAGTCCGGGCACGCTCACCAACTGGGGGAGAACCTCGACCTCTGGCGGTGGGACGGGGGGTACGACGAGGGGACCCTGCGCAGTGGGGGGACAGAGGGCGGGCGGGGCCTGCACACGGACGGTCCGTCGACGAACGCCCTCGTCGTCTGACCGCCGCCTCCACAAAACTTTGATATTTCTGCTGATAGGGGGTATCGTGGTGATAGTTGTCACACACTGCTCATTGAAGTGTGAGAACCTGTTTGGTGAGCAGATGGGATGCCGAGACACAGTGGACGACGCCACAATGAACCGCTCAAATGAACCTTGTAGCGGGGCTACCAGGTGACATGCCGAAGGTTCATTGTGCGAGATCCACGAAGTCGCAGGCCGCAGACGTTTCGCCAAACAGGTTCTGAGAAGATTAAGAAAGAACGACAGGTGCGTGACGACGCGCACGTGAATCGCTGCACCGGGGCCGGATTGGTCCCGGTGTGGCTCTCTTTGACGATCCTGTTTTTGCTATGAGTGACCGTTCGATTCACATTCGACGTCGCGGGGAGCCGCCGTTCCACGAAGCAGACGGCGAGCACACGCCCGCAGAACGGGTCCAGATGGTGTGGCCGCTGACGCGACAGGCCTGGGCCTTCAAGCGAGTTGGTTCTACAACCGACCAGAATCGTGCTGAATCCCGACTACCGCGACATGTTGTCCGCCTTCGCCGACGCGGAGGAGTCCTCGGCGTGCTTCAGCACCTGCTTTAAGAGGGAAAGACCGAAAGCTGGATGAGGATTGAAACTGGTCGCGTGAATCATGCTCAACGTTCTCCGGGGGGGACGAGAGTATCACAAAATAGATGCATCCATGTCTGGATTTGACCCACTGCAAGTCAAAATTAGCGGTCCATACGGCTGTTTTACGCGTCCGGAGATGAAGGTGGAGCGCGTCTCGTACGACGTGATGACGCCCTCCGCCGCCCGCGGGGTGCTGGAGGCGATCTTCTGGAAGCCCGCGTTCAAGTGGCGGGTGCGGCGCATCCAGGTGCTCAATCCCATCCGGCGGGAGTCGATCCTGCGCACGGAAGTGAACAGCGTGCAGTCGGCCCGGTCGGCCCGCCGCTGGGCGAAGAACGACGGCGAAGGCGGCTACCGGGCCGACGACGATCACACCCAGCGCCACACGCTCGCGCTCCGCG
>CAYRPX010000211.1:0-5688 GCA_964426195.1 uncultured Salinivenus sp.
CAATGAGCGCCAGGGTCAGCCAGTCGAGCAGGGCCCGGTTTTCGTCCTGGAAGACGGCATCAACCAACTCACGCAGGCCCAGCGGCACTACGAGCGCCACCGCCGCCCCCAGCACGGTGAGCAGCACAGCGGTCACGAGGCGGACACGATAGGGCCAGCCGAACCGGAAGATGCGTCGGAGCGTCGCCCACAGCCGATTGGGGCGGAGTGAAGGGTCTTCGGACGCAGGATCGGGTTCCGGCATGAGCGACGCGGGTAGACGGTAGACGAAGTATTTGGATGCACGCAATAACCTTTTCCCCAACTGCAGGGATTCGAGAGGCCCTTCTCCGTTTGGGAAAAAGACGCCAAACCGCGGCTGAGAGCGTCATCGAAGACGGACCGTGGGCGTATGCGCCGCCCACCGTTGGCGTGGGGCCCGGGTTGTGGGCCATGCCCGGGGAGGTTGCCGAACCGGGCTTCGGATTTTCGGTATCGGTACTCATGGGCGTCTGGCTCGCCATCTATTTCGGCGTTCATGCGGCCCGGAACTACCGGCAGGCCGGGATCGACCGGTGGAAGCACCGAGCCCAGTGCTTCCTCAATCAGTCTCTTTGGAATCGGGAGCTCTTCGAATCCGGCGAAAAGAGCATCCAGTGGAGGGGGGTGCTTTTCTACCGTCGTTTCTGACGGCCTCGGGGAGATTCCTCGACTCCGCTACGCTCTGACCGCAGGGAAGCGACGCGAAGCTAGTATTGCGCAGCAATGAAGTGCTTTCAGAGTGCGCTTCGCTCGGAATGACTCTCCCCCAAAGGGATTGCTTGATTCTGCACCAGGCCAAAGCGGCCCGCCTCGAGTGCAGTTCAACCGGCACTTTTTCTTCAACTACCTCTCAAGCGTGCGGGCGCTGATCTCAGAGGAGGTCGGCCGTGCAAAAAGATGGTCGCGCGCCTGGCCCGTCTGCTGCGCAGAACCCTGCAGGCCAGGGACGAGAAAACGGTGGCGCTCCGGGAGGAGCCGCTGATCCACTGCTCACCCAACTATCTGGAGGCGCGTCTCGATCCAGACCGGTTTTTCCGGGCCAGCCGCCAACACATTCTCAACCTCGACTGGGTGAAGGACATGAACAGCCGCCCGAACGGCAATCTGGTGGCTCATCTCGCTGGAGCGACCAACGTGGAGCTGTCTCACCGCCGCTCCAGCACATTTCGGAAAGAGTTGAGCCTGTAACCAGCCCCAAAGCCCTTCTCAACCTTTCACCTACAGAAACCGAAGCACACTCACGCCGACGCTGACCCCAGACGCGTCGAGGCGCTTGGTCAGATCGAGGCGGAGAGAGTCGTAGAACAGGCCGTTGACCGACAGGCCAATCTCATGGTGGAATTCATCCGCCCGCCGAACCACGACGCCGCGTCGACGAAGCCGCTGCTCGGTGTCGCCGTCGATCCAGGTGCGCCCGTGTCCCCCGTGCAGGAGGAGTTCGACGTCCTGGTCGACAGGGGCCTGCCACCCGATCAGCTCGAAGGGGACCGTCCGGAAGTTGTGCTCCCAGAAGAGGACTGCGTGATGCTCGCCCTGGTAGGGACGGTCGTCGAGCGTGCGGAGGGCGCCGAACGGGGTGTAGGGCCGCGGGCTCGCCTCCACGACGCCGAAGCGCTGAAGCGGTGGGGTGCCCAGCGACGCGCCCGCGTCGAGCCGGAGATCCAGGGCGTTCGGGAGAAAGCGGCGCTGGAAAAAGGTTTCGACGCGGGCGTCGGCCACCACCTCGACACGCGTGAAGTCGAAGTCGCTCGCCGCCAGACTCGGGTCGCTGTACTCCACGGAGGCCTGCAGGCGATTGATGGGAGTGATGCCCAGGAGTCCGTCGTCGCCAACGGTGACTCTCAACGCCACGGACCGGAGCCATCCCTCATCTACAGCCGGGTTCGGGGGCTGCATGACGGTCCGCCCCAGCCCATTGTAATCGGTGGTCTTTGCGACCGAGAAGTGGCGCTCGTTACGGACCTGAAAGGCAAGGTCGAGGCCAGCCTTGCTCACCTCTTGCCGCACCGACAGTTGCATGCGCTCGGTTCCGTGATAGTCGAAATAGTCTGGGGCCCCCGCGAGGGTCCAGAGGCTGTTCGAGAGCCGGGCCCAGACGGGATGCATGCGCGACCGGGCACGGTAGCGCGGGTCGATGCCGTAGTGGTAGCTGACGCCCAGATCGGTGTCGTTCGCCACGGCGGCGGTGGCTTCGCCTCCGTACGACCAGCGCGTGGGACCCGACGGGCCGGTGTTATAACCGCCACGGCCCCTCACGTCGAGCGCTCCTGCGTCCAGATCGAGCCGCGCGCCGAAATGTCCCCCTTCCACCCGGTTGAAGCGAAGGACCGGGAGTCCCCCATCCACGTCGACGAACGAGGCGATCCCTCCCTGCTTCTCCCCGGAGGCGTCGGTCGTGTCGGCCTCCCCCTCATCCTCCACACCGTCCTCCTCTGACTCCCCACCGAGGCTCAATCCGTTCTCGTCAAGTGCTCCGAGATCCTGAAGCCAGCCCACGAGGCCGCCGGGATCGAACGCGTTCTCCACCGCATCTGTGCTGTCGATCCGTTCGTAGGCGGTTCGCTCGGCCTGCGAATAGGGGACAAAAGGGCCGCCGCCCAGCGAGTCGGTTTCGAGACTGGACAGAGACTGAATTGCCATCGTGGTATCGGCGCGAACCACCGTTTCGTCGGCGTCGGTCTCGTAGAGCGAGTCGGGGACGGGCTCGTTGATTCGGTAGTCGCTCAGGCGACTCACCTGACGGAGGCTGACGTTCGCGAACGAGATCAGTGCCGACACCTGCACGTCGAGGTCGCGCCGGGCGCGGAAGTCGACCGGTAGCCAGTACGGCCCGCCAAAGTTTGAGAACTGCTGCTCGAACGTAATGTCGACCCTCTTCAGCACCCGCGAGGTGCTCAACGAGGCTGTCGGGCGCAGCCGGGCCTGCAGCAGGGCGTAGGTGCTGTCGAGCACCGTCACCGTACCGTGAAAGGTGGACGAGAGGCGATTCGCCGGCTCGACCTGGATGCGGAAGGCTTGCCGTCCGTCGATGGCCCGCGTCGTATCGAGCGTAAAGTCGTAGTAGTCGAGTGCGTCGGGATGGGTGACCCCCACCAGCCGATTTCCGAAGACCTCGACATCGTCCCGATATAGATTGAGCACCGTCGTCGCGGCCGGAAGGTTGTCCTCGGCGAGCTCTCGGAGATTTGCAGTGCCCCGTTGGGATCGGACGATCTCGCTGGTGCCACGCGCCGCGTCCCAGAAGGCCGTCGTCTGGCTCTCCGCGATGGCCGCAATCGTGGTGTCGCTGGCTAGTGTGAACCGGTTATAGGCCTCCACGGAATAGGTCTTTAGCTCCGGCCACCACTCCTGCTTGCGCTCAATGACGCGCCGCATGATGGCCTCGCCGGGATTTCCCGATCCGGTCACGACCACCTCCTCCATTTCCACGGCCGAGGGCACAAGCCGGAAGGTCTGCTGCGGCTCCGTGTCGGCCGTAATTCGGCGCCGGGCCGACTCGTATCCCACGTAGCGGACCACCACCGTGACCGGTAGACTGTCGAGCTCGAGGGCATACCGCCCGTTCAGGTTGGTGATCGTGCCCTGATACGTATCCGCGACGCGTAGATTGGCCTGCGGGAGCGGCTCCCCGGTCTCCGCGTCCACCACCCGACCGCGCAGGGTCGTTTCGACGGCGTCCTGGGCATGGACCGTCGCTGCCCCGCCAAGCACCAGAATGAGGAACCCGGCGATCCGACTGAGGCCCGAAGTGCAGAACTGTGACATCGGGAACAACCGCAGCTGGGTGACTTGAGCGGGAAAATGGCAACGGGTCCGATATGCCTCATTCGCCCCGTCGTCGGTCAGTATTCTCTTCCTACCCAATCGAGATCTCCTCCCCCGCAAGCATCGGATTCTCGACGGGTTCCTCCCGCTCCAGCTTTCCGTCGCGGAGGTGGATAATGCGACGAGCGTGGTGGGCAATCGGCTCCTCGTGCGTCACTAAGAGGATCGTGTTGCCCTGCCGGTGGAGCCCTTCCAGCAGTTGCATGATTTCGTCGCCCGTCTCTGTATCGAGATTTCCCGTCGGCTCGTCGGCCAGGAGAAGCGACGGGTGATTCACGAGGGCCCGGGCCGTGGCCACACGCTGGCGCTGGCCGCCGGATAGTTCGTTGGGACGGTGATCGAGCCGGTCGCCGAGCCCCACGTTGCGGAGCGCCTCGGCTGCCCGTTCTCGTCGCTCACGCTTGGGCATGCCGGCGTAGATGAGCGGCAGCTCGGCGTTGCGCAGGCAGTTGACGCGGGGCAACAGGTTGAACGTCTGAAAAACGAACCCGATCTCGTGGTTGCGAATCTCCGCGAGCTCGTCGTCGGAAAACGTGCTTACGTCTTCGCCCCGCAGGTAGTAGGTACCGCTCGTGGGCGTGTCGAGGCAGCCGAGCATGTTCATGAGCGTCGACTTGCCAGAGCCGGACGGCCCCATAACGGCAATGTAGTCTCCTTCTTCGATTGAAAGGGTCACGCCATCGAGCGCCCATACCTCTTCACTCCCCATCATGTAGCGCTTCTTCAGGTCGTTCACTTCAATGAGGGCGCGCTCAGACACGTCGGTCGGGGCGCCATTGGTCGCGAGTGCTTCCATGTCGGTCAGTGGTTAAACGTGAACAAGAAAGTTGTCGAGCAGCAAGCGGGCGCGCAGCTCCAATCTAGCCGGGGAGCACGAAGATGGAGAAGAGAAGATCGCGTCCCCGAAGCCTACCTCCCCCCTCATTCTCCATACTTCCGTCCAGTCCTCGGTTCTTGGCGACTTATTGCACCGTCGCAATCGGTCCGCCAGCACCCGCTCGCTCCGAGGAGCCAGTCTGAATTTTGTCACCGGGCTCAAGCTCTCGACTGACGGCACTGTACGGACCGGTAATGACCGTCTCACTGCCCTCCAGGCCCGATCGAACTTCCATGTAGGTGTCGTCGGCAATGCCGGTCGTTACCTCCACCATTCGGGCCGAATCGGCGTCCGCCACGAAAACGACTCGGCGCAGATCCTCCGTGGGCCCCTCGGACGATTCACTCGTCTCAGACGATGCATTCGGTCTCACTTCCGTGAAGTCGCGCACTGTGACAGCCTGAATGGGCACGGCCACCGCGTCCTCAACGGTCTCGGTGTAGATGTCGACGGAGCCGCTCATGCCGGGGCGAAGAACGGGCGCATCCTTTGATTCGGCCGGCATCTCCGGCCGCGCCACGCCGCCCCCCGAACGGGTGGCGGTCGGGCTGGTGTTTGGATCATCGAGCACCCGAATCGTGACGGGAAAGTTGGTCACCTCATTCTGCCCCCCTTCGTTCTGGATCCGCGCGGAGTTGGCGATTTCCGTCACGCGGCCCCGAAACGTGCGATCGGAATGCGCATCGAACTCAAGGCTCGCCGTGTCCCGATCGGAGACCTTCACGACGTCGCTCTCATTCACATCCACCTCCAGTTCCATCCGGTCAAGACGGGCGATGTTCATCATCTCGGTCCCCGCACGCTGGCGAGTTCCCACGACGCGCTCGCCTACCTCAACCTCGAGCTTGCTTACCGTGCCGTCCATCGGCGCGTAGAGGCGCGTTTTCTGGAGCTGCTCGCGGGCATCCTGGAGGCTTGCCTGGGCACTCTCCACCTGGTAGCGGGCCGCCTCAAGCTGCGCGACG
>CAYRPX010000212.1:0-5586 GCA_964426195.1 uncultured Salinivenus sp.
TCTTGAACCGCCTCTTGTGTCTCGCTACGCCTCTCGTGAGAAAACCGGGTTAGGCGAGAGCCGGGCCGAGCATGTGGTCGAGCTCAGCGCGAAGCTTTTTGCGGCCCCGGTGGAGGTACACCTTCACCGTATTGAGGGGCATGTCTAGGACGTCGGCGATTTCCTTGTACTTCAGGTCCTGCAACTCCCGGAGTGCCACCACGCGCCGGTAGGGATCGTCGACGTGGTCGAGGGCGTTGAGCACATGGTCGCGGAGGTCCTCCGCCTCGGCCTGACGGTCGGGCGTTCGCTTCGGGCTCTCGGCACGGTCGACGTCGTCGGAATCGACGCGGACGGTTTTCCGGCGCCGTTGGCGGGCACGCAGTTTGTCGATGCAGGCGTTGCGAGTCACGCACGAGAGCCAGCTCATAAGGCCCTCCTCGTCGAGGTCGTCCTGATGCTCCCAGAGCTTGACGAGGACCTCCTGGGTGACGTCCTCCGCCGCCGCTGAATCCTTCAGGTACGAACGGGCGATGCGTTGGATGCGGCTCTGGTAAGCGTCAACCTGACGAAGGAAGGCGTGGTCGGAACGTATCGCCATCGGCTTAAGGGAATGAGGCGAAAGAGAGTGGCCGCTACCCGTGGATCGGGCCGCGTCATTGTAGAAGACAACCCCTTCGCCGAATGGGTTGCAGGGAGCAGTGGGGCGACACACTGATCTCAGTCTTCAGAGACGGCAGTCAGGTCGATGTCAACCGGCTTTGGGTAACAGACGTACGGTTTTTCGACGAAGCCGGTAAGATCAGAGATGGTCGCGGTGTCGGCCACTTCCGAGAGCTCTCGGACGGCGCCGTTGCGACCCAGGATCCCAATCAACTCCCGATCGCTGTCATAGGCGGTGTGGCGTGAGACGTTGATCGTGAGGTAGTGTCGGGCGGCGGTCTTGGCTTCCGTGCGGGGGGCGAGGCCCTCGTCCACGAGCCAGTCCGCCACCTGGGCGCGCCATTCCTCGATTTGCCCGGCGTGGGGGGTTTGAGGGAGAAACGTCACGCGCAGGAAGACCCGATTGATGAAGCGGTGACACAGGTCCGCCAGGATCGGATCGGAGCCCTGCATCCATTGCTTCAGGCTAAAGAGCACGTCGGTATCGTCGAGTTGGAGGTAATGATCGCGCACCTCCGGGGCATCGATCTGATCGACGTGGAGGTCGTGTTGTAAAAAAAACAAGAGGGCCCGAGAGCCTCGCTTGAGCCACTCCGGGGTCGTGCCGGTTTCGAGGTGTTCCTCGACGCGGTGCAGAATGCCGCGGAGCAACTCGTCGCCGGCCAGTACGGTCTTGTGGAGGTAGACCTGCCAGTACATGAGGCGCCGCGAGATGAGAAAGTTTTCGACGGCGTAAATGCCTTTGGCCTCGATCATGACTTCGGCGTCGGGCCCGCCCGGCAGCGGGTGGACACGCATGGTCTTGAGCAGGCGCTGGACGCCGACTTCTCCCTCTGCCACTCCGGTGTAGAAGGAGTCGCGCCGGAGGTAGTCGAGCCGATCCATATCGAGCTGGCTCGACACCAACTGGTGAAAGAATGGCCGCTCGTAGGTGTCATCGAAAATGGCTAGGGCCGTATCGAGGGCGCCGCCCATCCGTTCGTTGAGCGTCACCAGGAGGATCCGGCTCATGTCCTCGTGCGAGAAGTCATCAATGAGCTCGTGTTCTAGGGTATGCGAGAACGCACCATGGCCCACGTCGTGCAAGAGTGCCACGGCCAGAGCGGCGGTTCGCTCCGCAGGATCAATGGGGGTCCCCTTTTCGGAAAGATTCGTAAGTGCCTCCTGCATGAGCACCATCGCTCCCAGTGCGTGGTTGAAGCGTGTGTGTTCGGCTCCTGGAAAGACAAGGTGTCCCACTCCGAGTTGACGGATTCGACGAAGGCGTTGCACCTCGGGCGTCTGAATCAGGTCCATGATTACATTCTTTGGAACCGAGATGAAGCCGTGGACCGGATCCGAAAAGAGTTTAAAGCGCTGGTTCGATGACATTGAGGGAAACGAACACTTGCAAGCGGAGTAGTCGGGAAACGAGGATTGTGCGCATAGCTCAGGGGAGTCTTCGAAGGGGGAAGGTGGGAGGCATGGAGGCGACAATGAGACTTCCGCTCACACTCCCATCTCTCCAGACTTACAGTTCTTCCTCGGCCAGTTTTTTCACGATGGAGGTGTAGAAGGCGTTCGAATCAAAAGAGGGTGAGAGCCCTGGCGAGAGGCCGACCTGCCGGGCATGATCGGCGTCAACGGTGCCCTGATACGTGCCCCAGCGGGCACTCTTCACACTGACGATGCCGTCATTCACGCCCTCGCGCTCGTACAGGTAGCTGTTTAGATACCGGAACAGAGGCGCGATCGGTACCGAGGTGCCCTTGCCGGCTTGGCAGCCGTAGGACCAATATTCGACGTCGGGATGATTAGGGACCTCGGAGTTAAACGTCTTCTGCATGTATTCCGGGGTAAGTTCCCGGAGTGCTTGCCGGATGTTGGCCGAGCCGTCCTCAAGAATGTGGGTTCCGACCCAGTCGGCCACGTCGGTCAACCACTCGCGCAGAAGATCGGGTTGATCGAGCACGAGGGAGGCGACAGCGGAGCCGCGGTGGGGAGTAGAAATGGTCACGAGGACGTCAACCACTTCGTGCCAGTCCATTTTGGAGATGAGGTACCGCGCATCGAGCCCGCCCATCGAATGGGCCACTAGGAGGAGGCGGTCGGCGTCGGTTTCGGCGAGGACGTGAGAAAGACGGTTGTCCCAGGTTGCCGTGCGGGCGCGGACCGTATTATAGGGCGACACGTTGGGAGCTACGGCGCGAACACCCCGCGATCGTAGGTACAGCGCCTCGCTGTGCAGGTGGCCGCCCCGGCGGAACGAAGCCCCCACACCAAAGCCGTGCATGAGCACGACGGGGATCTGTAGTGGTATAATTGAAGGTTGAGGGAACGGCTCTAGCCCGGTAATGCGTCGGAGGGCCGAGGCCGGGAGGGTCTCGTCGGGTGGGAGGGCGTCGGACATAGAAGGAGACGGATCGAAAAGGGGCAGATCGTTGTCCAAGATTCCAATGGAAACCCCGCCGCTTCGATCCCGAGGTAACGAGAGCCCCTACCCCGAGAGGCCCACAAACAAGGGAAAGGGCTGTCCGAAAACGAGCGTTTCGGTCCCCGCTACGACGAACGCCGCCACGATCGGCACCCGGATGTTGTCGTTCACGGGGAGCGGGAGGGCCTCCGCAATTGCTCCTCCCAACACCCCGGCGGCGGCCGGCCCAAAAGGAATGGCTGAGAAAGACGCCATGATGGCGAGGCCCGTTGCTACAAAGGCAGTCGACCCTTCGACAGTCGCCGAGAGAGAGCCCCAGCGATGTCGTCCCATCCGTCGGCCCACGAGAGCCGCGGCGGCGTCTGCCAGCATCGTCATCGCCAGGATGGGGACGGCCACGCGGAGGGGAAAGAGGAGTGCCATGAGGGCCGCGCCCACAAGCACGCATGTGGCACCGTTGAAGCGCACGGTCCCTGTTTCAGGCAGTTCTTCCGGACGCATGAGCGGACCGAAGACCCACCGAATCAGGGCGTCAAATGAGTCGGAGCATGTTCGGATCAGGTCGGCGGCGATGGCCAAGAGTGCCATAGGGGCAAGGAGGTAGAGCGCCATGGGCATACCGATGATCCACATGCCCAATGGAATTGACAGAGCCAGCAGGTGGAGGGCTTTGCGGCCCAGTTCGCCGGTATAGGAAAGAGACGATCGGGATTTCACGATCGGAAAGACGGATGGAAGAGATTTGTATCGGGGCTCCAACCCTCCCCACCCTCAGATGGTTCAGCAAGACTCGGGCGGTCCTTAGTCGATTTCGTGCTGATAGCGGAACTAGTTCGACGCGGAGGGCTTCGTATTGCCGCCTCTTCATCCGGTTTGAAGGGACGACGGGATTTCCCGAATCAGGGTTCGTATTGCATTGCTCCCAACTGACCTGCGGTCTACATGTCGCCCCGCGTTTCGCTTTTGGTTCTGTTCGCAACGGGCCTCCTTTTCGGCTGCGGCTCCAACGGCGACTCTGAAGCCGACCGCATGGCCGAGGAACACGAGGGGGAAACGCCGACGGCCTCCGAGGGCACCCGCGCCCCCAACATCCCTGTGACCGCGGAGACGGTGGCCTACACGCAGACGGAGGAGGGAACGCCGGTGGAGGGATACGTGGCGGCGCCGGCGAATGCGGACTCCGTCCTAGACGCCCATGACCGGAATCCATCCTCGGCTCGTCTTCCCGGCGTCGTGGTGATTCACGAGTGGTGGGGCCTCAACGACAATGTGCGCACTGCCACCCGACGCCTGGCCGGGCAGGGGTACCGGGCCTTGGCCGTGGACGTCTACCAGGGAGCGGTTGCCAACACAGCCGACTCGGCCCGGGCCCTCATGGGGCGCGCCATGGGACGACAGGAACAGCTCATGGCAAATCTCCAAGGTGCCCACGATTATCTTCGCTTCGACGCCGAGGCGCCCCGCGTGGCGGTCATGGGCTGGTGCTTTGGAGGTGGGCGCACGTTCGACGCGGTGGCGGCGGTACCGACCCAGTACGATGCGGCCGTGGCCTACTACGGAGCTCCCGAGTCGATGACGACGGAGGTGCTGGAAGAGACGACCACGCCCCTCCTCGCGCACTTTGGCCGGAAGGATCAGGCCGTGTCGCTTGAAAGTGCCGAGGAGTTTCAGTCCCGGTTTGAGGAGGCAGGCGCGCAGGGAACGATCCATTTCTACGACGCAGGGCATGCCTTCGCCAACCCGTCGGGCGACAGCTACGAGCCGGAGGCAGCCGAGCGGGCCTGGTTGCGCACGATGGACTTCCTGGAGCGGCACCTCTATCCGTAGTTTGTTGAGAGTTGAGGGTTAAAGGTTGAGGGTTGGGGGGGCAGACGAACGGAATACGCAATACGAAATACGCAACATTGGGTAAGCTGCTCGTCCCTTTTCCTCGCGCGCCGATTCCTTAGATCATTTCTGTGCCCGCATGGCCTCGTTTCCCCCACTGAAAAACGATCGCATTCTCCGTACGGCGCGCGGAGAGACCACCGACCGCACGCCGGTCTGGATGATGCGGCAGGCTGGCCGGTATCTTCCCGAATATCGGGAGATCCGGGAGGAGCACGACTTTTTTGAGGTTGTGGAGACCCCGGAGCTGGCGGCAGAGGTGACGATCCAGCCCGTGGAGCGCTTTCCGCTGGACGCGGCGATTCTCTTTTGCGACATCATGGTGGTGCCGGAGGCGATGGGGCTGACCGTCGAGATGGTTTCCGGGCAAGGGCCTACGTTTCCCGAACCCCTCACCAGGCCCGACGAGATGGAACGGCTCGTGGAGCCGGACATCGACGCGGCCCTCGGGCACGTCTTTGAGGCGCTAACCACAACGCGGCGGCAGTTGAACGGACGCGTGCCCCTCATCGGATTTGCGGGGGGCCCCTGGACCCTCATGGCATATATGGTGGAGGGGGGCGGCAGTAAATCCTATCGCGCGGCCCGACGGTGGCTCTACCGTCACCCCGACGCGAGCAAGGCCCTCCTGCAGCGCACGACCG
>CAYRPX010000213.1:0-5572 GCA_964426195.1 uncultured Salinivenus sp.
ATGACTCGAAGGCCACCAACGTGAACGCGGTCTGGTACGCCCTGGAGAGCTTCGATCGGCCCATCGTGCTGATTGCCGGTGGACGGGACAAGGGCAACGACTACACGGACCTCAAGCCGCTCGTTCGCGAGCAGGTACGGGCAGTGGTGGCACTCGGCGAGAGTGCCGACACCGTGGTCCGGGAACTTGGGCAGGAAGCCGGGACCTACAGCCGGGCCCAGACCATGGAGGCAGCCCTGAACCAGGCAAAGCAGTTTGCCCAGCCGGGCGACGTAGTGCTTTTGAGCCCGGCCTGCTCATCGTTTGACATGTATGAGAGCTACGAAGAACGCGGGGACCTCTTTCGCCGCCTTGTCAAAACACTGCTTTGATGCGTGAGGAATGATGCGTGAAAAGTGAATCGTAAAAAGTGAGATCACGTATCGCGTGTCATGCATCACGCAACATTAGTCCTGTCCAAGGACACTGAATTATCGGCGATTGTCCATGAGCGTCATTCAATCCTTCAAACATAAAGTTACTGCCCGCGCCCCGGCGGACAAGTATGTGGTGTGGGTCGTGCTAGCCCTTGTGGCGGTCGGCGTGGTGGCCGTGTACAGCGCGGTCACGTACTTGGCGGAGGTGCGCGTGGGGACCGAGCCGGTGCACTTTCTGGTGCGCCACCTCGTCCGCGTGGGGATTGCGCTTGGGGCGATGGGGGTCGTCAGCCTGATCGACTACCGCACGCTGGCCCGGTACAGCCGACTGGCGCTCCTCGGGGCGTTGGTGCTGCTGGTCACGGTCAAGATTGTCGGGCTCTTTTCGGAGGGGGTCGATCGCTGGTTGCAGATCGCCGGCGTCGGGTTTCAGCCCTCAGAGCTTGCGCGGGTGGCCTTGGTCTTCTACGTGGCGGTCCTGCTGGTACAGAAGCAGGAGTACGTGAAGAGCTTCAGTCGGACCTTCCTGCCGATTCTGGTGTGGGTGCTCCTGACGGTCGGACTCATCGGCCTTGACGACCTTTCGACCGCCCTGGTGCTCCTGGGGGCTGTTCTGCTGATGAGCATGGTCGGTCGCGTAAGCATCATTCAAATTGCCGGCCTCGGACTGCTTGGCATAGTGTTGGCTTTTGGGGTTCTTGCGACATCACCGGATCGGGCCGCCCGGGTTGAGGCGTATCTCGGAACGGATATTTTTGCCACGACTGACGCAGAAGACGTCATGGACGTGAGGGGGGAGCAGTACCAGTCCCGACAGGCCCGGATGGCGTTTGCCGTGGGTGGGCTTACGGGCGTGGGGCCCGGCAAAAGCGTCCAGCGGGACTTTCTCCCGGCCCCCTACAACGACTTTATTTTTGCTATCATCGCCGAGGAGTACGGGCTCATCGGGGCCCTTTTTCTCCTCTTCGGCTTCTGCGTGTTGCTCTTTCGGGGATATCTTCGCATCGCCCGCGACGCTCCCGATCCACTGGGGCTCTTTCTGGCGGTGGGATTCACCACACTGATTGTAACGTACGGGTTCGTGCATGCCGGCGTGGCTTGTGGCCTGCTTCCAGTGACGGGGCTCCCCATGCCCTTCGTGTCGTATGGCGGCACGTCACTGTTAGCCAACGGCGTCATGATTGGAGTGCTGTTGAATATCTCACGACACACGGGACCGCACAAGTCCGAGCGAGTTTGAAATAACCTCTTCATTCTTCGATGCTCCTTCTGGGCCTCCTTCGGCCCCTCAACGTTTTCCCTTTTGGTTCTCATGAGCACTCGGGCTCCTCGCATACTGATGGTAGGCGGCGGTACCGGGGGGCACGTGTATCCGGCCATCGCCATTGCCGACGCGGTGCAGGCCCTTCGCCCGGAGGCCCGGATCGTGTTTGCGGGGACGCAGGATCGGCTTGAGGCCCGGGCCGTGCCGGAGGCGGGCTACGCGCTCCACCCGATCACGGCGCAGGGTTTTCAGCGCTGGGCCTCGGCTTCGAACCTCCTGCTGCCGATCCGTGTGATGCAGGGACTGATGCAGAGTTGGCGCCTGGTGGGGGCCATCAAGCCAGACGTGGCGGTGGGCACTGGGGGCTACGTGGCTGGGCCCGTGCTACTGGCTGCGTGGCTGCGGGGACGGCCCCTCCTAGTGCAGGAGCAAAACGCCTACGCGGGCCTCACGAACCGGGTGCTGTCACGCCTCGCGTCCCGCATCCACCTCGCCTTTCCCGAGGCCAGAGAATGGGTGCCGAGCGAGCGGGCAGTGGTGAGCGGCAATCCCACGCGCCGAGCCCTCCGCGAGGCCAATCGGCGCGATGCGCGTGCTGCGTTCGGACTTCCGGAGGGCGGGCGCGTGCTACTGGTGATGGGCGGTTCGCTGGGCAGCGCCGCGATCAACGGGGCGGTGGAGCACAATCTGGAGGCCCTCTTGGCCGAAGAAGACATGCACGTGGTGTGGCAGACGGGCGAGCGCTACTACGACGCCGTCGTAGACGAAGTGGAAGGGCATCCTCACCTCCGAATCGTCGAGTACATCGACCGGATGGACGCCGCCTACGCCGCGGCCGACCTCGTGGTGTGCCGGGCCGGGGCCCTCACCTGCAGCGAACTGATGGTGACGGGCACGCCCGCCGTGCTCGTGCCCTCCCCCAACGTGACGGCCGACCATCAAACGAAAAATGCGCGGAGCCTGGAACGGGCCGGCGCGGCCGTCCTGCTGCCGGAGCCGAAGCTCGACGCCCGGCTGGACGAAGTGGTCGTCGACCTGCTCGGCGATCCTGAGACGCTGAACCAGATGGCCGAGGCGGCCCGGGAGCGGGCTCGCCCCGACGCCGCCGAAACCATCGCCCGCGACGTCCTCACCCTCGCCGATCACTACCGAATGAATTGATTCCCTGTAGAGCCATGCCGGCAGCCGTGCCGGCGGCACGGCTTTACCAAAGACAATCCTTCCCGAGTGAGCTATTTTCATCGATGACTGAATTACGCACACAACCGGCCCTGGGCCGCATCCGCCAGGTCCACATGGTGGGCATTGGCGGCATCGGCATGAGCTCCATCGCCGAGGTGCTCCTCAACCGCGGCTATGACGTGACCGGTTCGGACCTGAAGACCGGCGACGTGACCGAGCGGCTCGCGGCCGAAGGGGCCACCATCTACGAGGGACATGCCGCCGAGCAGGTGGGGAAGGCTGACGTAGTCGTCTACTCCAGTGCAATCGATCCTGAGGAGAATCCCGAAACGCAGGAGGCTGAACGGCGCCGCATCTCTCTCATCCCGCGGGCTGAGATGCTCGGTGAACTCATTCGAATGAAATTTGGGGTCGGCATTGCCGGCACCCACGGCAAGACGACCACGACCTCGATGGCGGGCCTCGTCGTGACCGAGGGCGGGTTTGATCCGACTGTCATTGTGGGAGGGAAGGTGACGGCCTTCGGCTCCAACGCCGTCACGGGTGAGGGGGACATCATCGTGATCGAGGCGGACGAGTACGACCGAACCTTCCTGCGGCTCACGCCGTCGCTGGCCGTCATCACGAGCATCGAGGAGGATCACCTCGACATCTACGAGGACCTGGAGGAGATCCAGAAGGCCTTCACCCGATACGCCAACAGCGTGCCGTTCTTCGGCGCGGCCATTCTCTGCCTCGATGATCCGAACGTGCAGGCCATCGTTGGCGACGTGGAGCGCCGTGTCATCACGTACGGAACCACGCGCCAGGCCGAGGTGCGGGCCGAGAACGTCCGGCGCGAAGAGATGACGACGCGGTTCGACGTGACGGTTCAGGGGGAGCTCCTCGGCGAGGTGGAGATCCAGGTCCCCGGCATGCACAATGTGCGAAACGCGCTCGCCGCCGTGGCAGTGGGGCAGGAGTTGGAGATCAAGTTCGACCAAATTCGCAAGGGGCTGACCGGGTTTACCGGCGTGCGCCGCCGGTTCGAAAAGAAGGGGGAAGCCGGAGGCATTACGGTGCTCGACGACTACGCCCATCATCCGACGGAAATTCAGGCGACGTTGGACGCGGCCCATCAGGGGTTTCCTGGGCGCCGCATCGTCGCCGTGTTTCAGCCGCACATGTATTCCCGCACCCAGAACTTCATGGACGAGTTCGCTCGCTCTTTTTTCAACGCCGACCGGCTGGTGCTGACCGACGTGTACGGGGCGCGCGAGGAGCCGATCGAGGACATCACCGGTGGACGCCTGGCCGAGCGGGCCGAGCAGTTTGGTCACCGCGCCGTGCAGTACGTGCCGGACAAGACGGATCTTCCGGGGCACCTCCAGGAGATGACCGAGCCAGGAGATGTGGTCCTCATGCTTGGGGCAGGGGATATCTGGCGGTACAGCCGGACCTTCGTGGACTTGCTCACCGAAAATGAGAAGCTAAAAACCGAGTAAGCAGTCCCTTTCGGGAAGGGGTGATCCGTCGTGATGCGGGTCGCGTGATTTCGAGCGCTCTACTCGCTCATCACGCATCACTCATCACGCGTCACTCTGCCGGGGGAATCAAATAGAGTTGATCAAATAGCTCTTGACTTTGAGCGCATGACATCCAAGCCCGCAGATACATTTGGCACCCGTGCCCTCCGCCTTGCGGGGATGGCCGCCCTTGTGGCAGGCATCGGGGCCCTTGGCCTGTTGGGCTGGCAATGGCGGACAAGCGCGTCGGTCGACCATGTGGCCGTGACTGGCACGCAGCACGCCCCGCCCGACTCGGTGCGTCACCTGGCTCGGGTGGACAGCGGTGCCGTGATGGTCGAGGTCGATCCGACCCTCGTCGCCGACCGGGTGGTGCGACATCCATGGGTAAAAGAGGCCACGGTGACCCCGCACTGGATGTCCGAGGCCCTCACCATTGCGGTGACGGAGCGAACGCCCGCGGCCCTCGCAGTCGATCCGCAGGGACGGCCGACCTACTACCTCGACCGTGCCGGCCACGCGATGCCGCTTCCCGACAGTACCGGGTACGACGTGCCGCTCGTGCGCGGCCTCAATGTCGATGCACCCTGGACCCGTCCCGACAGCGTGCCGGGCTCGTCGTCGCTGCGACATGTGCTCGCGGCTCTGCCCAAGGCGGAGGTGACCGACCTCGTGGGCGAGATTGAGGTGCGCCCCGACGGCACAGTCGGGCTCGTGACCACGCCGTTGGACGAGCACGAGGCACTCCCTGTACGACTCGGGACCGGCGACGTGGCAAGAAAGCTACGGACGCTCCGCGCCTTTGTCCGGCAGGTCCTGATCTCCCAACCCGACGCCTCCATCGAACAGATCGACCTCCGTTTCGACGAACAGGTCGTTGCCCGAGAAGAGTCTCCCGGATAAGTGAGATCACAGTCGTTCCGACATGATTAATCTCCCGTGATGCCCTGTGCGACGTGAGTCGTGATCCGTGCGCCTTGACGGGTGGGCCTCCTACCCCTCGCGAATCTCGCCTCCCCCCTCACGCCCCCCTTCCGAATTGAATCCCAGATGAGCCATGAATGACCAAATTGTCGTAGGAGTCGACATCGGCACGACGAAGGTGTGTGCCGTCGTTGCCGGCAAGGATGACCTCGACCGTGTGAATATTCTCGGGGTGGGCATGGCCCCCTCCGACGGCCTCAACCGCGGGGTCGTCGTCAACA
>CAYRPX010000214.1:0-5567 GCA_964426195.1 uncultured Salinivenus sp.
GGCCCCGTTCTGGAAAAGCTCCAGATTCCCGTTGTCGAAGAGCCGCATCAGCTGGTTTCCCTGATTGTCCTCGACGGTCGAGACCGGATTTTGGGCCTTGGCGGTCCCGAGGCCGACCAGAAGCGAGACGACAGCGAGAAGGCAAAGCACCTGTCCTGCGTGGCGGCAAAAACCAGAAGAGAACTGCGTTGGGATGTGCATGGCTGAGCCGGAGTTGGTTGGAAAAGAGGCGAGCCGGACCCCTCGGACAGACCCGAGCTCGGGTCCTGCCCGCTGTGAGTTTGATATATATACACACTTGAGGAGGAATAATCTAAAGCTTTGTTCTGCATCTCCCTCTCGTCTTTACTTTTTATTCACTCACGCATCCTTTCTGCGGGGAACGGGCAGGTAGGTTGTGGTCGTCGTCCTTCGGTTCACGGACGGCGTAGATGGTTTCGAGGCCAGTCACATTGTCCGTTCGATTTACCCATGTGCAGTCCGGACACCAGAGAAGCCCCTCCACGTTGTCCCGAGTCCACCTGCGCTTCTGGAGGATGATCTCCACGGCGTTCAGGCTGTCGGGATTCGTGTGCAGATTCCGCCGCCCCTCCCCGCCTGTGTCCAACCGATCCCCATGCCTGACACGAAGAGGGTCGCGGAGCTGCTCTACCTGCTACTGGACGCGGGTATGTGCCCGAAATACAGGTTTCGACGGCCCCGCCGAGAGCGGAAAGATTCCGCCTGTCCGGGGCACGAGATAGCTCGAAAGTATGCCCGCATGAGGCCACAGTGCACTTGCAAGCGGAAAAGAGCAGTTTACCGCTGGGGAGATTGCCGTCTGGGGCGGGATTGTCGCCGGGACGGTCGCAGACTTTGCCGAGGCGTTAGAGACAACTCCCGAGGCCGTCCTTCAGGCCGCAGAGGAGGCGCGTGTAACGCCGCTGGTCGACACGGCACGGGGGGGCGAGAAGTCCAATGAGGGCCACGACGAGCGCCCGAGCGATCCCGAGCGCCGATCCCTGGCCTTCACGATGGAGAACTTTGAAGCCGTGGCCGAGGCGGTACAGACATAGAAAAAGCCCGCCCTGAGCGACTCGGGGGCGAGCAGCTTTTCTTCGACCATCACGCTACTGGACAAGGTAACAAAATCGACCCCCAGGGTGTCAAGGGGAAACTGTGACCTGATTTCCGATATAGAGCTGGCGATCAGGCGTGAGGCCCGGCCGTAGCAGTTTTGTCCCTTTCGGTTTCGCCACTTTGCTCTTCGAAGAAGTGGAGTTGACCCGCTATAGTGGACACCGTACGGCTTTCACGCCGCGATGGGTGAATGAGGTTCCTCAGATTGTGAGTGATCGTGTGAATGGTACTCGTCCTCGTAGTCTACCGGTGAGAGGTAGCCGATGGTGGAGTGGAGCCCATCGTGGGTCGCGCTCGGCCCCTCCTTCCCGATCCGCATTCCACAAACGGGATCCCGATAGCGGCCCGGTGCCCCGAGCCCCCAGCGATAGACGTACAAGAGAAAGCCCGACAGCGAAAATGCGATGAGGTTGAGATAGAAGGTGTAGTCGAGCGTGAAGTACGTCTCCTCCGTGGCCGTCTGTCCCCCCGCTAGATCCGGAACGATGCCCAGTGCGTCAAAGAGCAGCTCCATGACGAAGCCTGTGAACGCCATCGTCACGAAGAAGACGGCCAGGATGTACCCCATCACCCTCCAGCCGTAGTATTTCCGATAGACGTTAAGGACAGGAATGGTTATGAGGTCGGCATAGACGAACGCAATAACGCCCGCGAAGCCGATGCCTCCGCCCCACAGAGCAACGGCAAACGGCACGTTACCCATGCTGCCCACGAAGCTGATGACAGCAATCGTGACCCCCATAATGGCATTCTCGGCAGTGACCAGGAGGCTCTCCCCCTGCAGAAAGAGGGCGCTCCATACCCACTGCGGGACGAACACAATAACGAATCCGGAAATCAGAAAGCCTCCCACCACGTCTTTCCAGATCATCGACCACTCTTTGCGGTACTGGTTGGCAATTTTATACCAGCCGCCCCAGGATTGGAGTTCGTCCTGCCACCGGCCGGTGCCGGCCGCCTGCTGTTTGTAGGTCTCCATGCATCCTTCCGAGCAAAACTTCAGCGTCTCCCCCTCCTCAGTCGTCAGGGTAAACTCGTCTTTCCCTTCCATTCCGCAGGTGGGGTCTTCGTCGACGTCCGCCTGCGCGTCCCGTGCGGCAAGTGCCGTCCGAACCTCGGCAAACAGATTTTCGGGAAGCGTCAGGTGCACAAGGACCGCCATCACAGCAATGAGAATGAGGCCCCCGATCAGTTCGGCCACCAGAAATTCCCAGCCCAGCAGGATGACGATCATCAAGCCGAGCTCGACGATGAGATTCGTCGAGGCGAACATGAAGGCTAGGAAGTTGACCGCGTGAGCGCCCTTCTTGAACAGCCCCTTCCCGATCGCGACGGCCCCAAAGCTGCACCCGCTGCTGGCCGCCCCAAACAGGGTGGCCCTCGCAAGGCTTCCGATGCTCCCGTCGCCGAGCACCTGGGCCATTCGCTCTTTGGACACGAACACCTGGACGAGACTCGTAATCGTAAGGCCCATGATGATCGCCCAGGCCGCCGTCCAGAGAAATCCAAATCCAATGCGCAGGGCTTCAACGACGGCGTCGATACTCATCGCTAGGTGCAAAAACGATTTGTTCACGTGATGAATGAACACGGTCCATCAGGTCAGCTTTCGCGCGACGATGCGCCGAAAAATATCGCCCCGGGTCAGGGATTGGGCCTCCTGAACGCCCCATCCGGCCCGCCGGACATTCTCGGCGGTCTCCCGTGCAATGTGAACGCCGGTGAGCCAGTGTACGGGACCGTCCAGCGCGTCCATCGGGCGAGCAAGCCAGGGCGCAGTGGCACGCACGTGCTCCAAAAGAAGAAGCCGTCCCCCCGGACGCACGACTCGGAGCGCCTCTTTGAGTCCCTGTACCGGATCGGGCACCGAGCAGAAGACGAACGTGGCTACGACCTCGTCGACGGTGTCGGACGGGAGGTCTAGGTCCTGTGCGTCCATCTCCCGGAGCGTCATCGTCTTGCCTGGATGGCGACGAGCCCTCCGCTCGGCGCGCTCCAGCATTTTGGGCGACAGGTCGATGGCCGTCACGTGCACGTCCTCGGGGTAATACGGAATGTTCTTTCCCGTCCCGGCCCCAATTTCCAACACCTCCGGCCCCGCGACGTCGCTCCAGAGCGCCGAGCGCCAGGAGCGGAAGAGCCATTGCTCGATCGGCCACTCCATCAGGTCGTAGATCGGAGCGACCGCATTGTAACGGCTGCGCGTATGTGCAGTCGTCTCGTCCGGGGCGGAGCGTGTCGACTCGGGCATGGGAGAAAAAAGCGTTGAGATGTTTCTTCGGAGGGGACCGTCACTGGTCCCCTTCGAGCCGTTCTTTGCGTTCCTCGTACTCGTCCGTTGAAAGCTCGCCCTCGGCGTAGCGTCGTTGCAAAACCTCCAGCGGGGACTCCTGAGACTCCCGGCTGGATGGGGACCCCGGGCTCTGTTGTGAGCGCGCAATGGTCCAGATGACCCCAACGATCACGAGAAGCCAAAAACCCCACCACAGCCAGTGCATGCCCCACATCCATCCGTTGTGCATTCCCTCAAACATAGGCCCCCGTGCTTGTGACTAAACCTGCGAACGTCCATTACCTTCCCCCGCCTCCCCCGTGTCCGTGCCGACCACCGTGCCCGCGTCCGCCCGGCTCCCAGTAGTCGCACCGACCGTCTTCGTCTTCGTCGACAAAGTTCGGCCCGTGCCACGTCGGACTTCCGTCCTGAGCGCGATCACAGATGCCATCACCGTTTTCATCGACGAAGTCATGCCTCGGGCCCCGGTGCGTCGGTTGCTCGAAGTGGTCGTTGATCTGATTCCCATTTTCGTCGCGGAACCGCATTCCCTCGTGTCGGCGATGCCGAGGGGAGGCTTCGTCCCAGTAATCACAGATTCCGTTTCCGTTCTCGTCGACAAAACCCGGGCCGTGCCAGGTCGCACTCCCGTTCTGTGCGTAGTCGCAGATCCCGTCCTCATTTTCGTCGACGAAGGCATGTCCCACCGGGGCCGGTCCCTTCGGTATTTTTCCGGACGAGAGGCCTTGCGAGGACCGGGTTGCCGCAGACGCCCCCGGGTCGTGCCGCGAAGCCTCGACGTAGTCGTTGATTCCGTTCCCATTTTCGTCAACGTACGCGGGATACACTGCGTCTTCAGTCGTCTCCTCATCTCCAAAGACATCGCAGCCGGCAAGGAGAGCCCCCACCGCGACGAAAAGCGCCAACCTGTGAATCGTCCAGTGGATCGGCCTCGTTCCAATACGATGTCTTCTTCGAAGAAAGAGAGTCATAGCTGACCTGTTATCTGGAGAAACGAAGCAGAAGCGGGCCCAGGCATACTGTCAGAACGAGCCCTTACTCTGGACCGCTCCCGGGAGTCGTGATGCTGCCGGTGTTGGGCAAGAGCAGGAATCCTCCAGAACGAGGGAGCCCCGTCAGTTTTTGGTCACGATTACGACTCCACGCATCCCGACCCCCGCGTGCGGGGTGCATTCGTATCGGTACGTGCCCGGCGCGTCGAAGGTATAAGTGAACTCCGCCCCTTCGTCTCCCTGGAGGGACGTACTGACCTCCCCATTTACAAAGGCCACGTCGTGGAGCCCGCCCTGGCCCGTCCACCGCCACCGAATCGTCGTGCCCGGCTCGACGCGGACTGCCGCGGGAGCGTACTGTAACCCATCGCCTGCACCCACCTCGACGATCACTTCGGCCTCGTCGGTCCGGTCCTCAACCGCCTCGAAGCCGCGGGCATTCCGGAGCCACTGCTCCGTTTCCGCCTCGAGGGCCAGTCCTTCAAACGCCGTCTCGCCAGCCCCACCGGTCGCTTCCGGCTCTTCTCCGTACATGACCGCCTGCATGGTTTGCTCCATCGTCCGGCAGAGGCTGCGCATCTCTTCCGGGCTCATCTCTTCCATCTTCGCGCCCATTCGCTCATGCATCGGGCCCATGTCTTTGTCCATCATTCCCCCACCCATGTGCCCTCGCCGGTCCTGACGGCGTTCGGAACGCGACCCGGAGCGCGCTCCCATCATCGACTGCATTGAGCGATTCATACCCTCCATCGTCCCCATCATCGCCCGGCACCGACGAAGACCCGTTTCCCCATCAAAGACCTCTCCACTCGTCGTCGTCATTCCGTGCCCATGCATGGATCCGTCCATCATGCCCACGGGAGAGGATCCGGCGGTGGTGATTCGCCCCCCGTACCACGCGGCCACGAGCAATAGCCCAACGCCGAGTGTGAGGAGGACACGCGTACTCGAAATCCAGTTGTCCTGCGTGTTCATGTCATTGATTTGTCTGTGATGGGAGAACTGTTGAAGCCAGGACCGTCACCGCCAAATGCGCACCCCAAAGACGAAGGCGCCACTGCTGGTGTCCCCACCTGTGAGGTCGGCGGTTTCCCCGAACGTCCAGTCGTGACTGTAACCGACGTAGGGGGCAAACTTGCGGTGAAACTCGTAGCGCAGCCGAA
>CAYRPX010000215.1:0-5544 GCA_964426195.1 uncultured Salinivenus sp.
GGTTCTGGGCGGTGCCCGTCTTGCCGGCACTCGGAATGCCCGGAATTTGGACCCATTGGCCCGTACCGTTGGTCATCACACGGTGCATCCCCTCCTGCACAGCCGCGAAGTGACTCGAATCGATGGGGATGTGCTTGGGCGCAGGGATATCGGGGCGACGGACCGACCCATTTTCGGGCTGCTTAGCTTTGCGGACGAAGTGAGGCGATGGGAGGGTGCCCCCGTTGCCGAGGGCCGCTACGTACCGGGCCAGTTGTAGAGGAGTTACCGACATGTCGCCCTGGCCAATGCCGAGATTGACCGTGTAGCCCTGGGTCCAGGTCCCGTACATCCGATTGAAGTAGGACGAATCCGGAATCAGGCCTGCTTCCTGTCGGAATCCGTCGAGGGGGACCTTCTGGCCGAATCCAAATTCCAGGGCCCAGTCGTGCCAGGTCTCCAGATTCATCTTCTCCATCACCTGGTAGAAAAACGTGTTGCACGACACCTCGATGGCCTTCTTTACTGTAATTCGGCCTTCGTCCTGCCCATCGTGGTTTTTGAAAGCTCGTCGTCCCACGTAGTAGCTTGGAGGACAGTCCAAGCGTTCCGATTCGGTGAGCAGCCCCGTTTCCAGAGCGACGAGTGCCATGAACGGCTTCCACGTAGAGCCCGGAGGGTAGCCGCTCTGCGTGGCCCGGTTATAGAGGGGATCGTGTGGATTTGAACGGAGGCTGTCCCACACTGAGCTCCGGACCGAACTGGCAAAGAGGGCGGGATCGAAATCCGGCTTGCTGACGAGCGAGAGGATCTCCCCGGTATTTGGATCGAGCGCGACGGCCGCGCCTCGCTTGCCCACGAACAGCGATTCAGCGAATGCTTGTAGTTCGTGATCGAGGGTCAGGGTCAGATCGTATCCAGGGACAGCGGGCTCATCTTTCGTTCCGGCGCGGTACTGCTTCACCTTCGTGCCGTGCACGTTGACGAGGACGAACTCGCGGCCTCGTTGGCCTCGGAGGACGCCTTCGTAGGCGTGCTCCAGGCCTGTTCGACCGATGCGATCGCCGGCCCGATAGTCCTTCGATTGCTTCCGGGTGAGGGTCTGGCCGTCGATCTCGTGGACGTAACCCAGGGCGTGGGCGGCCCGGGCGGCGGTGTGGTAGCGACGCCGGAGATCGACGTCGTACGACACACCGGGGAGTTCGTACAGATGCTCCTGGACGCGACTGAACGTTTCAAAGGAGAGCTCACGGAAGGAGGGCGTGGGTCGGAAAGCATTTCGCTCACGGGCCGATTCGAGCTTGTAGCGGACCGTCGAGTCGGCCACTTCGAGAAGATCGGCCAGAAGAGGGATTTTCGAGCGGTCGAAGTACCGAGGGGTCAGTCGGATCGTGTAGGAAGGGTGGTTATCCACCAGGAGCGTGCCGTTTCGGTCGTACATGGCGCCCCGCGCCGCCTCGACGGACTGTCCACGCACGGCACTGCCCGGCGGAAGGTCGTCTTCCGCTGCTCCATTCATTCCCTGCAGTTGCACGAGTCGAATGCCAAGGAGGAAAAAGACGGCAAGGACGACCCCGGCATAGATCCGGACGCGGGTGCGATATTCGTCCATGCAGGATTGGTTGGCTCGGCGAAAAGCAGAGAGTGCAAAACGAGATGCGAGAATCAGGGAAGGTCTCTTGCCCAACTTTCACTAAAACGACGCGGGCGGGGATGGGTTGCACGAATGTTTTCGGGGGAGAAGAGCACGCGCATTGACACTCTAGAAGCGGACCGCATTTGCGAGGAAGGTCGGTCTTGTCCAGATTATGGAGTGTAAGTTGAAACGTGAAGGTGAACTTTTACGAGAGGGAACTGAGTGCCACAGTACGGGCCCGTAACGCCCGAACTTTTTCGGGGACTAACCAATACAGAAAGCTCCCATACGGGTGCATTTCTCGTAAAGCCCCGCTGATCCTTCTGGCCGCACCATGCGACAGTTTTCCCTGCGAACGATCCTCATTCTCTTTCTGCTCTCGATGTTTGGGGCCGTGGAGCCGGCTTCGGCCCAGTACTTTGGGCAGAATAAAGTTCAGTACGAGAAGTTCGATTTCAAAACGTTCGAGACGGATCAGTTTGACATCTATTTTTATCCGGAAGAGCGAGAGGCTGTTGAGGATGCGGCCCGGATGGCCGAGCGGTGGTATGACCGCCATTCGCGTACCTTTCTCCGGGAGTTTCAGAAGAAGAAGCCCCTGATTTTTTACGCCAACAGTCCAGACTTCCAGCAAACTAATGCTGTGCGAGGACAGCTGGGGCAGGGAACGGGCGGAGTAACGGAGAGCATCAAGGAGCGAGTAATCATGCCACTGACGGGAAGTTATAAAGAGACCGACCATGTGCTGGGCCACGAGTTGGTTCACTCGTTTCAGTACGACATTGCCCTTCGGAAGGATGGCGAAAACTTTTCGCTTCGTAACATGCCGCTGTGGTTCATTGAGGGGATGGCCGAGTACCTGTCGGTGGGACGGCAGGACTCGCACACGGCTATGTGGATGCGGGACGCGGCCCTTCGCGAGGATCTGCCGACCATTCGCCAACTCACGCGCGACCAGCAGTCCTATTTCCCATATCGCTACGGGCAGGCCTACATGGCCTACATCGGCGGCAAGTATGGGGACGCTACCGTGACGGACCTCTACAAAATGAGTGGACGGGTCGGGGTCGATTCGGCTTTCGTATTTACGCTCGGCATTACGGCCGATTCGCTCTCGAGGGAGTGGAAACAGGCCGTGAAGGACTCCTATCTGCCGAGCGCCAAGGATCGGACGCCGGTCGATTCAGTGGGCAAGGCGGTGGTTGGGGAGCCCGGGGGCGACGGTGAGCTCAACATTTCTCCGGCCGTGAGCCCAGACGGTCAGTACGTGGCCTTCATCTCGCGGCGCAATCTCTTTAACACCAATCTCTTTGTTGCCGACGCCGAGACTGGAGAAATTGTCCAGCAACTTGAAGGCACCCGGTCGAATCCACACTTCGACGCGCTTCGGTTCATCAACTCGGCGGGGGCGTGGTCGCCCGATGGGCGGCGGTTTGCGTTCATCACGTTCGCGGAAGGCCGCAACGAGATCAACACGTTTAACGTGAAGACCGGGGAGATCAAAACGCGCACGGTGGTGGAGGCGGTGGGGGCCATCCAGAACCTGGCGTGGTCTCCTAATGGGCAATCCATAGCGTTTTCAGGACTTAAAGGGGGCCTCAGTGACCTTTACGTCTACGACCTTGAGGCCAAGAGCGTGCGCCAGCTCACCAACGACCGCTACATGGCCCTGCAGCCAACCTGGTCGCCGGACGGGGAGACGATCGCGTTCACGACCGATCGGGGACCAGACGGGACAGACTTCGAAACCCTCGAATACGGCGAGGAGCGTATCGGCCTGATTGACGTAGAGTCCGGCGAAGTTCGGCCCATCCAACCATTCTCGACGGGGATGCACCACAATCCCCAGTATAGTCCAGACGGGCGGAGCATTTATTTCATCGCCGATCAGGATGGGTTCAAGGACGTCTACCGCTACGACCTCGACGAAGAGGCCACATATCGCGTGACTCGACTACAGACGGGGGTGAGTGGCATTACGGCGCTCTCGCCGGCGCTCTCGGTGGCGCGCAGGAGTGGACGGATGATGTTTTCGGTTTTCTCGAATGGGGGCTACTCGATCGTAGCGCTTTCGGAGGAGGAGACGGAGGGGGAGCGAGTTGAGGCCGCAGGGCGCTCGAGCACGACCGCCCTACTTCCGCCCATTCAGCCCACCGATGAGGGACTGGTGGGCAGTTACCTGAACGATCCGGTGACGGGCCTGAAGGACCTCGGATCGCACGAGGTGTCGAAGGCCGACGACAAATTGTACCTCGATCAGATTGTGCCGCCCTCCATGGGGGCGTCGGTCGGGGGACCAATGGGCACACAGGTGGCCGGCGGCGTAGGATTCCTCTTCAGCGATATTCTTGGGCACCAGAACCTGAGCGTCTTTCTCCAGGCTAATGGGACCCTCAAAGATGTGGGAGGCGGGATGTTCTATTCGAATCGAGAGAACCGAATGAACTACGGCGTGGGGGCGTCCCATCAGCCCACTGCCTACGGCCAGCTACAACCCATACAAACTTCTTCGGGACGATTCACCTACATTCAGATCGTACAGCGCATCTTCCGGACGCAAGTGGGCACGCAGGCAAGCTATCCGCTCTCCCAGACGAACCGATTCGAGCTCAGTCTCGGCGGCACGCGGTATGGCTTCGACATTACGGCGCGAGGGCCGACCGGAAGAGAGCTCAACCCGGCCCAGCTTGGCATCGGGGACCTGCCGGATCCCATTTATCTCGGCCGGGCCGGCCTCGCCTACGTGGGGGACTTTTCGAATTCGGGACTGACCTCGCCCCTGCAGGGAGGACGCTATCGGTTTCAGGTCACCCCGCAGGCAGGATCCCGGAACTTCGTGTCTCTCCTGGCTGACTACCGGCGCTACTTTTACAGGGACCCGCTCACCTTCGCAATCCGGGGGCTTCATCGAGGAAACTACGGGGCGGGCGAGTTTAAAGGGCAGTTGACGGACTCCTTCGTTCGGGAAACGCTCGGCGACCCCTATCAGAGTGGCTTCGTGCGCGGCTACAGCTTCAACTCGATCTTCGACGAGCCGAAGTGCCAGCAGCAGGGCATCTGCAAAATTGGACGGCTGTACGGGACGCGCATGGCGCTCGGCAGTGCTGAAATCCGCCTCCCGCTGCTCGGGCCGGAAGTCTTGAGTCTCTCGACGTTCGAGTACCTGCCGACCGATCTCGTGCTCTTTGCGGACGCAGGGGTGACGTGGACCGGCGAAGATCTGTCCGAGTTGTCCTTCTCGTCGAACACAATCAGACGCTCGGATCCCACCGTGAGTGGCTTGGCGTCGCCTCAACCCGTGACGAGTGCCGGGATGTCGGCGCGCATAAACGTACTGGGCGCGATCATCCTTGAGGCCTTCTACGCCCGTACGTTCCAGCGTACCAAGGACTGGGACTTTGGCGTTATCCTGCGGCCAGGGTGGTGATTTAATCACGCGTTGAGCGTTGAGAACGGGGCCCACCTAGAGAGCCGGGATTAGACGTGGAGGCGACCGCGGACAACTGTGGTGGCACGCCCGGCGAGGGTGACTCGCTCGGCGTCGGGAGCATCGAGGTGGACACGTACCGTGCCGCCCCGAGCCGACACCTGCCGGCCGATGAGGGAGGTTTGTCCCGTCCGGGCAGCCCAGTACGGCCCAAGCGCACAATGGGCTGAGCCGGTCACGGGGTCCTCGGGAACGCCCACGCGGGGTGCGAAGAACCGGGACACGAAATCGAGGTCGTCGGCATCGGCCGCGGCGGTGACGATGATCCCTCGCGTGTCGTCGAGGGTTTCCAGTGCCGAAAGGTCTGGGTGAAGAGTGTGCACGGCGTCCGGCTGCCGGAGATGCACGAAGTAGTCCCGTCCGCTCCAGCCGATCGTCTCCGTGGTCGCTCCGCCCAGTCCGTCGAGCAGGGCCGAGGGGGGATCGGCAGGCTCGACCGGGT
>CAYRPX010000216.1:0-5447 GCA_964426195.1 uncultured Salinivenus sp.
CGAGCAGAACGTGAGCACCTACCGCTTCGTCCTCCGGGCCGACGGAGACCTATCCTTCGATGACAACACGTCCGTTCGGTGGGCAGTCAGTACCCTTGACGGCATCACCGACGCCGAAACCGTCACGGTCTACAAACGCGACGCCCCAGGCGAGGGCACCTTCGAATCGCTCAGCACTACCGTCGACGGCGGCGACCTGGTCGTCTCGACGGGCAGCTTCAGCGAGTTCGTGTTTGCCAGCGACAGCAATCCGCTGCCGGTGGAGATGGCCGGATTTGACGGAACGAGCACCGACGAGGGAGTGCGACTGACCTGGCAGACCGCCTCGGAGACGAACAACGCCGGCTTCGAGGTGCAGCGACGGATCGGCGAGAGGGAGGGAGAGGACGGATGGGAGCAGGTCGGACGGGTCGAGGGCTCTGGGACAATCGCGGACGGCCAATCGTATCGCTTTGTCGACTCGAATCTCCCGTACGAAGCCGACCGGCTGACCTACCGCCTCAAGCAGGTCGACACCGACGGCAGCGCGGCCCTCTCCGACGCGATCACCGTCGAGCGCGGAACGGTCACGGAGCCCCGGCTGCTCGGCACATTCCCGAATCCGGCCCGCAGTCAAGCAACGGTTCGGTTTGCGGTTCCGGAGGGACCGGCCGCAGGAGACGTGACGCTTCGACTCTACGACGTGCTGGGCCGAGCGATGCGAACGGTCACCACCGACGTGACGGCGGGGAGGCACGAGGTGACTCTCGACGCGGCCCGCCTCCCGAGCGGCCTCTACTTTCTACGCCTGACGGCGGGAGGGTCCGTCAAAACGCAGCGCCTCACCGTCGTGCACTAACCGCTCCCAAGCACGCATTCCCGTCCGTTGCAAACAGGGGCTGCACCGATCATGGGTGTGCCCTTTGATGAGGACCAGAGCCGCGCTCGCGATCGGATGGTAGTCAGACCAGCCCTTACCGCCCTACCCCTCCTGCACAGCGATTCGGAAATACGTCCCGACTTTCCCCGGGGCATCTTACCGATTTCTTCGCTTCCCACTCTCAAACGCCCATGCTTCCCGCTGTTGCTCCCCACTTCATCTCGAAAATCTTTCTCCCTCGTCCGTCCACATTCGCAGTTTTCGGGCTCTCCGCCACTCTACTTCTCGGGCTTCCGTTCCCGGCAACCGCACAGGCTCCGCGTGTCTTCGAATCGCCGAATGCCGGGGCAGGCAGTGAGTTCGGTGCTTCGGTAGAATCTGTGGGGGACCTCAATGGCGACGGGGCCGTCGACGTGATTGTAGGAGCTCCCGGAGAAGACGCTGGCGGGGAAGGAGGGGCGGGACAAGTGTACGTACTCAGCGGGGCTGATGGAAGTACATTGCGGACGCTTACGGCGCCTACCCCTGAATCACTAGCCGATTTTGGCCGATCGATCGCTGCGATCCGACTCGGCGGCACGCCCTACGTCGCGGTGGGAAGCACCGGTCCCTTATTTGGAGACAACGAGCGCGTCTATCTCTTCGATCTGTCGGATGGGTCGGTCGTGCAGACGATCACGCCCCCCTCCTCGGAGGTAATTGCGATGGCCGGCGACCTCAATGATGACGGCACGCCTGACGTGCTCGGGGGGCACCCGGAAGAGGCTGTCGACGCTGCTGATGCAGCGGGCCGCGCCTACGTGTACAGCGGAGCGGATGGAGCCACGCTCCGGACGCTCAGCTCGCCCAACGCTCAGACGGATGGCGAATTTGGGGCCTCGGGAGCCGGCGAGACGGACGTCAACGGGGACGACATCCCTGATCTCATTGTGGGGGCTCCCGGGGAGGACCGAGACGAGGATGGCACGAATGGAGACGGGCGCGCCTACCTCTTCGATGGATCGAGTGGAGACGTGCTCCGGACGCTGGCCTCGCAGTACGACGGCGACTTTGGAGTGGGCAGCTTTGGGGCCGCCGTCGCCCCTCTTGCCGACGTCAACGCCGATGGCGTCCCGGACATCATTGTGGGGGCCTCCACGGAAGATGTCGTCCAGGAAGACCCTGTCCACATCTTCGGGGCGGCGGGCCGAGTGCACCTAATCAGTGGCACCGACGGCACAATCCTCCGTACGCTTACGGCCCCTCCAAGCACTGCGCTCGGCAGAGCGGTCGCCCCCATTGGAGACGTAAACTACGACGGCACCCCCGACGTGATTGCCGGCGCTCCCGGCACGGACGTCTCGACCAATCAGGGAGGCCCCGTGCACGTGTTTAGCGGAGCCGAGGGGGCCGAACTTGACAGTTTAGCATCACAATCCCCGGGGGAAAGCACTCGGTTTGGACGAGAGATTGCGGACGCGGGGGACGCTGATGGCGACGGGGTCCCCGACATCATCGTGGGGGACAAGTTTGTTGACATCAACGGCGACTCGGACGTGGGCAGGGTGTATCTTTACAGCGGAGCGACTCTCTCCCTCGTAGCTAGTAATACTCAGTCTGTCTCCTCCAACGGCACGGTCCCGTTTGAGACTGCCGGGGTAGCCCTCAGTTTCGACGGGGTTAGTGGATCGGGAGAGGTCACCGTCGAGCGATTCGGCATCGGTCCCAATGGATCGGACGGAATCAGCGAGTCCACCGTCAGCGAGTATCGAGTGACCGTGGAGGCGGGGCCGAACCTGTCTTTCACCACCGGCGAGATCCGCTTCAACGTCGACTCGTTCGCGGGCATCCAAGACCCGACGGCCGTCACCATGTACAGACGCTCGACGGTGGGAGAGGGCTCCTTCTCCTCGCTGCCCACGAATGTGGACGAACAGGGGACGCCCGGCGATCCGACAGATGATGCAATTGTGGGGACGACCGACAGCTTCAGCGAGTTCGTACTTGCCAGCAGTTCTAACTCGCTGCCGGTGGAACTGGCCGGGTTTGACGGAACGAGCACCGACGAGGGAGTGCGACTGACCTGGCAAACGGCCTCGGAGACGAACAATGCCAGCTTCCGCATCCAGCGCCGCAGAAGCGGAAGCGCGAATGGACAGGAGGGCGAATGGGAGCAGATCGGCCAGGTCGAAGGAAGCGGATCCACCACAACTGCTCAGTCCTACCGCTTTGTGGACGACAACCTCCCCTACGCGGCCGACCGGCTCACCTACCGCCTCAAGCAGGTCGACACCGACGGCAGCGCGGCCCTCTCCGACGCGATCACCGTCGAGCGCGGAACGGTCACGGAGCCCCGGCTGCTCGGCACATTCCCGAATCCGGCCCGCAGCCAGGCCACCGTCCGGTACGCGATTCCGGAGGGCGCGGCTGCAGAGGACGTAACGGTGGACCTTTACGACATGCTGGGCCGACAGGTGCGCACCCTCACGCCTGAGGCCCAAGCGGGGCGCCACCAACGCCGGGTAGACGTGGGCAGCCTCCCCAGCGGCGTGTACGTGCTCCGACTGACGACGGGCGGCGCCGTGAAGACCCAGCGTCTAACGGTGGTGCAGTAGATCCGACAGAGCCTAACGACGAAGCCCCCCCTCGTGGGGCTTTCCCGGATCAGTGAACGCTAGGATCGACCCGAAACGGACACGACTTCCTTTTTCTTTTCGATCATCCCTCCGTTTTCCTATGCTCCTCCATCCCTCCTCTTCTCTCACTGATACGCTCGGGACCGCGCTCCGCACGATCGGGGCCGCTCTCACTCTCGTTCTCTTCAGCCCCCTGAACACCGCAGTCGCTCAAACCGAAGAAGACGCCCTCCTGAGGGCCTCCAACGCGGAGGCCGGAGACGAATTCGGCAAGTCGGTCGCGATCGATGGGGACTACGCAATTATCGGTGCCGACAGGGAGGACGGCCCGTCGAATAACAAAGGCGGTGCGGCCTATATCTTCGAGCGCACCGCGAGCGGCTGGAAGGAGGCCCAAATCCTCCACGCCTCCGATGGGGACAAGGACGACAGATTCGGCGAGTCGGTCGCGATCGATGGGGACCGTGCGATTGTCGGCGATTTCGAGCAGGACGACGGTCCGAATAATCTAAGGGCCGGCGCGGCCTACGTCTTCGAGCGCTCGGGCGGTTCCTGGCAGGAGGTCCAGATTCTCCGCGCCTCCAACGCGGGAAACTTTGACGCGTTCGGCGAATCGGTCGCAATTGACGGAGACCGCGCGATTGTTGGGGCGCTCGGCGAGAGTGGGCCGTCGGACAACAAAGAGGGCGCCGGCGCAGTCTACGTCTTCGAGCGCACCGCGAGCGGCTGGCCGAAAAATGAGAATCAGCTCCTCCGCGCCTCCAATACAGGCGCAGCAGATAACTTCGGCAACGCGGTGGATATTGACGGGGACCACGCGGTTGTCGGGGCCTATGCCGAAGACGGCCCGTCGGACAACAAAGATGAATCTGGCGCGGCCTACATTTTTGAGCGTTCCGGAGGCAGTTGGCAGGAGGCCCAAATCCTTCGCGCCTCCAACGCAGAATTCGGGGACCGCTTCAGCAAGTCAGCAGTCTCGATCAGCGGGGACCGCGCAATTGTTGGGGCACGCCGCGCGTTTCAGGACGGCGGCGCGGCCTATGTTTTTGAACGCACCGCGAGCGGCTGGCCGAAAAATGAGGATAAGCTGCTTCGTCCCCAAAACAAGGCGCCTGTTGCCAACTTCGGCACGTCGGTCGCAATCGATGGGGACCGTGCGATTGTCGGGACTCCCAGCGTGGACGACCCGGAGAACGGCGACCCCTCCGCCGGGGCGGCCTACGCTTTCGAGCGCACCGCGAGTGGGTGGCCGAAAAACGAAGATCAGGTTCTCCGGGCCTCCAACACCGAAGGAGGATTCAACTTCGCCGCGAACGAATTTGGCCAGTCGGTCGCGATTGGTAGAAGTAGTGCGATTGTCGGGGTTCCCCAGGAGGACGGCGGCCCGTCGAACAGCAAAGACGCTGCCGGGGCGGCCTACATTTTCGAGCTCTCACTCGTTGCCTCCGCCTCGGCCACCGTGGACGCGGACGGTCTCACCAGCTTCGGCGGCACCGGAACCGAAATCGACTTCAGTGGCGTCAGCGGCTCCAGCACGGTGACGGTCAAACAATACGGGGAAGGGCCGAGCACCACCGACGGCATCAGCGAGAGCAACGTGAGCAATGATCGTGTGACGATCACGTCCGGTCTCAGCTTCAGTTCGGCGGAGGTGCAGCTGTCGGTCAGCGTGTTTGAGGGCGTGAACGACCCGAGCAACCTGACGATCTACAAGCGGCCGGAGGGCGCCAGTTCGTTTACGGCGCTGACGCCGACGAAGGTTAACGAGAACGGAACGCCCAACGACCTCTCCGACGACGAAGTGTACGCCTCCACAGACTCGTTCAGCGAGTTCGTGCTGGCAAGCGACACCGAGCCGCTGCCGGTGGAACTGGCCGGTTTTGAGGGCACAACCGTCGCCGACGACCGGATTCGTCTTACCTGGCAAACCGCCAGCGAGACGAACAACGCCGGCTTCGAGGTACAGCGACGGA
>CAYRPX010000217.1:0-5429 GCA_964426195.1 uncultured Salinivenus sp.
TCGACCTGCACAACGATCACGACGGCAGCGGGCAGGAGCTTTTGGCACAGCAGCTTGACATCGTGCATCTCGATCCCTACCCGGTGCACGGCGACGGGTATTACGATGTGATTCCCCGCGACATGAGCTATTGCAGCGGCTTGGCACGGCGATACAACAAACCCATCGTGCCGTGGCTCCAGGCGCATACTTACGGCGGCTCGGACGGGCTGCAGCACGTCAAGCCGCAGCACGTTGAGCGCATGTGCGAGCAGCATCGCCGCCACGGCGTCGATGCGATCATGTGGCTCGGCTATGGGAGCGGTTTTACGTTCCCCAACAAGCGCCAAGAAAGCTGGGAGCAAGCTGGCAAGTGTCACGAGCACTTACAACAGTTCTCGTCTGAGAAGGCTGAGGCAAAGCTTGCGGTGCTGCGGCCATATCGCGCCCGGTCACTGCATTCGGTCTGGAACGGACAGATTCGCAATCCCGCGGACTGGCTGCTCCAACAACTGCTGGAGGTGTGGGCGATCAAGCACAAGCAGCCCTACGACGTGTTCGAGCTGCCGCCCAGCCTCGATGAAAAGCAAACGGCGGAATATCAGGCGCAGTTGAATCGCTATGCATGGCTCGTCTCAACTGAACCGTGGGAAGGCGCCTGGGTCGTCGGTGAACATACGAATGCCACAACGATCGATCCTGACAAGGCGGGCGAGTATCAGCAGCAATTCGAGCAACAGCTTAAAGACCGCGGCTGGCTGTGACCCGCGTAGGGTGTGCATTCCCCGCCCTGAAAAAGAGGAGCAATGCTCATTCCACTTCTCGGATTTGTGCCGCACCGGTTCGCACTCACACTTGGAGAGTCCCCGTTTTGCGGCGAGCGCCGGGGAAACATGCCTCCCATTGGGTTTTGAGATCGCATCCATCGGCCCCAAAAATCACGGTTGACGCTGGAATAGATCGCTGACGCATCGATGCACGAGCCGTTGAGCGATACCGACTCGGCCTCCGGAAGTGAGTCCTCCGAATCAGAAGATGTAAGGCCCGCTCCCCGTACGTTGTGGGCTACGCTGCGCAAGCTGGGCCCCGGCATTATCGTAGCCGGATCGATCGTCGGTTCGGGAGAGCTGATCGCCACTACGAAGGTAGGGGCAGAGGCCGGATTCTGGCTCCTGTGGCTGATCGTGGCAGGGTGTGTCGTCAAGGTCTTTGCTCAAGTCGAACTGGGCCGGTATACCATCATGTGGGGGCAGACCGGATTGGAGGCCCTGAATACCCTCCCCGGCCCCCGATGGAAGGTGAACTGGGTGCTCTGGTACTGGGCCCTAATGACGCTCCTTATCGTGACCCAGCAAGGCGGGATCGTCGGGGGCGTGGGACAGGTCTTAGCTATAAACCAGCCACTCACCGAGGAGGGGAAAGCCTATCATCGGGTACAGGACGAACTTGTGAACACGCGCGTTAAACTAGCGCAGGTACGGACGCAATCCCCTGACACCACCCATCTTTCAGAGCTGCGGCAGGACGTGGCGTCTCTGAACGATGATCTCGCTCAGATGCCCACTCCCAAAGATTCGTATCTATGGGCAGGTCTGCTTGCCGTACTGACCTCTCTCCTGTTATACGTGGGCCAGTACGGGCTCATCGAGCGGGTCGCGACGGCCTTTGTGGGGACATTTACCGCAGCGACCATCCTCACCCTCGTCCTGCTCCAAGCGACGGACTGGGCCGTGCGTGCACAGGAGCTTGTCTCTGGACTCCGGTTTCAACTTCCACCGGCCGGTCCACGATTCAGTGACAACCCCGTGGGGACCGCCCTGGCCGCCTTTGGCATCATTGGGATCGGCGCTGGGGAGCTGATTATGTATCCCTACTGGTGCCTGGAAAAAGGCTACGCAAAGTTCACCGGGAGGCGGGACGGCACCAAGTCCTGGCTGCAGCGGGCCCGGGGATGGACTCGTGTGCTGCAGATCGATGCGTGGATCTCGATGGGGGTCTACACCTTCGCCACCGTGGCCTTCTACCTGCTCGGGGCCGCCGTCCTCTGGCGAAGCGGACTCAACCCCACGGGGGAGGGACTCATCCGCACCCTGGCAGAGATGTACGTGCCGGTGTTTGGGACCTGGGCGTACGACATTTTCCTACTTGGCGCCTTCGCTGTCCTGTATTCCACGTTTTTCGTGGTGGCGGCCGGGTACGCCCGTATCGTGGCCGATGGCTTTCGCCTCTTCGGACTCATTGAGCAGTCGGACGCTGCACGGCGCCGGTGGACACGGATCCTCAGTGTTGCTTGGCCTCTCTTGGGGGCGATCCTCTACGCGTTCATGCAGGCCCCGGCGGCGATGGTCCTGGCTAGCGGCGTCGCTCAAGCAGTCATGCTCCCCATGCTGGGATTTGCGGTCCTATACTTCCGGTACCGGCGTACAGATCGGGAGCTTGCCCCGGGTTGGGGCTGGGATGCGATGCTCTGGCTTTCGTCCCTCGGCCTGTTGATCGCCGGCGTGTGGTCTCTGTACAGTACGATCGCGGGTTGACCGATTCGTGCTGAGTACCGGGATGGACTCGACGACTCCCGCTGACCGGCGTCCTGAAGCTCGGACAACGGTGCGCTCCGCCGACCGATTCAGACCGCTTCCCCCTGGATTCCTACGCCACCTTCTTTCCCTCCTGGGACAGGCTCGCCGGAGGAAGGCGCAGGGTCCATTCCTCCGGATGCAGGTCCTCTCCTTCATGCTCCTCCCGAATCTCTGCGTAGAACACCGGATCGGGCAACAGGTCCGCTGTTTCGATCGTCTCTGGCAGCGATGGCAAGAAGATGCTACAGAAAGGACGATCCGGCCGACCCTCCCGGTCGATCTCGATGCGCTGCGCACTTTCATCAATAAACGGCCCCTTCCATTCGGGCGTGGGGTCTTCCGCGGACCGAGGTCCATACTCGGCGTAGACGACCAGATGAGGCTTCCCCTCCGGAGGCGGGCGAACCGGCTTCTGATCCGGTCGCCCATCGATCTCAAAGGACTTGCCCGGCACCTTGATCCGAAACTCGCACCGCTTCCGATCGGGTTCCTCCTCCCGATACTGTTCCATGGCCTTGCGGACGAACCGGGCGATAAGATTGAGTGTCGGCTCGTTGAGGAATGACAGATTCAGGAAGTGGGACTCCTCAATCACGTCTTCGAGGCGCTGAATGAGAGGAGTTAAGCCGTTCTCGAAGTCTCGCTGGAACTGCTCCTTCTTCTGCTTCGTCCATTGCGGTTCTATCGGCGCTGGCGCATCGGGCGTCACATCGCACAATCGCAGAAACTGCCACGTGCAGTAGCGGGCCAACCGAACGTGGTAGCGATCGGCCACGGTCGACATGAACCCGCCGAACCCCATCAGTCGGGCTCCCGGCACTTCGTAGGGCTCCGTGCTCACCGACTCCGATGCCTCTTCGGGGGTCTCCACCTTGGTCGGGGCGATGGCAACGACGCGATTGTTTGGATGCTTCCCCTCCAGATTCATGACCAGATCGATGGCCACGAACAACAGCGCCTGGAGCCAGAAGCCCGCATCCTCGGGACGCTCTCCCGCGTCCAGCACTTCGAGGACCGACTGAACCTCTCCCTGGTGGGCCTCAAAAGCCGGGTCGTCCGCCTCTTCGGCCAACACGCGTTCGAGCTCTCCTTGAAGCGCCAGAGTTCCAGGGGGAATGACGAGATTGCGGTTCTTTTCCAGGAGGTCCTCGCAGAAGGTCTTGAGCTGATCGAGCTGATCGAACGACGGGCGTTCGGTAAGCACCTCTCCAACGTAGGTCCGGATGTCGTTTCGAATGTCGAATCGCCTCCGCACCTGAAAGATCTTGTCCCCTTCGATGACCCGCCCCTGATTCAAGACGGCGGAGAGGACCGTGCCGACGTGGGACTTCAGTTGATCGAACGTGCTGCGGCGGTACAGGTCCGTGCCGTCCAGCGCCCCAAAAAAGTTCGGGTCCTGATAGTCGTACTCCTGATGAATGGGCACCTGGAACGACCGCTCATCAGAGTCGACCAGAGGGTCGACAAAGATGATCCGGCGGTCGTAGTTTTGGTGCTCGTACTGAGCGTCCAGGACAGCGGAGAGACGAAAGGCTTCCCGAATCGGTTCGTTGTTGAACGTGCCGCCGTCGACGAAGGTAAAGGGGTATTTCTCGATCCCTTTCTCGGCGAGTTCCTCCGGCCAGAGATCTCCGTACTCGTAGTCGCGTCGCTCGAGAACGACCGGCTCGAAGGCAAACGGGAATGCCCCCGCCGCGATGGCCGTCTTGGCAATCTTGCTCCACGTCTTCTCCAGGCGAAGGTTGCCCACCCGCCCGGGGACCTCCTCCTTCACGTGATAGCGGCACCACCGATCGGGATACTGGCTCTGCTTCTCGGCCTCTTCTTCTCCCACTTCGGCAAAGTTGAGGTCGAACACTCGAATGTCCCGATGAGCTTTCGACGTGAGGGCATCCCCCAAGCCGGCAAATCCCGTCTCTTTCACGGTGTCGAGATCCGCTCGTGCCTCGTGGACGATGGGCGTAAGATTGGCCAGAGTACACGCAAACAGCACGCGGTCCCCGAGGAGCGTTCTCCCGCTGAGGTCTACCCCGTCGGGAAACGAGATGGCGTCCTGGGCAATGTCATCCACGGCGCCCCGATCCAGGACCCCGCCCGCGTACCGAAGGTCTCGAGACTCCCCGTTGGGCTTTTGCCCCAGGAGCCGACGAATGTCGATCTCGTCGACCCACACGCGTTCTTGGGTGTCCTGGACGGCCTGAGCCGCAACGAGCGTCCGCTTCTCCTCCGGTGAAAGATCGAAGTCCTCCAACTCGACGTCGTACTCCTCCCTCAGAATTCGTCGAAGGGTGCGCTCCGCCCTTTGCTCCTGCTCTTCGGAGCGATGAACGAGGGTGCGGAGCATGGCGGCCAACGACATGGCTCCGGCACTGGCACCACTAAAGACGTCAATGACCACCCGGTCGTAGCGGTGCTGGGACCCATCTTCCGGATACTTGCCGTAGAGGATCGCCAGCTTGATGGCTTCAGAGAGGGCAGCGCCCGAAAACGTGCCGAGTGAGACGCCTCCCCCCATCGCAAACGCGAGACGGAGTTCGCGGGACATGTCTGTACGAGAGAGATGATTTCAGGAACGATGAGAACGGGAATCTACCCCGTAGACACATCCGTCTCGAAAATCTAACGTCCACACGGAGATTTCTTCCACGAGGAACTGCTCTCTGGCACTCAACGGAAAATCTGGGTCCTCAAGAAGCATCAGAAAACGCGAGGGGGGCCACTTCGTCTCTCCGTCCCCCTCCTCTACTCTCACTCCGGCTTTCCCAATCCACGCTCCCACGCCCCCTTCCCAGCTCTACACGTCCAACTCATCTGCTTCGGCGGCGTGCTTCATGATGAACTCGAACCGCGCCGAACTGTCGCGTCCCATGAGTT
>CAYRPX010000218.1:0-5411 GCA_964426195.1 uncultured Salinivenus sp.
CGCCATCTCGGTGTTGTACGAGGTCCAGAACGCCCAGCCGTCACTCGGGCCCTTGCCGGTGGAGCCAAGGTCCCAGTTGAACGGCGGCGTCTTGACCTGCCAGCCGACGCTCATTTCACCAGTTTCCTGGTCGATGTCCACACCGCTGACAATGCCGTTAAATTCCTCCGCGTAGTCCTCCACGTTGGCGTGGCGGCCCTTGGGAAGCGGCACGGAGAAGCGGGTGGCAACGAGCAGGTATTCGGTGTTCGGTGTTACGAACGACGAGCCGTGGTTCCCCATCGAGTTGGGGATGGGGCCGAGAATCTGCTTCGTGCTGAAGTCCCTGAGGCTGATGCGCGCGACCCGGTTGTTGGCGTTGTCGTTCACGAAGAGCCAGCGACCGTCGTAGACGCCGTCTGTTTTCGAAAGACCGGGATGGTGGACGTCGCCCCACCTGAACTCACCCATCATCTCTTTCGTCTCGTTATCGAAGCCGTAGCCATGGCCCGGAGAGGGTGTAAACACCGGAATTTCCTGAATTTCGCGCAGCGACGGCAACCCGGCCACGAAGACCTGCCCGGAGTGACCGCCGGAGTAGAAGAGGTAGTAATCGTCATCCTCCCCAGGAGGCACGTAGGAAGCGGGCGCGCCGTCGTTACTCGACGACCCACCGCAGCCCAGCAGGCCAAGCGGGAGGACAATCAGAAAGAGGTACGTGAGGTATCGCATAGGTTTCAAGGTTATTTCGGACTAGAATGTACGAATAGAATATTTCTACTTGTCCTGAGTCGCTTGGAAGAACGGTATCCTCGGGAGCCCAATCTGTCAGAGGGACCCCCACACGCCAACACGAACACCGAGGACGGACCTGCGGGGACATTTCGGACCCAAGGTGGGACATCCCCCCACATGCAGTGGCTCTGTGGCACGATTACGCGGCAGCGTCTTCTCCCCCGTACATCGTGCCCTGCATGGTGTGGTGGCCCAGTGGCCCGGAAACGAGCAGAGGTATCCGTACTCCCTTTCCTCGTTGGGCACCGTGAAGGTGACTTCAACGGTCTCGCCGGGTTTGGACATGGAGGTTGAGAACCTGCTCGTGAAGACTGAATGTGGTCGTTTGTGGATCCTGCTCGGGTTCCAGCCTCCCCAATTTCTTCGAAATGGAGTCGGGAACGCATAGGGGTCGGGGGAGCAGTGGGTTGTCCAAATCGTTCGCCAATCTACCCCCCGATCCCGACAGCGTCCTTGATCTACGTCAACTCCCGGCCAACTTCACCGATACTTAACGGTGATTCCTCCTCTCGTTGACACGTTGAAGCCAGAGAAGACGAATGGTCCCGAAAATCGGAGGTTGGAGTGAGCCCATACTCCCAAATGTGAAGCTTCTTTGTGCATTTCGACTCAGTCCCGTTCACGTAGGAGCCGCATGGCAATGCGGCCCCACCCACGTTCGGGGGCGAAATCGACGACGGAAGAATGGGCTCAATTGGAGGAGTGGTGCATGGCGAACATCCGTAGATGGTATAAGGGCTCTGCCAAGGACTGCTAACTGTAACGATGCTCGATCTCGCTCATCCTCATAACACCGAGGGCATAATACCGGAGGCCTTGCGTCCGTTATTTTAGATCCTCAATCCCGGAAGCATCCGCGCGGCGCTCTGTCGAAATCCCCCTCTTCGACATGCGATCTTACGCCTCGATCCTTTCTACGCTCGTCGTCGTTCTCGCAGGCCTCGTCGGGTCGTTCGGTCCGTCGGAGGCCCAGGCCCAGTACTTTGGCCAAAACAAGGTCCAGTACGACCAATTCAGCTTCAAAACGCTGGAGACGGAGCACTTTGTCTTCCACTTTTATCCCGAGGAGGAGCCGGCCGTGCGCGACGCCGCCCGCATGGCCGAGCGCTGGTACGATCGCCACGAACGACTCTTCCTGCACCGCTTCGACGAGAAGAAGCCAATCATTTTCTACGCCAACGACGCGGATTTCCAGCAGACCAACGTCACCCGACAAGCCATTGGCCAAGGGACCGGGGGGCTCACCGAGCCGCTGCGGGAGCGGGTGGTGATGCCGCTGTCCCCGTCGTACGCGGAAACGGACCACGTGCTGGGTCACGAACTGGTGCACTCCTTCCAGTTCGACCTCGGCCTGAACCGGGACAGTCTCGGCATCCAGCTCCAGCGGCTGCCGACGTGGCTGGTGGAGGGGATGGCCGAATACCTGTCGGTCGGCCGCCAGGACACGCACACGGCCATGTGGATGCGGGACGCCGTGCGACGCGACGACATGCCGTCGTTCGAGGGCTTGGCCAATCCGCGCGAGTACTTCCCCTACCGCTACGGGCAGGCCTATCTCGCGTACATTGGGGGGAAATACGGCGATCAATCCGTCACGGACCTCTTTAAGCGCGGCGGGCAGGTGGGGCTCGACTCCGCCTACGTGGAGCTCTTCGGCGTCTCGTCCGACTCGTTGACGAGGGAGTGGGGACAGGCCACCCGCGAGGCCTATCGTCCCGTCATGGAGGGACGAACGTCGCCCGACTCGGCCGGGCAGGAGGTGCTGTCTCCGGAAACCAACGGAGGACGGACCAACATCTCCCCGGCCCTCAGTCCGGACGGACGCTACGTGGCGTTCATTTCGGAGCGGGAGCTGTTTTCCTTCAACCTGTACGTCGCGGACGCTCAGACCGGAGAGGTCATTGCGGAACTCGATCAGGCCGGCACCACGGGCCACTTCAACGCGCTTCGATTCCTCAGCTCGGCGGGCACGTGGTCGCCCGACGGGCGTCGCCTCGCCTTTGTCAGCTACGCGAAGGGCGACAACCGGATTACCATCTGGAACGTGGGGGACGAAGAAATCGAACGAAGCTTTTCGGCGGAGAACGTCACGTCAATGAAGAATCCGGCGTGGTCGCCTGATGGGTCGAAACTCGCGTTCACGGGCACGGAGGGAGGGATTAGTGACCTCTATGTGCTCGACCTGGACACGGAGTCGGTGCGGCAGCTTACCGACGACCGCTTTGCGGACCTCCAGCCCACGTGGGCGCCAGACGGCGAGACGATTGCCTTTACCACCGACCGGGCGGAGACCGACTTCGACACCCTCGACTCGTCCTCCAACATGGACCTTGGGCTCATCGACGTGTCGACCGGCGAGATTACGGTGCGGGAGCCGTTCGGAGACGCGCTCCATCACAACCCGCAGTTTTCGCCGGACGGGGAGAGCCTCTACTTCATCAGCGATCAGGACGGGTTCAAGGACGTGTATCGCATGGAGCTGTCTAGTGGCGACCGATTCCGGGTGACCCACCTGAAGACCGGAGTCAGCGGCATTACGGCGCTTTCCCCAGCCTTCTCCGTCGCCCAGCAGAGTGGCGACATGATGCTGTCAGTCTATGGCGACGGCCAGTACACCGGCTTCCGACGCTCAGCGGACGACGTGCAGGGCACGCCCCTCAACGCGGCGACGGCACAGACCGCACCCGGACGCCCCGCTCGCCCCTCAACGGACACGACAGACGCCGGCAAGGAGGCGAGCGCTCCTGCGGACACATCCCGATCGGCGGGGGTTTTGCCCTCTCCTTCGTCCCCGGAGGAGGGACTCGTCGCCTCGTTTCTCCGCGACCCGACGACGGGGCTCCCCTCGGCATCCACGGACTACGAGACTAAGAACTACGACTCGTCCCTCTCGCTCGAATCCATCGCCCGTCCCGGCGTGGGCGTGTCCGTGGGCGGTCCCTTTGGCGGAGGACTGGCCGGCGGCATCGGGTTCCGGTTCGGCGACATGCTGGGCCACCGAAGTCTCACCGTGGCGGTGCAGGCCCAGGGAACCTTCCGCGACATCGGGGGCGGCGTGTCGTACATGAATCGGCGGGGCCAGCTCAACTGGGGCGGCTCTCTGTCCCACACTCCCCTGATTTTTCGGACAAACACATTTCGCGTTGGGCCGCGGCAGGCCGTCAGCATCGTCCGGCGCGCATTCATCACGTCCGCGAGCGGACGCGCGTCATACCCCCTGGATCCGACCCGCCGCTTTGAACTCGGTCTCAGCGGCACGCGGTACGGATTCGGGACGAACGTCCGCGAGATTGGGTTTCGCGGTGACCTCTCGATCGATGATCTCAACCAGCTGATCATCGACAACAATCCAAACGTCGACGCCCCCGTTTTTCCCGGAGAGCGGTCTCCGAAATACCTCGCCGGCACCAGTGCAGCGTACGTGCGCGACTTTTCGACGAGTGGACTCACGGGGCCGCTTCAGGGTGGTCGATGGCGACTGGAAGTCTCGCCGACCATCGGCACGCAAAACTTTGTCACAGCACGGGCCGACGTGCGCCGATATTTCTACGCGGAGCCATTTACGCTGGCCCTGCAGGCCCTCCACGTGGGCAACTACGGGACCACGTTCGACACCGAATTCGGGATTGGGAATGAGTACATCGGCTATCCCTACGGACAGGGCTTTGTGCGAGGCTACAGCGTGCAGAGCATCTCGGCCGGCATTCGGGAGAGCGGCGGCTGTACGCTGGTCGAGAGTGATCCGACCCGGTCCCAGTGCGCCGAAATCGACCGTCTCTTTGGGACGCGGGCCCTCACAACGCGTGCCGAACTGCGCGTGCCCCTCCTCGGCCCGGAGCGCCTCAGCCTCATTCCGTTCCAGTATCTGCCCACTACTATAGCTCCCTTTATCGACGCGGGCGTCACGTGGACGAACGACGAGGGGCCGGACCTCACCTTCGAAACGGAGAGTGCCGACACGACCATCCCGGTGGTGAGCACCGGCGTCGCCGCCCGCTTCAACATTCTCGGTAGATTCCTGCTGGAGGCCTACTACGCCCGCCCGTTCCAGCGCCGCGACACGACGTGGGAGCTGGGCTTTCGCATTTCGCCAGGGTTTTAGCGTTAGTACGTTGGAAGGTTGAACGTTGGAACGTTTCAACGTCGAACGTTCCAACGCATCACTCCGGCAGGCCCGGCTCCACCATCACGACCTCCTCGCGGTCGACGCGCACCACGCCGGGGTCCGCCCCCTTCGGACTGGTCACGTACTTGCGCTCCGTGACCATGACGGGCGCCACGTCGCTGCCCTTCGCCTTGCTGAAGTGAGCAGCAATGGCGGCGGCGGTGTGGATGCGACGGGGGCCCGGCTCGGCGTCGCGGCTGGGACGATGCAGAATGGTGTGGGCCCCGGGCACACCGCGCGCATGGAGCCACAGGTCGTATTTCTGGGCGACGTGAAAGGTAAGCTCGTGGTTCTGACGCGCGTTCTTGCCCACCCACACCTCGAAGCCGTCGCCGAGGTCGAACCGTCGGTACGGAAACTGATCCACGTCGGCATCCTCGCGCTCGACGAACGGCGCAAAGTCCTCTTCGCGCTCGTCCCGAAACTGCTTGATGCCGTCGAGCGTGTCGATGTCGCGGAGGTCGTCGAGGAG
>CAYRPX010000219.1:0-5360 GCA_964426195.1 uncultured Salinivenus sp.
AGATTCCGCCGGCCTTCCGCGAGGTGGTGGTGCTGCGCGACATTCAGCAGCTCGCGTACGACGAGATTGCGGAAATCACGGGCCTTCCCATGGGCACCGTCAAGAGCCGCATCAACCGAGGCCGCACGAAGCTCCAGGCCCTTCTTCAGGACGTGTATCCGTTCCAGGAAGAAGAGTAACGATCCCCGAGTTTCTGCCGGGGGGCCTTCCCTCTGGCAAGAGACAGTTCAGACCGTCGCGCGCCGGATCCCTCGTGGGTCCGGCGTTTTTTATTGGATGATCTTTCCTCTCCCTCGACGCGCTCAGTCTCCTCTGTCCTATGGACGTCCCCGATCCGAACCGCATTCAAGTTGACACGGACGCGCAAACCCTCACGGTCGAGTGGGCAGACGGGCACCGGTCGGTCTTCCCGCTGTCCCAACTGCGCGCAGCGTGCCCCTGTGCGAACTGCGAAGGGAAAGCCGTTGACCACATTCCGCCACCCAACGAGGCGGACGCAACGTCGGCCCCACGGTGGACCGACCTCGACATCGAACCGGCAGGCAGCATCGGCATCCGCATCACGTGGGACGACGGCCACAACGCCGGCATCTTCCGGTGGGATCGTCTCCGACGCCTGCAGCCGAAGCGTGATGCGTGAGGGTTCTCCTGGACGAACCGTGCATCACGTTTCATGAGTCCCGCACTATTCGCCGTCTTCCTCCAGAATGTCCTCAATACGGACGATCACATCTTCCAGGTGGACCCTCGTCACCTTGTCGTCCGTGCGGCGAAGTGCCCGGTCGACCGCGTCGCGCAGCGTTGTCAGTTCGCCCCGCACGTAGGCCCGGATGTCCGACTGATGCACATTGACCGGCGTTTCAATCATGTAGTCTTCGAATCTATCTGGCAGCGACTCCACCTCGGCGGTCATGAGGTGCTCCATACGAGACAGGTAGCCGCGCTGTAGGTTGCGCCGATACGGCCCAATCGGGGTCCCGGAGTCGAGTTCACTCCAAATGCCGTCGCGGACCATGTCGAGCATCGTCCCCAGCTTATACGCGTCCTCGGACATCGCCTCGGCCTCCAGAAGCCGTGCCATGCGTTCCGGCTGTAGGAGCAGCTCGAGGGCGCCCACCTGGGCCTCTCGGACGCGCTCCAGGGCGCCGGATGCTTCAATTCGGCGCAGTACGTTGGCCTCGATGAGCCACTCGGGCGGTTGAAAGGCCTGCGTGATGAGGAACTCCAGGGCCTCTCGCTGCTGTGCGGCCAGCACCGGCTCGTAGACCGGCCCGTCCTGCTCGTAGGTCTTGAAGGTCTCGTGGACGCCTCCGACCTGCCGGGTTGCATGGCCCAGATACAGCTCCCACTGGCCGACGACGGACTCGTACAGTTCCTCGAGCTCATCGTAGTTCGCACCCTCCTCGCTCGTCCAGGACACGAGGTTGGGTACAATCCGCTTGAGGTTCTCGACGCCGAGGCTCCCGGCCGCCACGGGATCTCGCCCGAGGTCTTCGCGCTGCGAGCGTGGATCGACCGGGTCCAAGGTTTGCCGGCCGTAGAAGTAGCGGGGATCGTCGGCATGCTCCAGAATTATGTCGTCGAGGACCTTGGCCTGCTCCTCGGCTCCATCTACGTCCAGAAGCGGCTGGTAGCCCCACTGAACAGACCACCGGTCGTAGGTCCCAATCTCCGGGATGAAGTCCTCGACGCCGTCGTCCGGCTGAGCAATGTAGTTGAATCGGGCGTAGTCCATGATGGACGGGGCCGTGCCGTGCGTGGAGGTATAGGACGGCGATCGCAGCGAGTCGACCGGCACGGCCCGGCTGGAGCCCCAGTTGTGGGGAAGACCGAGCGTGTGGCCCACCTCGTGTGCCACCACAAACCGGAGGAGCTCACCCATCACGTCGGTGTCGAAGTTTCGGCCGCGTGCCTCCGGATTCACCGCCGCCGTCTGCACGAAGTACCAGTTGCGGAGCAAGCTCAAAACGTTGTGGTACATTCCGATGTCGCTCTCCAGAATCTCTCCGGATCGGGGATCGTGTACGTGCGGCCCGTATGCATTTGGAATCTCGGAGGCAAACCATCGGACCGTCGAGAAGCGGACGTCGTCTGAATCGAAGGTTCCGTCCGCCTCGGCGGGGTCTCGTGCGACGATTGCGTTCTTGAAACCCGCGGTGCGGAAGGCTTCCTGCCAATCCTCAATTCCTTTCTTCACGTAGGACCGCCACTTGTCGGGCGTGGCGGGGTCGACGTAATACTCGATCGGCTCTTTCGGCTCTACGAGTTTGCCGTTCTGGAACGCGACCGGATCGCTTGGCTCCAGGCGCCACCGCGTAATGAAGCACTCCTCCGCGGCTCGCTGCTTTTCGGAGCTGTAGTTGATGCGCTCTACGTTGAAGTACCCCACCCGTCGATCGCACAGCCGCGGCGTCATGGGGGACTGGGGCAACAGCACCATCGAGTGATTCATTTCGACACTGATGGTACCGGTCTGGTCGCTGGAGGGCGGCTCCTCGGCCTCGTAGGTCAGGATGACCTCCACGTCCGTGTTTTTCGGAAAGCTCTCGACGCCGGTTAGGTACGTCCGACTGTCGTCAAGCTGACGGACCTGATACTCTTCCTGAGCCGATCGGGGAAGCCCCAGTGATGAGACATCACTGGTGTATAGATCCGTTGCGTTAATGACGACGCCTGTCGAGTCCTCATTGAGAGCCTCAACCGAGAAGCTCTTCAGGATCGGTTCAAAGCTTGAATTCTTAACGGCCTGGAAGACGGGATCGTCGGGATTGGCCGTCTTCTCGTAGCTGGCCACGCGAAGCAAGGCATCCGTTCCTCGTCGTTCCCACCGAAGGACCTGTGTATTGGTCTTTTCGCCCCCGTAAGCGAGATTCGACTGGGCTTGAGACACCCGGGAGACCATCAAAAGCTCCTGCCCCATCAGCGAGTCCGGTATCTCGAAGTACAGTTTGTCCTTGAAGCGATGCGTCGTGATGAGGCCTGCGTCCGACCGGGCCGTGTCGGGAATGACTTCGTCGTACGGCTTGAGGTCGTTTCCATTCTCTGTGCCCTGAGACGAAGCCGCCTGCGCCTGTTCACCATTCGATGTTGACTGTGTGCTCGCGCACCCCACCAGCGAAAGGCCAGTGAGCAAAACGACTGGTGCGAGAAGGACCCACGGCGTTCGTGAGATAGATTGAGGGAACATAATGGAGGGAGAAAAAGAGACAGGGATTAAAGCAGAGACGCCGCTCCGCCGAAGGAATCTCCGCGCACTTTGAGACGGGACCTTGCACTCGCTCTGACCGCGGCGTCAATAGTAACAGGAACGGAATTGTCTGTCACAATGACAATCCATTCTGCTCCCGTGCCATCAGTTGTACGTGAATGTTGTAGAGGGACGGCAGGAGGAGCCGAACCCCCGACTGCACGAACCGAGGTCTTCGGGGAGGGGAAGTTTTCAACCGTCCGAACAGACATGCGAATTTCTCGTCCGGACCTCTCCTGCGGACCGGCACGAGGGGCCCGTGCCGCCTACCCAAACTGTGCAATGAGGATAAACAAGAGGGTAACGGCGGCAAAGAAACCGAGGGCCATGAGAATCTGGCGTATCACGCGACGATTCATGTCGGCACGGGAAGATCACTACCAAGATGCTAGTTGACATGGACGGAGAGTACCAATCCTCTCCGGCCTGGAAACATAAAGATCGGATAAACCCTCGTCTTTGTCAATAGCACTGAACCGCAGAATTCACTTCCGTCCCACCGTCCGATTCTCAAAAATGAGGGGGTTCCGCAAGGGAGTCGTCCAATGCCAGGAGAGTTTAGTAATTCCAGTCAGGAGCAAACCCTGGATCGAGAACCCGCTCGTTTCCTTTTAGGCTCAAGATGGTGCGCATCTCTTCCTCGTCCAGCTCGAAATCAAACACGTCGATGTTCGCTTCCCGGTGCTCGGTGGAGGCGGCCTTCGGAATGGCGGCCACCCGGTCCTGCTGCAGGAGCCACCGCAGCGCGACCTGTGCGGCGGACGTGTCGTGCTGCGCCCCGATGTTTTCGAGCGTCTCGTGTCCCACGACCCGGCCGCGAGCGAGCGGGCTATACGCAGTAAACATGTGGCCGTGCTCGCGGGCGCGGTCGAGGAGGGGCGACTGGTCGAGGAACGGGTGGTACTCGGCCTGATGGGCGAAGAGGGGGACGTCCGCCGGAAGGTGCTCGACGGTGCGATCGATCTGCGCCGGTAGAAAATTGCTCACGCCAATGTGCCGGGTCTTGCCCTCTTCCTGAAGTTCGACGAGCGTGTCGAGCTGCTTTTCGAGCGGCACCCGGTCGACGGGCCAGTGGATGAGTAGCAGATCGACCCGTTCGACGTCGAGTGTGCGCAGGCTTTCCTCCGTCGAGCTCCGCATGTCGGCGGGGGCCACGTTGGAGCGCCAGATCTTTGTGGTGATGAAGACGTCGTCCCGGTCCACACCGCTGTCGCGCAGGCCCTGGCCCACGTCCTCTTCGTTGTCGTAGATCTGGGCGGTGTCGAGGTGACGATAGCCGAGGTCGAGGGCGTGGGCCACGCCGGTCTGGCATTGCCGGCCCGTAAGCTGCCACGTCCCGAGCCCAAGCGCCGGGACTTCCTCGCCTTGAATGGACTTCGCGATCATAAAGCTACTGGAGTCAGATGAGGATTGACGAAAAAGTGTGAACTCAAATCGACGCCCACACACTGGCCCGGACGGGCAAAGGCCCGCCCTCGCCCGCTCGACGAGAGCGACACGCCGCCCCCCTACACAAACCGCTTGCTGCGGAGACACCGCTGAAGCCACTTCTTCTTCCGCTTCAACAGCTTCAGATTCATCTCCGACTGAGCCTTGTGAAAGCGCTCCTTCGCCTTCATGTGCACGTCGCGGATGTGTATGTCCATGCCCCGATTTTCGAGGGCGTGGGCCACCTGCGTGGCAAGCTCCGAGCACTCCTTGCGCAGCTCCTCTTCCTGGGCCGAGAGGTCGAGTGAGTCGGGATCCGGCTCCTCGAAAGGCTGGCGCTGCACCTGCAGGTCTGCGTTTTGGGTGTTGTCCTCAAATTTCAGCCGGTGCGTCTCGATCTCCCCCTCGTCGACCCCCGTAAGCGCCCACTCGGACCGCTCATCGTTCTGTTCCGCCTTCTCGGGCGAGGGGCCCTCCTCCGTGCGGCGGCGCAATCCTTCCTGCACCTCCCGCGTCATCCAGCCGAGCGTCTCGGAGAGGCCGAGGTCCCCCGAGGTGAACACGTCGCACACGTTTGCCTCGTCGGTCCACGCGTCGTAGTACCGCATCCCCCGGAAGATTTGCTGCAGCGTCTTGGACCGGGCGCTCACGAGGTCGAGCTTGGCGATGACGCTGATGGGTTTGA
>CAYRPX010000220.1:0-5345 GCA_964426195.1 uncultured Salinivenus sp.
TCTAAAGGAATATGTGGACCCCGAGGATTGGGCCTATCTGCCCCTCTGAGCCGATGAGCACGATTCTTTGTCTTGCTGTACGTGTGGGGAATGCTCCATTTCTACCCCGTTAAAGGGGCGTAAGGAGAAAAAAGGAAAGCCTGTCCGCTCGTACCTTCTCATCTGTGTGCGCGAAAAGCGGAGACGCTGGTCAATTCTTGGGATTGGGGGGCGGGCTTCTCGACTGCCGTCAATCGAGTTTGGGAACCGGCGACAACGCGGGGAAACAGGGAGACGGCGCCGAGAAAATGAATTTCCAATCGCTCCTTGCCCATCATCGAGGGGTTGCGAGATGGACGTATCGATTGTGATTCCGCTTTATAACGAGAGTGCGTCGGTGGAGCCTCTCTGTGAGGCAATTGTTGAGGCGGTCGCCTCCATCGAGGGACGGTTCGAAGTGCTTCTGATTGATGACGGGAGCACGGACGACACCTTTGAGCGGGCTCGCAGCGTGGCCCGCCAAGACGGTCGGTTCAACGTCATCAAGCTGAAGAAAAACTTTGGTCAGACGGCGGCGCTACACGCGGGCTTCAGGCAGGCGACGGGAGACGTCATCGTGACCATGGACGGGGACCTGCAAAATGACCCTGAGGATATGGCACGGCTCGTCCAAAAGGTGCAAGAGGGGTATGATGTCGCTGCAGGATATCGGAATCGTCGAACCGAGTCATTTCTCACGCGCGAGTTTCCCTCTCAGGTCGCAAACTGGTTAATTCGAAAAATGACGGGGACACCGATCATTGACAACGGCTGTGCGCTTCGGGCCTACCGGGCCGACGTCATCAAGCGGTTTCCTCTCTACTCGGAGATGCATCGCCTCCTGCCCATGATTTTGGCGTTGGCCGGCGTCCGAGTGACCCAAATCGAGGTGAAGCATCATCCCCGACAGTATGGAGAATCCAAGTATGGACTGGCGCGGGTCTACAAGGTGCTGATTGACCTCCTGGCGCTCAACACGGTCCTCACGGCGGCCCGCTTTCCCCTCTTCGGGTTTGGTCTGTTTGCCGTCGTAAGTGCTGGGCTCAGCGGACTGTCGCTTTTGATCGGATTGAACCACCTTGCCTCGCAGCCGGAGGGGAGCCTCGTTGTATTTCTCGGGGCCAGTATGCTCTGGGGAGCACTGAGCCTTTCATTGCTGATGCTGGGGAGCATCGCGTCGCTGGTGTATTCGAGGGGAGATCTTAGGATCGACGACCTTCTTGAGGTGAAAGTTTTACGTGAAACCGGAGCGGGTGACCACCATGACTGAATATCACGGAGCATCAAAATCGTCAGGGGTAGACGTGTTGGAAAACGGCTCACGAGAAGAGACGGCAATCTCCGTCGTGATCGCGGTGCGGGATCCCGAGCGCGCGGCCCCGATTCCGCAGCTTTACGAGGAGTATAAGACACAGCTCGAGAAGGTCGGTCGGCCGTACGAGTTTGTCTTCGCCGTGGAGGGCGACGCGCCGGACGTCGTAGAGGTCCTGCGTCGGCTGGCCGAGGCCGGAGAGCCCGTCAAAACGCTCGTGTTTTCGAAATGGTACGGCGGCGCTACGGTCCTGTCCGCGGCGTTCGACCACGTGTCGGGGGACGTCGTGCTCACGCTTCCGGCGTACCACCAAATAGATCCGGAAGCTCTTCCATCTCTATTCCCCCCGCTAGAGGAAAACGACATGGTCGTCGTGCGGCGGTGGCCCCGAACGGACGGACTCGCAACGCGAATCCAGGTGCGGGTTTTTCACGGCATCCTCCGCGGGGTACTGGGGGCCGACTTCAACGATCTGGGTTGCAGCGTGGCGGCGTTCCGGAAGGAGGTTGTCGATGCGATTGACCTATACGGAGACCAGCATCGATTTTTGCCGGTCCTGGCGAGTCATCGGGGCTTCAGGGTGAAAGAAATTGAGGCCCCCCAAACCGCACAGGACACGTTTCAGAGCCACCTGTCGGTCGGGACATACGTGAACCGACTTCTCGATTTGGTGGCGGTCTTCTTCCTGACAAAGTTTACCCGGAAGCCGCTCCGCTTTTTTGGGGCAACGGGGCTGGCTTCACTTGTCGGGGGAGGAGGCATTACGCTCTCCCTCACGGTTGAGCGGCTCTTCATGGGGGTGCCCCTGAAAAACAAGCCGATGTTGCTCCTCGGAATCTTGCTGATCGTGCTCGGCACGCTGCTGTTTGCCATCGGCTTGATTGGCGAGTTGATCATCTTTACCAACGCCGAAGAAGCCAAGGAGTACACGGTCGACAAGATCGTCGATTGAAGAGAGCTGTTTGGAAGACCGCTGAGCGTCGACCCTGAGGCGTCCCTGTGGGGTTCGCGCCGGAACGGGAAAATCCTCGGTCGCACTCCCAAGTATGCTCACCTGTAAAGACCCCAAGCGTGCGCTGGAATTTTCCCTCTCAAAGACGAGGGCAGTACAGAGAAGAGCTAATTGTCGGCACCCTTGCTCTCGTTACTCTTGTGACCCGAGCGTATGGAATTTGGGAATGGCCGATCACGGGGGACGAATACTTCACGATTGCCTGCGCAGAAGAGAGGGCCACGGGCATTCTAGGGAGCGCCTACTACGCGCTGGTGCTGGTCAGTGAGGCCCTCTTTGGGGAAACGAAGTGGGCAGTCCGGTTGCCGTCGGTCTTGCTGGGCGCACTCAGCATTCCAGCCTTCTACGGAATGTGCAGGAGCCTATTCAATCGGCGGACGGCGGTCGTCGGATCCGTGTTTGTCGTCTTAAGCGAGTGGCACCTTTATCACTCCCAGATTGCGCGCTTCTACAGCGGGGCCTTTCTCTTCGGAGCCCTGTCGTACTGGTTCTATTTCCTCTCTCTCGAGAGGAGAAGATACGTCTACTTGGCCCTGTTCTTCGCTTCGGCCCTGGTAGCGGTTTCGTTTCACGCCACTTCGGTGTTCATCGTCGTGTCCTGTGCGGCGCACTCGGCCCTGGAAGGATTCATTTACAAGGGGAGAGAGGAAGATACGTCCATTGAAAAAGCAAACGTTGCGGTCTGCCTCATCTTCTCCGTAATCGCGTTGCCCCGGTTTATCGAGATGATGGAAGCCTGGGGAATAAGCTACCGAGGGATGGAGCTGAGTTCAATGCTGACCATTCTCGGGGTGGTGGAAAACATGAGCGTAGCAATATCTGTGGCCTCCGTTCTAGGGGTCGCGTACGTGTACTATAGGCGAAGGGACAAGCTTGCTCTTTTCGTACTGCTTGCGGGGATTCCCCTTCTGTCTGTATTTCTATTTTCGGTTTTCCTTCCTCCCTCTAGACCACGGTACCTGTTCTACGCGCTCCCTCTCTTTTTTGCCCTCGCGGCCTTTGCCTGCACGGAGACGGCCTCGGAGATTTCCGGGCCCTACGTGGTAAAGAGCGGGCTGACCGTCGTTACGTGCGCTGTGCTCATGGTGGGATTCGTATCGCACTATGCCGGGCGGCTGAGCCTGGACATCAGGGCCCCAATCTCGTTTGTGGAAGCGCAGGCTGGTAACAAAGATGAAGTGGTCGTCTTTGGTCCGTCCGCCAAGTACAATTTTCGAAGTGGGGAAAACGTCCACATGGTTGCGTCCAAGGCGGTGTGGAGGGACAAGGTCGTGCCAATTTCAAAGAGGCAAGGGAAAACCTGGATCATCGTCGACACCTACCGGACGGCTCCCCTTCGTGAAGACCTTGAATCGTGGCTGATGGAACATGCCTCTCTCAAGTGGCGCAAGGAGGAGGTCAGGTTCGACTACAACCAGAGGGGGTACGAGGTCTGGGTGGCTGATGAATAAAACATTCGGCGCATCTGCGTCCACGTGCAGCGTTGATCGGCCACTTTGCAGTTTAATTGAGGAGCGCATGATGATTGCTGTAGATGCACACGCCCACCTTCGTCCCTGCTTCGAGGTACGTGCGTTTCTGCAGGCAGCGTATCGAAATCTTTCGGAAGAGGGTGGAGGGGAATCTTCTTCGGAGAAGGGGTTTACGCGTGTGCTGTTCGTACTGAGCACGCCGGCGGGCGAGGGAATCCATCGGCTGGAGCGAACCAGCGGCCAGTGGATGGGGGAAGAGCCCGGAGCGTGGAGCTCGCAGAACACAGAGGAAAGCGTCTCGATGTGGGTGGCTCCTGCCGGGGAAGGAGAGCAGAAAATGGCAATCATCAGCGGCCGACAGATCGTTTCCCAGGAGGACTTGGAGGTACTAGCCCTCGGGACACGCCGGCAGTTCGAGGACGGGACGTCAGTCAGCGTGCTCCTCCGAAAGATCGCGCAGTCGGGAGCCCTGCCCGTCTTGCCGTGGGGCGTCGGCAAGTGGTGGGGACGGCGGGGTCGGGTGGTTCGCAACCTGATCGAAGACACGAGCCTTCCTCCTTTTCTTCTCGGGGACAACGCGAACCGCCCGGCGTTCTGGCCGCGGCCGTCTCTTTTTCGGCGGGCCGAGGAGCGGGGGCTTAAAATTCTGCCGGGCAGCGATCCCCTCCCCTTCCCGGCGGAAGTTCAACGGACGGGGAGCTTCGGAGCCCGTCTGCGGGGGAAGTTGAGCCTAGAGTCCCCGGCACAGGACCTGAAGAACAAGCTGTTGGATCCGTCTGTCGAGTTTCGCTCGTTTGGGCGTCTGGAGACGCCGCTCCGATTCGTCCGCAATCAGCTCAAGACGCAACTCCGCACGTGAGCCCAACGCTGCCTATTCCTCGTGCCCCGGATGCGGCTGCCCGTCGAGACTACGACCTCATCGTCGTGGGAGGGGGCATCTACGGCGTCATGATGGCGCTGGAGGCCACGCTACGGGACTGCTCCGTGCTTTTGCTGGAAAAGGAGGACTTTGGCGGGGCGACAAGCTACAACAGCCTACGGATTATCCATGGTGGACTTCGGGACCTTAAGAGCTTCGATCTCAAGCGCTACTGGCGGTTTGGTCGGGAGCGCCGCTGGTTTCTCGACCACTTTCCGCATCTCGTGGAGCGCCTGCCGGTGCTCGTCCCGCTCTACCGGCACGGGCTGATGCGCCCCAGCATATTCCGCCTCGCGTTCTGGCTCGACCAACTGCTCCTGCCACGGCGAGATCGGGAGGGAGACGGCGACCGCTCCATTCCCTTTGGACAGGTTGTGTCTCCGTCCGAGGTCAAACAGCGATTCCCGGCCGTCGATGAGGAAGGCTTGGCGGGGGGAGGCCTGTGGTACGATGCGTGCGTCCCCGATTCCCAGCGCCTCATCATGGAGGTGTTGCGGTCGGCCTGTCAGATGGGAGCGACTGCGCTCAACTACATGCCGGCTGTCGATCTCCTGACGGACCGGGGCCGCGTGGCGGGGATAAGGGCTCAAGATGTGCAGGGAGGGAGGAGCT
>CAYRPX010000221.1:0-5332 GCA_964426195.1 uncultured Salinivenus sp.
GGCACCGATGGTTGCGCTGTTCGGTGTAGGCCACCGGATAGACGACCTGCTCGCCGTCCGGTCGTCGGGCCACCTGAACCGCCAGTTCGCGTTCAAACTCCGCGAATGTTTCGACCAGGAGTCCATCGTCGGCGGCAAGGTCCGACCAGGCCTCCCGCAGTTCGCCCGAAGCGTGGACTGTAGCGTTGCCGTACCCGTCGTAGGCGCCCCGGTATTTCTTGAGCACCACGGGGTAACCGAACTGCTCGGCCGCCTCCACTGCCTCGTTCATCGTTTCGCAGCACTCGAATGCGGGCACAGGACAATTGGCCTCGTCGAGGTGTTGTTTCTGAATGCCCTTGTCCTTGATGAGCGAAAGGGTTCTCGGAGCGGGCCAAAGGGCCGTGTTGGGGGAGAGGACTTCAGCCGCCTCCTCAGCCGGGGCCCACTCGCTTTCGACCGTCACCACGTCACACTCTGATACGAACGGACGCAGGACCTCCGGATCGGTCCAATCGCCGGCCTGAGCCCCGTCATAGGGCTGCATCGGGCCGGCATCTTTGGGAGACAGAAGTTTGGTGTCAATACTCATCCGCACGGCCTCGGCCGCCATCATTTTGCCGAGTTGGCCGCCACCGAGAATGCCGAGGGTCGGAAACGCTGAGTCCATACGTGTGCAAGTTCGGGTGAGTCGTGATGGTCAACCGGTGCTGTGGAGTGCGTGCTTGGTCTCAGGCCCCCTTCTGGAATATGCAGCCCGAAGGGAAACGTAATATTCAGTCTATGGGAGAGCGCTACCGGGCGTTGTCAGGGTTTGGTTCTGGGGCGTCTTCGCCATGCAACAGCTCGTCGAGTTCCTCTTCGTCTTCCACGAGCACCTCCCGGGCCTTCGTGCCGTTGAAAGGACCCACGATGTTCGCCTCCTCCAGCTGGTCTACGATGCGTGCGGCTCGCGTGTAGCCGACGGCCAACTTGCGCTGAAGAAGCGACACGGAGCCCTGCTGACGGCGCACGATCACGCGGGCGGCTTCTTCGAAGTTCTCGTCGGTATCCTCCACGCCCAGGGTCACGTCTGGCCCGTGACCGGCGTCCTGCAGGGAAGGGAGCGTGTAGGGAGTCACGCCGGGCTGGTCGGAGACGTGCTCCACGACCGTTTCTACCTCCTCGACGCTCACGAATGGTCCCTGTAGCCGCTTGAGGTCACTTCCGCTCAGAAAAAGCATGTCGCCGTTTCCCACGAGGCCTTCGGCGCCCCCCTGATCCAGAATAGTGCGCGAGTCGACGCGGGAGGCCACCTCAAAAGCAATGCGAGACGAAAAGTTGGCCTTAATGATACCCGTAATGATGTCGACGGAGGGACGCTGGGTCGCGAGGATCAGGTGGATGCCGACGGCTCGTGCCATCTGGGCAAGCCGGGAAATGGGCCCTTCTACGTCATCGCCCGCCGCCATCATGAGATCCGCCAGTTCGTCGACCACCACCACGAGGTACGGCATGTGTCGGTGCCCTTCGGAGGGGTCGAGTTCTCCGGCCTGAAACTTCTCGTTGTATCCTGTGATGTTGCGTACGTTTGCGTCCGACAGGAGGTCGTAGCGGGTCTCCATCTCCCGTTCTACGCTCTTCAGCACGCCGGAGGCCTCGTCCACGTCTGTAATCACGGTCTGGTCGATGTCCTCGGGCACTGCCACGAACTGTGTTTCGAGCGGAGTGTATTGCTGGAGCTCGATTTTCTTGGGGTCAATGATGACGAACCGCAGGTTGGCGGGGTGGCAGGCGTAGATCAGGCCCGTAATGAAGGCGTTGAGGCCGACCGACTTGCCGGATCCGGTGGCCCCGGCGATGAGGAGGTGCGGCATCGTTGTCAGGTCGTCCAGATGAACTTCACCCTCAATCGTTTTTCCGAGCGCAAGGGGAAGTTCGAGATCGGTGGCCTGGAACTTGGTGGTCCCGATGACGTCGCGAAGACGAACCAGTTCCCGGTTTCGGTTCGGAATCTCGACCCCCACGGCGGTTTTGCCCGGAATGGGGGCAATCATCCGGATGCCGGGGGCCGCCATTGCCATCGCCAGATCGTCTTCCAGCGACTTGATGCGGCTTACCTTGATGCCGGGGGCGGGTGTTAGTTCGTAGCGCGTCACCGTCGGCCCCACTACGGCGTTAATCTCCTCGATCTCAATGTTGTACATGTCGAGCTTCTCGAGGAGGATCCGTTTGTTTTTCTCAAGCTCTTCCCGGTCTATCGAAGGGTCGTCCTGTGTCGTTTCGTCGAGGAGGTCCAAGGACGGAGGCTCGTATTCGATGTCCTCGGGAGACGTGGGCGTCCGTTCAATCTCGTCGGTCTTCTCCTCCTGAACCTGCTCCTGAATCGTCATCGAAATGTCATCCTCAGTCTGCTCCGGAGGGGGGGGAGCATCAGACGAATCAGGGGAGGGTGTGGTGTCCTCGTTTGGGGGGGGAGTCGACTCCGCGCGTTCGTCCTCTGGGGATGGCGAGGCTGTGGAGGTCTGGTCTGTCTGCTGTTCGTCAGATGGTTCCTCAGACGCTGTCGAATCCGACGTTGGGGGCTCCGCAGCGTCGTTGGTCGGCTTGGACGATGGGTTGTCCGCCGGACGGAAGAGATCATTTCGGCGAACGGGCTGATCGTCCGCATCCACGAAGAGCTGGATCTCGTCCGTCGTGGTGTTGTGTTGGCCCGCCAGAAAGACGGTATCCTCCGGAATGTCGATGCCGCGTTCGCGCAGGTCCTCTCGCACGTCCTCGTCGTTGCAGATCGTAGCGAGCACCCGCGCGTTCGGCCCGCCCGGATTGCCGGCGCAGGCCCCACAGTCGAGGCTTGACTTGTAGGGATTGTTCGGCGTCTGACTGCCATGGCCCGTAAAGACTACGATCGGCGAAAACTCGGTCCAGCCCATCAGCCGGAACGCCGCCTCGGCGTAGAGCACCTTGGCCTCGTGCGAGAGCCCCACCGGCAGTCCGCCGTTCTCATCCGCGTCAACCGGAGCCCGGTCGACGGTGGGCTCACAGAACGCCTCCGGCCCCGGAAGGTGATCTTCCACAGTGTGTCCGAGACGGAAGAGCCCGGACGGCAGGAGCGTCCGGGCGGCCATCGCACCGCCAAAGAAGCCGCCGCTCCCTTCGACGAACCCGAAGGCCGCGGCCACATTTTTCTTGAGGGTCTTCAGGAGTTTGTGCCCGGCCTCCTCCAGCCGACTCCACCACTCGTAGCGCTCGGCGTGCTCCCGGTGCCGCTGGGCGGGCCGCTCGGCAATCCGGTGCTTCGGATCGACGATGGGCGGACAGGACTTCAGCCGTTCCTCGGAGTCGTAGGGCTGGTACTGGATGGGGACGCCAAAAAACCCGGCGTAGCCGTGCGTTTCGTAGTCGCCCTGCCCCTCGACGTGACGCCGAATGACTTCCGACCGCGTGTCGATGCAGAACACCAGCTGCGCGTCCGGTCGTCCGTCCGGTGCGCTCGACCCGGAGGACCGCTCCTGGCGGAGGTCGTCCAGGAGGCGGGACCGATAGGTGTCCTCCCAGGCCTGCAGCCAGATGCGAGGAAGGAACGGTCGATCCATGCCGTTGACGGGCAGCTCGTCTCCCCGTTTGGGAGCGATGGGGTCCCCCAGGCAGCGCGCAAGGGTGAGTCGCACCGCCAGGTAGTCGACCAGGGTGATGGGGTGGGCGTCCTGCCAGGGCGTGCTGGCCCGGCGGGCGCGCCACTTGATGAACCCGACCCAGCCGGGCAGGGATGCGAGATGGTGAGCGAAGATGGATTCCCACTGCTCTTCAGGATAGGCCGCCAGCACCTCTTCGAACGCCTCCACCGGAGTCGCGGGCACGTCAGAGGGAGTTTCGACGTCGGGCACCGCACTGTCGTACGGCGCCACCGTCCGCCACGCCGCAAAAAAGCCCTCTTCACGGTTTGGCATCGGCCAGTCGGCCTGACCCTGATCGAGAAAGGCCGACAGCCACTTCCCCATGACGCGGTTGAGGGCGTGATCGGTGGGCGGAGACGGGCCACGCTCCCCCTCGTCGTTTTCCATCCGGTCCAGCAGGATCTCCGGACGCTGCGTGATGCCGTGTTCGGCGAGCCGCCGCGTGAGAATGTCCGGGGCAATCTCTCCCCGTTCCCACGCCTGCCGAAACACGCTCGTGTCCGGATAGCCCCGCCCCCCAAAGAGCTGCTCGGCCTGCTGCACCGCCTTGTCGAAGGGCTGGTCTTCAAAGCCGACCAGCGGATTGGCCGCGTTGAACGTCTGCAGCGGCCACAGCGGGCCCACGTAGTCGGCGGCGTTTTCGATGCGGGCTCGGAGAACAGAGCGATCAATAGGCATTGTACTGTTCGCGGTTGTGCAAGAGGGTCGTCGGAACCGGCTGGGAGGTATTCAGGAGCGTCACGTAGAGCCGCGTGCTCGCCCGGTGCCCCCCCATCTCGATAGCAACGTACGCGAGGACGAAGACCGCAAGGAGTCCCCAATGCAGCGGGGTCAGCGCAGTGGGGGCTACGGCCATCGGCAGCGTGTCGAGGAGCCCCGTCACGCCCTGGTACACCGCCGCGTACAGTCCGATGGCGGGAAGAAGCACGGCGGGTACGGCCCACAGGCGCACCGTGGCGGTGAGCGATGCCCGTCGCACGAGCGACCGGGTGGCGTGCAGCACGGCAATCGCGACGAAGACTGTGAGGAACGTGCCACTGTTGAGTGCCGTCAGCGACTTGCCGGTGAGGGTGGCAAAGAGCGCGCCGCCACCGATCGCGGTCGCCAGAGTCACGATGCCGCCGAGGAGCGTGGACCCGGAGTGGCCGTCCGGTTCGAGCTGGGTGTGTTCCACCACCGAGCCGGACGCGAGGAAGAGATACGCTTTGTAGAAGCCGTGTAGGAGGAGGTGCGCGATGGCGGCGGGCACAAAGCCGAGACCGCCCTGCAGCACCATGAAGCCCATCTGTGCCACCGTCGAGGCCCCAAGCTGCCGCTTGACGTCGGACTGCACCAGCATCCAGGCCTGCCCCAGCAGCGCACTGACGCCCCCGACGAAGACGATGCCCAGCATGACCGCCGGAACTTCAAACGCGACGGGCGCGAACCGGGCGAGAAGCACCCCGCCCGCGTTGACGAGGCCCGCGTGCATGAAGGCCGAGACGGGAGTGGGCGCCGTCATGGATGACAATAGCCAGCGGTGAAACGGCACGAGGGCCGACTGAATCATCGCGGCGAGCAGGAGCAGGCTTGTCGTCACCACCGCGACGGGCGTCGAGAGCGACCCAACCGCCGACAGCACGCCGTCAATGGTCCACGTGCCCGCCTGCACGCCCAGCAGCCCGAGGGCCCCAGCCAGGAGCGCGCTCCCACTCAAA
>CAYRPX010000222.1:0-5312 GCA_964426195.1 uncultured Salinivenus sp.
ATGAGCCGGTCGGCAGATACAGCAGCTTCGCGACAGCCCAGAAGACCGGGTAGCCGGGAAAGTGCGGCTGCAGCGCCGCCACGTCGAACGCGTCGGCCACGCTGAGGGCGAAGCGCAGACTGTCCGGATCCTCGATGTAGGTGATCGTGGTGGCGAGGCGGCTCCCCACGCAGGCGAGGAGCAGCGTTCCCCACGCGCCCCACTGTGTCCGCAGTCGCTCCCCGAGCCATGCGAGACCGGGACGTAATTGGGGGACTTGGTTCGGCCCATCGGAAGCACTCACAGGCGGAGCAAGACGTTGGAGGAAACCAACTCAAACGCCGACAGCTCCCTCCCCCCAACCAACGGGGAAGCGAGCTGCGGTCGTACGTCGAAGATCGCGATACAATGCAAGGAGAGACTACCAGTCCTCCATATTCGCGTCTGGGAATCCGTACGCATTCTGGATCTCGGCCTTTGCCTCTTCCAGGGCCGCTACGGCTTCCGATTTCACGTCCCCGTACGGCGGAGAGGCCCCCAGCTTTTCGTGGATGGTTGTAAGCTGGGAGTCCGAAATCATCTTGTCCGGGTTGTACTGGAGGGCCCACGCGAAAGGCTTGGCCTCGCTCCAGTGCTCGTTGAGCTCTTCGGTGTCGACATTCTCCTTCGTAATCGTGTCGTTGTCGTCAAGACCGGACAGGTCGCCCTTCATCGAGTTCATGTAGTGCACGACGTTGGCCGCCACCACCTTTTCCCAGGCGGTGCGGGCGTCGTCGCGGTGACTGCGGATTTCGTCGATGGAGACCTCGTTGATGATGGCCGTGCGTCCCTCTCGAAAAGCTTGGAAGGCCGTCTCATGAAAGCCGATTCCATTCACCGTCCCGCGATCCACCGCGTAGTCGGCCCAGGTGTACATAAACTCTCTCTCCAGGTCAATCTGGCCGTCCCCGTTCCGATCATCGGAGTTCGCAATCAGTCCACTATCGTCGTAGAACACGCCGGGTGCGTTGTAGTCCCGCGGGGCCCCGAAATACCCGTAGGCCTCATCCCAGACGTGCCCCAGTGTGGTGTACGGGCTGTCGCCATCCTGGGTGTTCGGCGAATCGTCGGTGTTGAGCACGTCATCGAGGTACTTGTCCGTGCCCTGCGAGTAAGCCACGGCGCCCAGCAGCAGTTTGTTGACGATCTGGCTCATGTTCACGCCCTCGTCGGTCGTGTAGACGGCAGGCGTACCGAGCTTGCTATCGTCCTGGCTGTTGCTCTGCATCCGGTCCAGGTAGTCGACGATGAGTGCGTCGGCCGTCACGTCGCTGTTTCCGGTGATGGGGAGGGCACTGCTGGCAATGAGGGTGCGGTTGCTGGCGTACGGAGAGGTCGCTTTGCCCTTGAGGCTCTTTCCTTCCGCGATATCGCCATAATTTTCTTGGCCATCCGCCGGGGTAAAGCCTCGCTTTTGCGGCGTGAGAATGTCGAGGTCGTCGAGGGTTTCGCTGTTGTCTGTGTACCGTCGTTTCAGGGTGCTGGTCGGAGACGCGCCGGAGGCGCCGAGGTCGTCCGTCTGAAACTTGAGGTCGGCGATCAGCAGATTGCGCGTCACTTGGCCCGGATACGCCACGGCACTCTCGTCCTCGACGAATCGGCTGTCGAAGGTATACGAGGAGGGCACTTCAATGTCGTCGGATCCGTCATTTCCGCCACCGTCCATCGAGCCGCTGCTGTCGCACCCGGTCAGAATGAGGCCGGCGGCAAGGAGCGGGCCGAGGACGAGAAGGGACACGAGACGGGAGGGGGTAGATCGTTGCATATGCATGTTCGGTTGTGGGTGAGCGTCGTGAGAAGTTGTGCTGGAATCGAGGTCCATGGGGGAATAGGGCGATCAGAAGTCGTACTCGAAAGAGAGATTGATCTGGCGGCGCGGCCCGGGCAGAATGCCCGTGCTCCGGCTGGCCTTTCGGTCTCGCGGATTGGAGTGGAGGCGCGAGCCGATGTAGACGTTATCTGTCACGTTCTTTGCGGTGAGTTGCACCCGCAGGGCGTTGGAGACCGTGTAGGAAGCGCTGGCATTGAGCACAGTGTGCGCGGGGACGGGGCCGCGCTCACCCCGGTTGGTGGTGCTCTCCAAATTTTCGAGATCGGTATAGAACTTCCCCTGATAGCGCAGGTCTGTGCGAAGGGTGAGGCCCAGCTCCGAAAAGGTCTTGGAGAGGCCGACGGCTCCCGTGTGGGGGGGGGCCGCCGGCAGTTCGTTCCCGCTGATGTCGACCTCCGGAGCGGTGGAGAGGGCCGGGGTCACGGTTCCCTCCACGACCTCCGTACGCAGCAGGGTATAGGAGACGTTGAGTATGGGAAGGGGCCCGGCAAACACGCCGGTGTCGAGAGTCCCCTCAAACTCTAGCCCGTAGCTCTGCACCACGCCCAGATTTTTCTGGAACCGCGTGCGGCCGCCCACCAGGTCCTCGACGTAGAGGTAGAAGCCGGTGGCTTCGAAGCGTCCGGCCTCGGTGCGACCCCGCACGCCCAGTTCCGAATTCCAGCTTTTCTCCGCACGGAGATCAAACCCATCGTCGTCTTCCTCCGAGGCGGTGGGGGCGTCGAACCCGACGATCTTGAAGGTGGCACTGGAGGGGGGCGTGTAGCCTCGGTGTACACCGCCGAACAGATTGAACTGGCCTTCTCCGACACGGGGCCCGAGATCGTGCTGCCCCAGGTCCAGGTTGAACCCGAGACTCGGCAGCGGGACGACGCTCACCTCGTCCCGGTACTGATTGTCTGAAAGACGATCGATTCGCTCCTGCTCGAAGGTCTCAAGACGTACGCCGGGGGAAAGCTGGAGGGCGCCCAGTTCAATGTTTTCCATTGCATAAAGAGCGAGGGCCGTCGTCTCATAGATGTCGCTCTGCCCCACGATGGTAGGGTCGTCCGGGCTCCCGCGGAAGAAAATGCCCTCGCGCACCCCTACTTCATCGCTGATTTTGCGGTTGTCTTCGAACCGTTCCCAGTGGATCCGTCCGCCGGCTTCCAGATTGGCCGTCCGACCGAAGAGCCCGTGCTCAATGTCCCAAGAGCGCTCCAGGCCCCCCACGTAGAACGTCCGCTCGTTGCCGAAGTACCCTCCCTGGATTTTGTCGCCTTCCGTCACGTCACTAATCCCGACGCGGATGAGCGGTCCTGGAGTCGAGGGCGACACCGGATCGGCGTCGACCCCATTTTCTTCGTAGTCGGAGGCCCGCACGAACACGTCGTTTTCGCGCCACCAGGGACGGTCGAACACGTTGGCGTACAGCTTCGTCGTGCTCTTCGCGTTGTCGCTGTACCGTCGGTTGTAGATGGCCCCCAGCGAGCCCCGAAAGATCCGGTAGACGTCGTCGTCCTTTGGGTTAAAGTCAGGATCGGTGCGGAAGGTGTACGGGGTGAGTCCCGTGTACGTCGCGTTCAGCCGCTCGTAGTCAACGTTGGTATTGAAGTAAAGGGAGCGGTTCTCGTCGACGCGATATCGCAGCTTGGCGGTGCCGTTGATCTGCATAAAGTCGTTGTTCTCGCGAAATCCGTTGCCGCGCTTGAAGAGGAACTGCACCTGCGGGCGGAGGGCGTCGGTCCCAAAGCCGCCGATTTCGGCGAAGGTGCTCGCGTACCGATTCGAGCCACCGGTCCCCTTCATCTGGCCGCCGAGGGAGCGCCGTTGGGGGCGGCTCGTCACGTAGTTGATGACGCCGGCCATGGTCTGTGGGCCGTGGCGGACCGTGGCGCTGCCCTTGATGACCTCAACCTTTTCGATCCGTTCGATCGGCGGATTGTAGTAGAGGGGCGAGAAGACATAGGGGGCCGGTTGAATCGGCATCCCATCCTCCAGGACCAGCACGCGCTGGGTACGACGCGGCTGCAATCCACGGATGCCCACCGACATGCGAGTCTGGCCCATGCCGTCGTCGGCCACGCCCTGAATGCCGGGGACGTACGTGAGGGCCTCCTGTGCCCCGAGGGGCGCAATCTGCTCCAGTTCGGCGGGGTCAATTTGAGAGGCTGCCCCTGGCAGGGTTGCCTGTCCGTTCCGCCTCACACCGGTGATTTCGAGGCCGGACAGTTCCACGACGGTCTCCCCCAGCTCGACGGTCAACCGTGTGGTTTCCCCGGCTTGGACCTGTACCGTCCGAGTGGTCGGGCGGTAGCCGACGTGGCGAATCTGAAGCCTGATCGGACCTGGGGGAAGATCGTCGAGTACGAAACGACCATCGACGCTGGTTGTCGTGCCATTGGGATGGTCGCTTCCGAGAATTCCAACGGTTGCGTCCGATACGGGAGCCTCAGCATCTGTAGTCACTACGCGGCCCTCGATGCGTCCCGTCTCGGTGTCTTGGGCGGCTGTACCGTCACAATTTAGACCAAGTACAAATAAAACGGAGAAGAGTAGGCGAAGGGGGGCGTGCATGTACTGCAAGGGGAGATTCTTCCTGCTGAGGAGCGAGGTCAGGAGGCGTTTCAGAAGCGCTCCGGATTGGCGTCGGTAATGTCGAGCGTCGAGGCCGCGGCTGGGGCTGTCGAATCGGTGGCCGGGGACGGCGGAGACAAGCGATGGATGCTACTGTAGCTGCCCCCACCATCGTCCGAGGAATCGTCCGTCGGGCCCAGGATGGGATCATCCGAGCAGGCCGGGAGGATAAAGATGAGTCCCCCGACCAGCAGGAAACTGAACGCGACCGTGAGGAGATGGCAGAGGGACTGGCGTATCGTATCCATGAGACGAACCGTCCTTAGTTATCTAGACCAGTTTTAAATAATCGCCCGTCTTAGCCCGAGTCAACCGCGATGTGTGGAGGATGGGTTAATTCGGACGGTGTAGAGAGAGCCAATCTGTGAGGCAAAGGAGCCCGGGTTGTGGGCTATGCCTTGTGTTTATGTCCCAATGACGGAAGGGCGACCGTCGAATAGAAATGAGAGGGGGAGATCTTCCGTGGACCACCGACAGGCGAGAACAGTGGACCCGTGAACAGAGAACGGTTAACGGGGCTCGGCGCCCCCGAGAACGAGCGCCCCGAGCGGTGGCAGGGTCAGTTCGATGGAGTGAGGCCGCCCGTGCTGGTCGATCGGGTCGGCGTGAACGGCGCCCGCGTTCCCCACGTTGCTGCCGCCGTAGGCGTCGCTGTCGCTGTTGAGCTGCTCGTGCCACGGGCCTTCTCCCGGCACGCCGATGCGGTAGTTCTCGCGGACGACGGGCGTGAAGTTGAGCACGAAGATCAGGGACTGGTCGCCCCGCCGGCGCCGGTAGGCCAGGACGCTGTTTTCGCGGTCGTCGTACGAGATCCATTCGAAGCCGTCTTCGTGGTCGTTCCAGAGCG
>CAYRPX010000223.1:0-5301 GCA_964426195.1 uncultured Salinivenus sp.
CCATGCAGATGAGATGGTCGTGCTGCCAGTAGCTGTAGGCCCGCTCGTACTTGGCTTGGTTTTTCCCGAACTGGTGCCGCACCACCAGGTCGCACTCCAGGAGCAGCTCCAGCGTGTTATAGACGGTAGCACGGCTCACGGCCGTTCCGTCCCGTTTCAGGCGGACGTACAGCTCGTCGGCGTCGACGTGGTCGTCCGTCTGGTAAATCTCTTCCAGCACGGCAAAGCGCTCGGGGGTCTGTCGCTTGTTGCGCTTTTTGAGAAACGCCTGGAAGATAGAGCGCACCTCGTCGATTTTTTGCTGCGGGAGGGTCGACATGCCAGGGGCAGACGTGTGTTCGACAGCACGAGGGGAGGCCGGTTGGCGAACTCGGGCGAGCAGGTACGCCCCCGAAATCCCGGGGGCTGCTCACGAGTCGGACGAACCGGTGCCGGAGACGGGGGTTCCAGATGCTTCACTCAGGAGTGCTTCGACGTCGGACCGAATCGTAGCTTGAAGAGCGTTGATGGGTCGGTGTCCGTCGAGTCGTCGAATGCGCTCGGGGTGCTCCTTGGCGAGTGCATCGTAGGCCTTCGCCACCCGGTAATAGAAGTCCTGATCTTCGGCTTCCATCCGGTCGCCCTCGGTCGTCCCATCGTCGCGGCGGGCCTGGGCCGTCTTAGGATCGAGCTCTACCAAGAAGGTCCGGTCGGGCACGAGGCCGTCGGTCACTCGGCGGTGGAACGACTGAAGCCAGGACGGATCGGCCACGCCGCGACCCGCTCCCTGATACGCGGTGGTAGAGTCATAGAACCGATCACAAATGACAATGCGCCCCTCGTCCAGAGCCGGTCGAATGCGCTCGGCCACGAGCTGAGCGCGCGCCGCCGAGAACAGAAGCAACTCTGCCGTGGGATGGACGTTTATGTCCGGCTCTAGAAGAAGGGAGCGGATGCGCTCGGACAGCTCGGTGCCCCCGGGTTCGCGGACAAGCAGGGTCTCGTAGTCGTTTTCTCGCAGGCACTCATTGAGAAGACGGGCTTGGGTACTTTTTCCACTCCCGTCGATGCCTTCGAATGTAAGAAGAAGCATGATGGCGCCCAGAAGATCGGTCCGGTGTCCAGGGAGCTCCCGAATTTGCAGCGACCGGCTTCACACAGGCCTCGTTTTTGCAAGTTCTTTCGCAGAGGCATTATATTAGGAACGGGCACGTCGACCGTGGCCTTCAATATAGCAACCCGGTGACGCCCGTGCGTTCTATTCAATCACGTACTGGTGTGGTATGAACACGTTCGATTTCGGCTTCGGCGACTTTGAGGACTCGGCCCACGAGGATCCCCTCGAAGATCTCGTTGCCGCGTACGAGGAAGATCCGTCTTCGTATTTTGACTCTAGCGATCTCGAGGAGATCGCCTCTTACTACTTCGAACAGGGCGAAATGGAGAAAGCCCTTGATGTAATCGATCGCCTCATTGAGCTGCATCCGTATACGTCCGACGCCTGGATGCGCCGAGGCATTCTCCTGAACAGCTTGGGGCGTCAGGAGGAGGCCCTGAAGGCCTACGAGCAGGCCCTGGATATCAATCCGGCTGACACGGAGACCCTGATTAACCTCGGCATTACGCTAGATAGCCTGGGCCGGGTCGATGAGGCGCTCGAAGCGTATCACGAAGCGCTCTCGATTAACCCTCTCCACGGCGAGGCCCTTTTCAACCTGGGGGTGACCCTGGAGCGGGACGAGCGGTTGGAGGAGGCCGTCGACGCGTTCGAGCGGTGCGTCGACGTGTACCCGGAGCATCCGGAGGTGTGGTACGAGTTGGGCTACTGTTACGATCGGCTCGGCGAGAATGAAAAGAGCGTGGAGGCGTACGACAATCACCTTGACATCGACCCGTACTCGCAGGATGCTTGGTACAACCGGGGCATTGTGCTCAACCGCCTGGGGCGCTTTGAAGAGGCGGTGTCGAGCTACGACATGGCCCTCGCAATCCGCGACGAGTTTGCGTCGGCGTACTACAACCGAGGCAATGCACAAGCGAATCTGGGAGATCTGGAGGCGGCCATTGAGAGCTACGACCGGGTGTTGGAACTCGAAGGGCCGGATGCGGCGACCTACTACAATCTTGCCCTTGCCTACGAGGAGCAAGGGGACCTCGATGCCGCTCGTACCTACTATGAGAAAACCCTCGATCTGGAGTCGAGCTATCCGGAGGCGTGGTACGGCCTCGGCTGCTGCTTCGACGCAGAGGAGAGCCACGAGGAGGCCCTCGAATGCTTCCGCTATGCGGTGGAACTGAAATCGAATGTGTCTAAATTCTGGACGGCGCGTGCCGACTGTGCCTACAAGGCGGGCCAGCTCGACGAGGCCCTAGAAGCCTACCAGCACGCAGTGCAGCTTGACGAGTCGGACGAGCACGCCTGGATTGGATACGCCGAGACGCTCCTGGAGAGCCGGCAGCCCGAAGAAGCGCTCGAGGCATACCGGCAGGCCCTGACGCTCGACCCAGACAGTGCCAGCACGTACTTCCGGCAGGCCAAAGCTCTACTGGCTCTCGGTCGGGCCGACGAAAGCATTCGGGCCCTCAAGACAGCCTTTCGGCTTGATCCCGCTAAAAAAGAAGAGTTCCGACAGGCCTACCCCAAGCTCTACAACAACGACCGCGTTCGGCAGCTACTCGACCTCGACTCGTAGGTCCCGATCCCTTGCTTTTGTCCGAGGGCCCCGCCCGAGGCAGAAACTCGTTTCCTGATCCGTCTTGTCGCTTTACATGTCCTCTACGCCGGTTGTCCTCGTTCGATACCTGCTATACGGCGTGTTGATGGGAGGCGCCGACGTGATTCCCGGGGTGAGTGGAGGCACCATGGCCCTCATTGTGGGCATTTACGAGCGGCTCGTCCGCGCCCTCAGTGAGATTGTGTCCTTTGGCTTGGCACTGGGGCGGCTCGATCTCGATGCCGCGCAGACCCACTGGAAATCGGTGCCCTGGCGTCTCCTCGTTCCTCTGCTTGGGGGCATTGCCGTGGCCATTCTCGTCGGGGCGAGCGTCATTCCGTCCCTGATGGCAGCCTATCCCGCCTCCATGCGGGGACTCTTCTTGGGTCTCGTGGCTGCCTCGCTCTTTATCCCAGCTCGCCGCATTGAGCGCGTGACGGGACTGCGAGTGGGCATCGGACTCGTCTGTGCCGGCGGGGCCTTTTTCTTAACAGGCCTTCCCGCCCTCGCCGTGTCCGATCCGGGGGTGCTTCGAATCTTCTTCTCCGCGGCGATCGCAATCTGCGCCATGATTCTGCCCGGCGTTAGTGGGGCGTTTCTGTTAGAGGCTCTGGGCATCTACACCCCGACGCTCGAAGCTGTGAACGGTCTCGAGTGGGGGTACGTCCTTACATTTGGCCTGGGGGCCGCTGTGGGGCTCGGCACCTTCGCCAAACTGCTCGACCTGCTGCTCACGCATCGACACGATGCGACGATGGCGGCGCTCGTGGGGCTCATTGCCGGAGCCTTGCGTGCCCTGTGGCCCTACGGAGCCGAAGCCCGCGTCCTTCGGGGGCCCGCCACTGGCGAGCCGGTCGTGCCGGTCGTGCTCCTGGCACTGCTCGGGTTTGGGGCTGTGCTCGCACTTCTGGCCTGGAGCCCGGCGGCTGAGAAAACGGAGGCTGCTTCCCGTTCGTAGGCTGAACCCTTCGGTCTGTTGTGTTTCGCGCTTCACTCTCCCGTCCGATGCGCCGATTTGTTCTCCTGGTCGGCCTCGTCGTCGGTCTCGCTGCCCCAGTCGGCTGCACCCCGACCTCTTCTCTCTCGACGTCCTCTTCTCCCACGTCTCCGTCGCGTCTAGACTCGCTGCAATCCGAGAATGCCATCCTGCGCGCCCGGCTCCGTCGGGTCGAGGACTCCCTCCAGCTTCGCGACGACGTGGAGACGGGCCAGTACTACCGCGACCTGCGCGTCTTACAAGATCGATTGAATCGCCTCACCTACGAGGCCCGGACGTTGCGAGATGGAGGACGAACCGTGCGCGTCTTACCGGCCGACTCGCTGTTCGAACCCGCCTCGGCCACCCTGACCTCTATTGCGTCGCAACAACTCCAGGCCGTAATCGAGCACCTCCAGGCAGTCTATCCCGCACGGACAATTCGGGTAGAAGGGCACGCCGATGATACACCCCTGAGCGAGAAGTTACAGAACCAGTTTCCGTCAAACTGGGAACTCTCGTCGGCCCGGGCTACCGCTGTCGTTCGTCACCTGATCGAGCACAGCGATCTCGATCCCACACAGTTCGTTGCCGTCGGCTACGGGGCGACGGAGCCGGTGGCCTCGAACGAGACCGTGCGGGGCCGGCGCCGCAATCGACGGGTGCGCATTGCCGTTCTTCCGCCCCCCCGAGACTATTCACATCCCTTCGAAACGTCCTGGTGAACACTCAGTACCCCACTAAATTAATTTTTCGTCTTCAAGGGGTTTTCGCAGGCCACTGGGGTCAGGCTTTTCCACTGAAAAATGGGCATCTCAATCCGCTTGGGCTCGTCAACCATTGCGCGAGTGTTATTTCAGTCGGTGTTCCTCGCAGCGGGCGGGTACGGCCTGTACCGAGGGGCCACGTCGTATCTCGGAGGAACCTCGCTTACGTCGCCGGAGGTGCTGGTTCCGTTTCTGGTCGGGGGCATCTTCACCGTGGTAGCCGGCCGAATGTTGATAAAACTCCTTCTGGGAGATCCGGAAAGGGGACCGCCCTCCCCTCCGGCGGACGCCCCGTGGACGGTGCGCCCAAACTGGGAATCGAATGAGATACCGGAAGACGCCTCCGAGGCGTCCCTGAAGTTCTTCGCGGTGATTTGGAACCTGGTCGCCTGGCCCATGGCCGCGGTTGCTCTTTATAAGGCCGTCTGGCAGGCTCCTGAGCCAAAATGGGGAGCGCTTTTCGTGCTTCTCTTTCCCGCCGTGGGACTGGTCGTTGGCTGGCTCGCCGTGAAACAAGTCCTGCAGCGGTGGAAGTTCGGCGCCTCCACGCTCGTGATGGAAACCATGCCGGCCCGGCTGGGGCGTCGGTTGCGGGCACGGCTCCGAACGGGCGTGCCGCCGGAGGAGACGCCCGAGGAGGGCTTCCACGTGCGTCTCTCCTGCTATCATCGCTACGTGCAGGTGACGCGAGACAGTGATGGGTCTACCGACCGGGACGTCAAGAAGGACCTGAAGTGGCGCGACGAGAAGCACATGCGGGGCCAGGCGCGTGCAGGCGAGACGGGCACCAAGGTGCCGATTTCCTTCGAGGTGCCGGCAGACCTGCCGCCCTCTCCGCCCCACAAGACCGAAGACCGGATCCTCT
>CAYRPX010000224.1:0-5295 GCA_964426195.1 uncultured Salinivenus sp.
TCAACGAGGCGAACTCCATGGCCTACTCCGTGGAGCAGGGCCTCGAAGAGTATGGCGACAAGCTCCCCGAGGATAAGCGGTCGGACCTCGAGGAGGCGCTGGAGACGCTCAACGACGAACTCGAGACCGCCAGCGCCGACGAGGACATCAGCGCGCTCGAAAACGCGCTCGAAGACCTGAATGAGGCCTGGTCGGCCGCCGGGCAGGAAATCCGCGACGCCCAGCAGCAACAGGCGCAGCAAGGCGCTGCTGCGGGAGCGGGCCCGGCCGGTGCAGGTGCTGGCGCTGCGGGCCCCGGTGCAGGTCCCACGGGCGATGCGGGGCCGGGCAACGGCGCCACGGAGTCCGACGATGAAGACGTCCACGACGCTGACTACGAGGTTGTTGACGAAGGCGAAGAAGAGTAGTGTCGGCTTCGCCAACGTACGGAGCGTCGGTGAGAGGCCGGACGAGAGTGGCCTCCTCATCGTCCCATTCCGTACGTCCTACGTCACCACGCCCCGATCGGAATGGCCCGGTCGGGGCGTTTTGTTTTTGGGTCGCAAGCAGTGTGCGGATGGATGCGACGCCAACTCAAGCTTTCCGAAAGACGTCCGACCGAGCGAACAATAACGTGGACGCTCCTCGCGACACGGGTCACGATCCGAGCTCATAGATCACCCGTGCATTGTGGGTCGTCACTTCTTCCACCCTTTCCACCGGTACGTCCTTCACCTCCGCAAGCCGCTCGGCCACATGGCGCACGTAGGCCGGCTCGTTGCGGTCACCCCGGTGCGGTTCCGGCGCCAGGTAGGGACTGTCGGTCTCGATCACGATGTGCTCCAGCGGCACCTCCTTCACGTACTGGTCGATCTCACTGTTGGAGAACGTCATGATGCCGCCGACGCCCACGAAAAAACCGAGATTCCAGGCCCGTTCGGCCACCCGGGGCGGGTCCACGTAGCAGTGGAGAATGCCACGCATCCGCTCCGGCGCGTCGGCCCGCACGTGCTCTTCTTCGAGAATAGCGAGGATGTCCTCCGTCGCCTCCCGGTTGTGGATGACTAGGGGCAAATCGGCCTCAATAGCGAGACGAATGTGACGCCGGAAGAAAGCCTTTTGCTCCTCGTCGAACGATCGGTCCCAGTAGTAGTCGAGCCCGCTCTCCCCCACCGCCACCACACTTGGGTGCGAGCACCACTCCACAACCGCTTCGAAGTCGGCCTCGGTGGCCTCATTCGTCTCGGAGGGATGGAGGCCTGTCATGGCGTACAAGCCGTCGTGCTCCTCGCACAGGGCCACGGCCTGCCGGATCGAAGATACGTCGATGGCGGGCATGACGATGGCCTGGATTCCGGCAGCCCGGGCTCGTTGGAGGGTGGCCTCTCGATCATCGTCGAATCGATCGAGGTAGAGATGGGCGTGGGTGTCAACGATCATAATCAGTAGGGGGGTGGACAGTGACAACGGACATCGAAACTCAGAGAGGGCACCAACCGCCGTTTCACAACGGAGGCAGTATGGAATGCGGGTTCACGAGACGTTCTGCGTCAAGAGCGTTTTCGCGGGGAACGAGGCCCCCATCTCAAATCGTAGGAGATTTTCAACGTCTAGAGGTCCATCTCTGAACTGGAAGATCCACCGGAGCCCTCTTCCTGTAAATGCGTTGGTTTAATTTTCACCAGGCGCCCCGGGCGAATCTCTGCTTTCCGGACGTACGATGGAGTGTCCTCATTGGGGTCCTTTTTCTCGGACACGCCCTTGGAACCGAAGCTGGTGCGCAGCCCCGTCCAGACAGCTCGAATTGGATCCGGGTCCGCTTGCACCACGAAGCGACCATCGAGTCCGCGCGACTTACGCCGAAGAAAGGCATGCTCGCGGTCCAGCTTCCCAGTGGGGGCGCTCCGATCCTCACGCTTTCCCCCGACGACACCCTCGCCCTCGGGCGGCGTCAGAGCGACGTGTACGCCGAGCAAAAAGACGCTCGACTGTACGCCCGCTCCTTACGTCTCGTGCCGTCGGGCGAGACCGCCTGGACTCTCGAACTGGCTTCCGGGTCGACTCGCAGCTACACGGGGAGCCTCCAGCTACGTCCCGCCGAGGCCGAAGCGGGCCTTCAACTCGTAAATCGCGTGCCGTTGCAGGACTACGTCGCGAGCGTCGTGGCTGGCGAGTACGGGCTTGAGGACCGGGCTGGCACTCGGGCAATGGCGGTGGTGGCCCGAACCTATGGCCTTTTTTCTACCAAACACTTCGATGGCCAGTACGATCACGTGGACGGGACCGCCTCGCAGGTGTACCACGGCTTCGATGTCGTCACGAAGAGAGCGCGGAGAGCGGCTCAGAAGACCAGTGGCGAGTTTTTGACGTACGACGGAGCCCCGATCCAGGCTGTCTACTTCTCGTCCAGCGGGGGCCATACGGCCAACAACGAGGACGTGTGGACGGGGCGGGATCCGATTCCTTACCTCCGGGGTAAGAAAGATCCTTATGATCGCTCGTCGCCCAAACACCGCTGGACCACGAGAATCAACCGCCAAGCCCTCCTCCAGGCCCTCTCTCTCCACCAGGGGGCGTCCGTGGAGGGGTTCCTTCTTGGCGATCGGTCGTCGGACGGGCGCCTGAAGGGCATCGAGATTCTCCTGTCGGGCGATATGAAGGCGGAGATTGAAGCAAGCGCCTTCCGATCGATCGTCAACGAAAGGGTCGACGGTGTGACGCTGAAAAGTACGTGGTTCGACGCTCATCGGGACGGCTCGGAATACGTGTTCGAGGGCCATGGACACGGGCACGGGGTAGGACTCAACCAGTGGGGGGCCCACGCGATGGCCGAGCAAGGCAAGAGCTACCGCGAAATTCTTTCGTTTTACTACACCGGCGTCCAGATTCAGCACCTGGACGAGACTTCTTCTACCCCAGTGGCTGAAAAACCAACGGTCGAGGGGCGCGACTCTACGACGTCCCGCATTGGATGGTGACAGTTTAGACTTCCGGAAACTCCCCCCGCCGACCCTGAGCCGAAATTCTCGGCTTGCTGCAAGAATCCGGGCCCTTGATTCGACCTGTGTATCTACCCCCGATAGGCATCCGGAAAGCGCCACTATCATAGCCCGTAATAAGTTGCATCAAAGCTGGTTACAAGCCTAAATACGATGACTTTCGGCCGCTCTCCTCACACACCAGTTGACTCCATTCTCGATCTCTCTTTCCCCCTCCCCATGACTGCTTCCCCTCGCAGATTACTACGTCTACTCGTGAGGACACTCGCCAGCGTGGCTCTTTTTTTGGTGTTGGTGCTCGGCAGTGGTCTCAAGCCTGTTTTGGGGCAGTCGCCCCCTGACACCTCCATCGCCATGCAAGTAGAAATGGCTCCCGTGGAGGTGACGGCCACGCCATTCCGAATTGCAAACGAGGCTGCCTCATTCTCGGCCTCCGTTCGCACTCGCACCGATCTGGACCTAAACAGCACGCCGTCGCTCTCACTGGAGGAGATCACGACGGGCCTCCCAGGACTCTCTGTGCAAAGCCGAACCCACTTTGCCCTGGGCGACCGCATTACGGTCCGGGGTCTCGGGTGGCGCGCACAGTTTGGCGTCCGTGGCATCCAGATGATTCTGAACGGGATTCCCCTCACCACGGCGGACGGCCAATCCGTCGTGCACATCATCGATCCGTCGTTCGTCCGCTCTCTCGAAGTCATTCGGGGACCGGCCTCTACCTTCTGGGGAAACGCGAGCGGAGGGGTGCTCTCCCTTTCGACGCAGCCCTCGCAGTCCACTGAACATACCGCACGGCTGAAGCAAACCGTCGGCTCCTACGGCCTGTCCAAAACCGACGTACAGGTGACGCCCGACCTCGGCCCGCACCAGGTGAGCGCCTACGCCTCGTACCTCTCGCAGGAGGGATTCCGCCAGCACAGTGACACCCGTCTCTTCCGCACCGGCTTTACGAGCGATTTCGATCTGGGAACGGACCGGGGCGTCCGCGTAATTGGGGCCCTCCAGCACATGCCCCGGGCCAACTCCCCGGGCTCCCTCGGTCGCGAGTCCGCCCAGCAAGACCCCGAGCAGGCCCGCCCGACGATTCTCGACTTCGATGTTGGGAAAGATGTACAGCAGGGCCAGGTTGGCGCTACGTACTACGAGAATCTAGGCCTCGGAACGCTCAACGCAACTGCGTACGGCGTTGTGCGCGACCTACAGAATCCGATCCCCTTTAACGTCATCGATCTAAACCGCCGTGCCGGCGGACTCCGGTTGACGCTCGAAGACGAGACTCCGCGAGTCCGTTGGGGAGTGGGAATAGAGGGCAAACTCCAGCACGACGATCGGAAGGAATTTGGGAGCAATGGGGGAACTCCTGACAGAAGCGACGTGCGCATCAACCAGTTGGAGACAGTTGACAACGCCGCAGCCTTCGGGCGTCTCGCGCTCCCCCTCGACCGCCTACAGTTGAATGCGGGGCTGCGCTACGACTGGATCCAGTTCGAGGCCGACGACCGTACTCCAACCAACGACGACGGAATACAAAACTTCAACGCCCTCAGCCCGTCGGTGGGTCTCTCCTACGATTTCGAGACAGCGCGCCTCTTTGCCAACCTGAGCACCGGTCTGGAGACCCCGACCACGACCGAACTCAGTAATCGTCCCGGGAGTCAGGGTGGGTTTCAGGACCTTGAGGCCGAAGACATCCTGGCAGTCGAGGGAGGGGTCACGGGCACCTGGAGTGCCCCGCGTTTTTCGTACGACGTTGCGCTGTTCTATCAGGACATCGACAATGTCCTCGTTCCGTTCGAACTTAAACCCGACGGTCCCACTTACTACCGAAACCAGGGTGCCGCCCAGCAGCTCGGAGCGGAAGGTTCTCTCCAGTGGCAACCGGCCGATCTCATTTCTCTTCGTGCGAGTTACTCGTACGTCGATGCCGAGTTTACGGAAGGGACGATCGAGAAACCCCAGAACACCATAAACCTCGACGGCAATCAGCTTCCCGGCGTCCCGTCCCATCAGCTCGGGGCGACGATGACGCTCCGTACGTCCCTCGCACACCTATCAACCACCGTACAGAGCCTCGGAAAGCAGTACGGGGACAGTGAAAACACTGCCACGCTCGACGGCTACACGACGGTCGATCTGCGCATGAGTCATCCCGGCGTTTCGGTGACAGGCGGTGCCACGCTCACCCCCTTCGTCGCGCTCAACAATGCGTTCGACGCGCGCTACAACGACGTGGTCGTGAACGCCTTCGGAGGACGCTTTTTCGAGCCGGCCGCCGGTCGACACTGGCGCTTTGGGGCATCACTCCAGTTTGACTAAT
>CAYRPX010000225.1:0-5204 GCA_964426195.1 uncultured Salinivenus sp.
TGCCATCGATGTCGACCTGGCGCAGGCGGAAGCGGTGCGTGCCCGGCGAGAGGTCCGTGTCGACGGAATAGCGGTACTGCTGGGCCTCGGTGGTCGTCCCGGCCCCCTCCACGAACCCGACCTCGGTCCAGGCGTCGGTGTTCGCCGCCCGGTGCTGGATTTCAAAGCCGGCGTTGTTTTGCTCCGAGGCGGTCGTCCAGCGCAGCTTTACGGTCTTCGAACCGGTGCGCCGGGCCTCAAAGGACGCCAGTTCCACGGGAAGCAGCGCCGAGTTGTCGCCGAACGTCACCCAGACTGCACCGGCGCCGTCCTCGTCGAGGGGCGCCCCGACGGCCAGGTCGGGATTCCCGTCGTCGTTCAGGTCTCCGAGCGGCGAGATCCCGCTTCCGAAGGTATCCCCATTCTCGAGTGTGCCCCCGAATCCGCCCTGCGTGTCGCTGATTTTTTTGTGATTGGCGACGGTTCCATCGTCGTTGAGATAGAGAACCCACACTGCCCCCCGTTGTGCTCCGAGATCGCTTCCCCCATCATCATCGAATGTGGCCCCAACGAGCAGATCCGGGATTCCGTCGTTGTTTAGATCGTCGGGAGCGGCGGTTTCTGCTCCAAAGGCGTCGCCATCCTGCAAGGTCCCACCAAAACCACCGTCGACCTCGCTGATCTTCTGGTGGCTGTTCACCGTGCCGTCGTCATTCAAAAACAGGATCCACACCGCTCCCTGGCTATTGCCCCCGGCACCCTCGAAAGGAGCCCCGACGGCAAGATCCGCAACTCCATCCTCATCCACGTCGCCAAGCGCAGACGGGACAGAGAACCTCTCAATTCCCGGGGCCCCCTCGAAGGTTCCCGAGAAGTTTCCGGCGGTATCGCTAATCTTTTGGTGGCTGTTCACCGTGCCGTCGCTCTCCAGGAACAGAATCCAGACCGCTCCCCGGTTGTCCGCCCCATCGTTGTCTCGGCGGGCCCCGACGGCGAGGTCCGGAACCCCGTTTCCATCCAGGTCGCCGATTCCCGCGAGGTCCGACCCAAACCAGTCCTCGTCGTCGAGCGTCCCGCCAAAGTCGCCGGCGGTGTCACTGATCTTCTGGTGCCCGGAGACCGAACCATCGGTGTTCAAAAAGAGGATCCAGACCGCGCCCCGGTCGCTCCCTCCGTCGCGCGGAGCCCCAACGGCGAGATCCGTAACCCCGTCGTCGTCGACGTCGCCCGCGTTCGCAACGGACCCGAAATCATCGCCGCTGTCAAGCCCGCCCCCCACGTCGCTATCTTTGATCTGCCGGGTGCTGCTCACGGTGCCGTCGCTGTTCAGTGAGAGGATCCATACCGTCCCGGTGGTGTTCAGCCCCCCAGGTGCCCCGACGGCCACCTCCTTTTTTCCGTCACTGTTTAAGTCCCCGAGGTCAGCGACCGACTCTCCGAACGCGTCGCTTTCCTGGAGCGTGCCCCCGAATCCGCCGGCTGAGTTGCTAATCTTTTGGCTGCTCCCAATCTGGGCGTGAGCCGTGCTGGGAGGCAGGAGAGCAAGTGGCAGGATGAGAAGAAGGAGAAGGGTCGGGAAAGACCGGAGAGAAAAATCGATCATAGTGTTATGGGATGGGGGGTTGTAGAACGAGCTAAATGCAGTGGACAAGAGAACCGACGGGGGCCTCGGGTTCAGAGGAAGCTACCGGACTACCGTCACGCGCTGCGTGGCAGTGCGCTCGCCGGCCTGCAGCCGCAGGAAGTAGACGCCGCTCGACAGGTCCGAGGCGGAGAGGTCTACCGTCTTCGACTCCTCGGCCGCTGGCGTGCCCCGATAGAGGGTGGCCACCCGCTGGCCGAGCACGTTGTAGAGGCGGATCGTCGTCTCCTGCGCCTCCTTCACGGCGAAGGAGAGGGTGGCCCGGTTCTGCACCGGGTTCGGGGCCGGGGCCGTCAGGCGCACTGGCTGCTGCATCTGCAGATCGACCGTCACGACGTCGGAGAGGTGCGCCGTGCCGTCGATGTCGACCTGGCGCAGGCGGAAGCGGTGCGTGCCCGGCGTCAGGTCCTCCTCGACCGAGAAGCGGTACTGCTGAGATTGCGTGGTCGTCCCGGCCCCTTCCACGAAGCCCACGTCGGTCCAGGTCTCGGCGCCATCGGCCTGCCGCTGGACGTCAAATCCGGCGTTGTTCGTTTCTGAGGCAGTTTGCCAGGAGAGGCGGACGGTGCCGTCGTCGGCCCGAGCGTTGAAGCTTGCCAGCTCGACCGGCAGCGGCTCACTGTCGGAGGCCAGAACGAACTCGCTGAAGCTTCCGGTGGTCGCGACCAGTTCGTCGGTGTTCGAATCGTACGTGGTCATCAGCGCGGTGAAGGAGCCGGCGCCTTCCGTCGATCGCTTATAGATCGTGACGTTGTCGGCCTCTCCGTCGCTGGTGGTCACGTTGTCGAGACCGCTGAGGGTGCTGACGTCGAACTGAACTTGAGTATTTGCGTCGAACGACAAACTGGGGTCGGCCTCGATGGTGATGCGGTAGGAGCTGACATTACTTTCACTGATCCCGCCAGGGTTGGCTGGACTGCTGTCGAACTTGCTCACACGAACGGTGCCGGACCCGCTGACGCCGGAGAAGTTGATGTCGGCCCCGGTGTTTCCGAAGTCAACTTCTCCACCCGACGCGACGGAAGCAGACTGGCTGCCGCGTACGCTCGAGACGTCATTCACGTACCATGCGATCTTGTCTTCTCCCCTGGAGGCGGAGAGGACATCTTTGTCTCCATCCCCATCCAGATCCGCAGCAGCAACCGATCTGGGACCTTCCGCACTTGTGGTAACGGTCTGCCCCGTCCCGAAGCCGCTACTGGCGGCCTCGCTCTCTCCGACCTGATTTTCATACCAGACGAGGTTGGCGTCAAAGCCCGTGGTGGAGAGGACATCTCGGTCGCCGTCCCCATCCAGATCCGCCGCCGTGACCGAATAAGCCACGGATGCACTGTTAGTAATCGTCTGCTGGTCTCCGAAGCCGTCACTGTCGGCACCGGACTCGCCAAGCTGGTTCGCATACCAGGCAATCTTCTCATCATCCCGGGAGGCGGAGAGGACATCTTGGTCCTCGTCCCCGTCCAGATCAGCCGCAGCAACCGAGTGGACGTCAGTCGCACTGGTGGTGATTGTCTTCGGATCTCCAAAGCCGTCGCTGTCGGCGCCGGTCTCGCCGAGCTGGTTTTCTAGCCACGCGACCTCATCTCCGGATGCGAAGAGAACGTCCTGGTCCCCGTCCCCGTCCAACTCCGCCGTGGCGACCGATTCGGCCCCGTCCGCGATCATCTGCGAGTCCCCAAAGCCGTCGCTGTCGGCACCGGACTCGCCAAGCTGGTTTTCGTACCACGCGACCTCGTCGGAGAGGACATCCATGTCTCCATCGTCGTCCAAATCCGCCGCGGCGACCGATTCCGGGAGATCCGCATCGGTAGTAATCGTCTGCTGAGCGCCGAAGCCGTCGCTGTCGGCGCCGGTCTCGCCGAGCTGGTTTTCGTACCACGCAACCCTGTCGTCAAGTGGGGAAGCAGAAAGAACATCCTGATCCCCATCGCCGTCCAGGTCCGCCGTGGTAACTGACAGCGGCCCATCCGCACTCGTGCTTATGATCTGTTGGTCCCCAAATCCGTCGCTGTCGGCACCGGCATCGCCGACCTGGTTTTCGTACCAGGCGACCTTGTCGTCATCTTGCGAGGCCGAGAGAACGTCGCGGTCTCCGTCCCCATCCAGATCCGCCGCCGCGACCGATCCGGTGTCAGACGCACCGGTGGTAATGGTCTGCTGGTCGCCGAAGCCGTCGCTGTCGGCGTCGGACTCGCCGATCTGGTTTTCATACCAGGCGACCTTGTCATCCCGCCTGGAGGCAGACAGCACCTCCTTGTCCCCATCTCCGTCCAGATCCGCTGCGGCGACCGATTGGGCGTAAGACGCACTGGTGGTGATGGTCTGCTGAGCGCCAAAGCTGTCGCTGTCGGCGCTGGACTCGCCGATCTGGTTTTCATACCAGGCGACCTTTTCGTCAAACTGGGAGGCAGACAGCACGTCCTTGTCCCCATCGCTGTCCAGATCCGCCGCCGTGACCGACTGCGCCCCCTGCGCACTGGTGGTGATGACCTGCTGGGCCCCAAAGCCGTCGCTGTCGGCGTCGGACTCGCCGGTTTGGTTTTCATACCACGCAATCTTGTCATCATCCTCAGAGGCGGAGAGAACATCTTGATCCTCGTCCTCGTCCAGATTCGCCGCCGCAACCGATGAGACATTATCCGCATTGGTAGTGATAGTCTGTTGGTCGCCAAAGCCGTCACTGTCGGCGCCGGACTCGTCGATCTGGTTTTCGTGCCACGCGACCTTGCTTTCAAAACTGGACGCAAAGACGACGTCCTGATCGTCGTCCCCGTCCAGATTCGCCGCCGTGACCGACTGCGCCCCGCCCGCGTTGGTGGTAATGGTTTGCTGGGATCCGAAGCCGTCGCTATCGGCGCCAGGCTCGCCAACCTGATTTTCGTACCACGCGATCTTGGGGTCGCTACTTATACCGCTCTGGGAGGCAGAAAGGACATCTCGATCTCCGTCCCCGTCCAGGTCCCCCACAGCAACCGACTGAGCCTCTCCCGTATTGGTGATGATGTGCGGGTCCCCGAAGCCGTCGCTATCGGTACCGGACTCCCCAACCTGGTTCTCGTACCACGCGATCTTGCCGTCCAGAGCGGAGGCAGAAAGGACGTCCTGATCCCCGTCGCCGTCGAGGTCTGCCGAGGCGACCGATTTGGCTTCGGACGCACTGGTGGTAATCGTCTTCGGAGGGGCAAAACCGTCGCTGTCGGCGCCGGACTCGCCGATCTGGTTCTCATACCACGCGATTCTGTCATCGTCCTCGGAAGCGACGAGGATATCCTTGTCTCCGTCGCTGTCAATGTCCGCCGAGTCAACGGCCGTTGGAGCATTTGCAGTCGAGGAAACGATCACTCGCTGAGGGAGCTGGGCCGTAGCGACCTGTACTCCGAGCGGCGACACGAGGCCGAACAGGAGGACCATGAGAGCGATGACTGCGCGCGGCGGAGACAACATGATTGAGGAGGAGCGGTGTGAAGAGGAAAACGTGCGAGGAACAGATCATCCGAGCGTTACCCTTAGGAATAGGGTTCAGACCGGACCCAAACCGGACACATTGCCCCCCGAAACCCGACATGTCCGATGTGAGGGGGAA
>CAYRPX010000226.1:0-5203 GCA_964426195.1 uncultured Salinivenus sp.
GACGATGGAAGAACAGTTTGGCACGCGCCTCGTGCAGGTCACCGAGGACGGAAGCACGACCGAGGAGACGGACTTCCTGTTTGACAGGGCCGCCTACCTGGGAAACGACTTTCGGGTCGCGAAAAACGTCGGTGACTGGAACGGGGACGGGACCGACGACGTGGCGCTCGTCTTTGCCGAACCCCGTGTTGAGATTTACTTTGGCGACCCGACGAGCACGAATCCAGATCTGACGTTCTCGACGGAAGAGGGATCGAGCCCCTCCGTGGCGGTGGGCGACTTCACCGGAAACGGCGAGCGGAACGTGGCGGTCGGTTGGAATACCGACCCCGGTCTTGTAGAAATCTTCGAGGCCGGTGAGGGCACGACTCCCATCGCGTCATTTGAGTCCCTGGAGCTTTTTGACGGGGAGGAGCCGACTCGGCCTAGAGTTGCGAACATCGGCGACGCGAATGCCAGTGGGAGCGATGACCTGGCCGTGGCTCCTGCCGATGACGACGTTCCCTCCAAAAAAGTCTACGTGTTCCTGGAGTCGGGGCTCTCTCCGCCCGCCGATGTTGTAATCGATTACGGGAGCGATTCGAGAGCGGGTGACTTCGTCGGCGGAAAGATGCGGGCCCTTGGCGACATTAACGGTGACGGAATCGACGACTTTGCGATCGGGGATGTATTCCGTTTTGTTGACGCCGAACAAGGGTCTGCTTTTGGGGGAATCTACGTCCACTTCGGGGAGGACGTGGACGATCCCTCTTTCGACAGCGGCGGAGAGAACCCGGCCGACGTGGTGATCGAGCCCCAGCCGGAGGGATCGTCCGATGAGCTGTCCTTCTTCCCCTCGGGAATGGCCACCGCGAACGTGACGGGCAACGGCCAGCCGGACCTCATCGCGAAACCCTTCCTCTTCCGGGATTCCGAGACGGGAGAGGGAATCGACGCACTTTTCGTCTACGAAGGCGGTGAGAACTTCGACGACGCGCCGGAAACCTCAGTGCCGATTGCCGGCTTCTTGGATCCGAGCACGGACGGAGACCGGGCTACGGTCAATACTGGAGAAGTCACTTCGGTACCCTCTGCTCCGCAGTCCGATGCTCCGCGCCTGATGGTGGGAACAGTGTTTAGTGGAGGAAATGCCCTCGTTTACGAGGCTACGGGCGAGGGCGAGCTGGAGCCGTCGATCCTCCTTCGGGGTCCGGATCAGAGCGCCGGGCTGGGCTCCGGGACGAATGTCATCAATCGGCGAACCGTGTCGTCGGGCATTGGAGATTACACCGGCGCCGGGGAGCCGACGGCCCTCCTTCCCCAGAGATCTTCGGCCAGTTTCCAGGGCACGCCGGGCTACCGGTTCGGGTTCGGTGAGCCGACCGACGGAGAAAAGCCGGAAGAGCCGACCGCGGAGTCGAAACGGCCGGTCGACGCCTCAGACACGGGCCCGGACGCCCCGGTCGAGTTCGGGGGCACGGGCACCTCAATCGCCTTTTCCGACGGGACGGAAGGCTCGGGCGATGTGTCGGTGAAGCGCTTCGACAGCGTACCCGACGGGGCGGCCGACGTCCAGCAGAGGAACCTCAGCCCGTTCCGCGTCGAGATTTCGATTACGGGCGGCGACCTGTCGGTCGGGGAGGGGACGGAGGTGCGTTTCAAGGTCGACAATCTGTCGGGGATCGGCGATCCGTCGCAGGTCACGATCGTGACCCGAGAGGTTCCGGGCGTGGGAAGCTTTACGGAGCTAGACACGCAGGTCGACGACAAGGGCACGTCCGACCAAAACGACGACGAGCTCTTCGCGACGGTCGACGGTTTTAGCGAGTTTGCGTTTGCGAGCGACACGGAGCCGCTTCCGGTCGAGATGGCTGGATTTGAGGGCACCGCGATTGAAAGCGGCGTGCGCCTGACCTGGCAGACCGCCTCGGAGGAAAACAATGCTGGGTTCGAGGTGCAGCGCCGACCGGTGGAGGCCGACGACCCGAAAAACGCGGGGACGTGGGAGCAAGTCGGCTTCGTCGAGAGCAACGTGGCGAGTGGCACCACTCATGAGCCCCAGAGCTACCGCTTCGAGGACGGGGACCTGCCCTTCGCGGCCGACCGGCTGGAGTACCGCCTGCAGCAGGTGAACCTGGACGGAACCGAAACGCTGACCAATTCGGTAGAGATCGAGCGGACGGTCGAGCGGCTGGAGCTGCGGAAGACCTTCCCGAACCCGGCCCGCCAGCAGGCCACGGTCCAGTTCGCGGTGCCCGAGCGCCAGGACGTGTCCCTGGAGCTCTACGACGTGCTGGGCCGTCAGGTACGGACCGTCAGCGACGGTCAGGTCCAGGGTCGGCAGGAGTTACAGGTGGACCTGTCGGGCCTGCCCAGCGGCCTGTACTTCGTTTGGCTGCGGGCCGAGGGCGGGACCGAGACCCAGCGGCTTACCGTCGTGCGGTGACTGTCCCTGGACGTAGAGGCGATTAGCACGACAGAGCCCCCAGAACGGCCGGGCCATCAGCGCCTGGCTGTTTTTTTATGTGTGCCATGTATACTCACAGGCTTTAGGGTGAGAGTCCCGAATGAGCCGAGTCGAAGGAATCATTAGCTGAAGGCAAGGCGCTGCTCGCGAGGGCAGAACCGAAAGAAGCCAGATGCAGAGAAGGGTTTTGACGAACAGGAACAGGGTAAATAGGCCTACCGCGAGGGTAATCCTGCATTAGAAGGAGGCGCCCAACGACGACCGTACCCGCGGGTGGTAAATCTTGTGAGACCCCTGGACAGGTTGTGAGTTGACCATGGGAGATCTCGAGCACCAGGCAAGTGCCGGTGCTCCGAGAAGTCAGCCGAAGCCATAGTACTTCGAATAAGTCGGAGGAAGGGCCGAACCTCTGGACTAAGAAGCAGGACTCTCCGTCCTGTACAAGCCGCGTTGAGGGCAGGAATGACCGAGAGGTCCCCGATTTGGCAGGAGGCAATCGTATGTTGTCTCCGAGGTCAAAAGGTTGCCACGAGTGGCTTGCAGCGAAGGAGAGCGACCGAGTCTTGGCCGAGTTTCGGTTCAACGATCCAGAGGAACCGCCGGGTGCGTTCTGCGCATGCCCGGTGGTGTAAGAGGGACGTGGGGAGGGGCTCCAACCCGCCCCACTCCCTACTCGATTGGAGTCAGTTCGTGCGCGTGAGAATAATTTCACACGCCGTGCTCCAAAAGAGCAGGTATTGTTAGGGAGAATCCAGGTTGCTGTAAGCACATCTCTTTGCGCCACTCATCACTTCTTAGGTGCCTAAGCCCGGTCTTCTTGGTGGGGGCCGGGTTTTTGTTTAGGTACCGCTCACGAGAGCGGGTGGCCTGCTCAGATTGAATGGATTGCCTTGTCCCCGATGCAGAAATTCGACGTCAAAGACAAACTCGGACGCAACGGCTTCGTCTACACCGATCTAGGCAGCAGGGCTTACGCTGTCGCGAACGGGCCACGTGGCCCCGGCGATGTGAAAACCCGCATCCGCGTCGTGAAAGACGGGGAGACGGTCCACATGTCCATGCACTCCAGCAACTCGGCGGTTGCTCTGAAGTACGTCGAACTTGTGGAGGAATACGGATAGCCCTCCGCACACGTGGCAACCGCGCCCGTCCCGACTTTCGGGGCGGGTTTTTTGTTGCAGGGTCAGTCCGTGCACGTGGGGCCAAACGCTTCGTTTGGGACGCCCTCAGATCGAACGGATTGCCCTGCTCAGGGTAAGCCCCAACGACTCACGGTGACAGGACCAACGTGAAGTTGTTCTGTGCATCTGTGACTGGTCGGCGGAAGGTTTGTAGCCCGAGAAGCCCGGACAAAACCATAAGAACAAACCGTAAGAACGGGCCACAACTACCGCAGGCAGGTGCTATGATAATACTCTTAGGAGTCGTAGCTTTGGGCGTTTGGGCTGGGATACAGGTGTACCGGCGGGAGTACAGCGGTAAGTTCGGGTTTTGGGATTTGGTCCTCTACATGGCCATCCTCTACTGTCTCTTTTGGCTAATCGACGGGTTCTAAGGCGGTTGACAGAGGTATCACCGGGTCAAAGTGTACGTTGCGTGTCCCCTGTACTCACACCCCAATGCCCGGTCTCTCCTACCCCTCCGTTTACGAGTGCGCCAACTGCGACCGGGAAACGCCCGTCACCCGCGAGGACGCCAGTGGCCTGTATCCGCATCCCAACTCAAAGAACGCGTCGGAAGTTGTCCTCCAGGAACGGGGATGGATGCGGGGCGAGCTCGAAGAGATGCTCTTCTGCCCGGACTGCGTAGGAGGCCGGTCCCATGCCTGACGAAGAGGAGATCCCATACCACGATCCCGGTTTGCGGGAAGCCTTCCGCCGCGGGTGGAGGGCCTGCGTAAAGGGGAAGCCACGCCCGGAAGAGTCGCTGTTCGAAGGCGGGAAGCGGCCAGAAGCGTGGCGAAAAGGATACGAGGACTGTGGGACGCAAGACGCCACGCCGGACTGAGCCGGTTTTTCACCGTGCCTTTGTTGATCTCCTGGGGGCCGATTTCGTTACCTTGAATGACAGAATGGTGATCGAAAGAAAGTCGGCTCGCCCCCTAGCTGTCGCTCAGGGCAGGCGTTTTCTGTTTCTCTTGGCGATTCCACGCCACGAGCCCTTCCTCAGCATGTTGACTGGGTTCGCCGTTGCCGTTGCTCTGGTCGTTGGCACCGGTGTGATTTTTATACTGCTCAGAGGATGGTCGTCCTCACAACCCTTGGCCCGCAAACGGCAAATCAAAAATCACCAGCAAAGAAGAGAGCAGGCAAGGAAATAAGGTTTCAGTGGGGAGGATTCCAGCAGTGAGGACACCAGTAGAGAAAGCCCCGATGGAGACAAGCGGCCTGGGGAAGACGTGATCGCGGAGTGGTCAAGCTCGGAATAAGGCGGTCCATCTCGGTGGAATGGTCTGTCTCGGGGACGGGCTTCTCTATGTCTGGACCACCTCGACCACGGCCCGAAAGTCCTCCGTTGTAAACGCATGGCGCCGGAGCTCGGGATCGTCCGGGCGCTCGTCGTGGTCCTCGGTGCTCTTTTCGCCCCGCCGGGCGTGTTTACTATCGGCGTCACACTGGACTCCTGCACGGCTTACAATACCGCCTCAGGGCCTGTCTCCAGCGCATCGGGAAAGTCCTGCACGGTTCCGGCGATGATTCTGCGATCATGCATCGGGGTGCGCCGGAGCTTTGACAATATCGAGCTCGCTTCTGCAGT
>CAYRPX010000227.1:0-5161 GCA_964426195.1 uncultured Salinivenus sp.
AGGACAAGCTGCTCCAACTCAAAAACCGACTCGGGGACACCGACGAGGACGAGCCGACGCTGATGAAGCGGCACCGGGCTCACTGGTAATTCCCTCATCACTCGTACTTATCACTCACATTCACTCGCTCTTTCCCTCCAATGCGATCCCTTAGGCCTTTTTCTCTGCTTCTGGTCCTCCTCGGTGGATTTCTCCTCACTGGATGCACCTCTGAGCCCGAGCCGGAGCAGCCGAACGTCGTAATCCTCTTTGCCGACGATATGGGCTACGGCGACCTCAGTAGCTACGGCAATCCCTCCATCGATACGCCCAACATTGACCAACTGGCCGATCAGAGCACCCGCTTTACCTCGTTCGTCACCGGAGCGTGGTGCGTCCCCTCTCGCACGCAGCTCCTGACGGGGCGCTACATGCCGCGCGTGGAGTTTGGTGGGGCGACAGGCGCCAATGGAGAGGGAGGGATGCCGGACGAAGAGCTCGTTCTCGCGGAGGCTCTGAAGGAGGCGGGCTACGCCACCGGCATGGCCGGCAAGTGGCACCTCGGGCACGCAGAGGACCGTTTTCTCCCGCCCAACCACGGATTCGATTCGTGGTTCGGACTGCCCTACTCCAACGACTACCGGAAGCCCTGGGTGCAGACCGACGTTCCGCTGGGGCTGCATCGCGGTACCGAGATGATCGAGCACCCGATTAACCAGGACTCTCTGACCGTCCGCTACACCGCGGAGGCGACGCGCTACATTGAGGAGCACAGCGGCGGGGACCAGCCCTTTTTCTACTACCTCGCCTACAACATGCCCCACCTGCCGATTCACACGACCGAGGAGTTTCGCGGCCAGTCGGATGCGGGACTCTACGGAGACGTGATCGAGACCGTCGACTGGAGCGTGGGCCAGGTGCTGTCGACATTGGAGGAACAGGGCATGGCCGAGAACACGATCGTCTTCTTTGCCTCGGACAACGGTCCGTGGTTGAACCTGCCGGACCGAATGTTGCAGGAGGGCAACAAGCCGTGGCACGCCGGCTCCCCAGGCCCGCTCCGTGGGGCCAAGGCGACGACCTACGAGGGGGGGGCCCGCGTGCCGGCAATGATCCGGTGGCCCGGCCACGTCGAGAGCGGAGTGGACACCGAGGAGTTGGTGGCCAGTCCCGACATCTACCGGACGATCATCGAGGCCACTGACGCGGAGTTGCCCGATCTTCCGCTCGACGGACACAACCTGATGCCCTTCCTGCGGGGGGAGACCGAAACCTCGCCCCGCGAGCGCTACTATTACTTTCTCGGCGAACTCGAAGCCATGCGCGACGGACGCTGGAAACTTCGGCTGGCCGGCGACTCGACACAGCTCTTTGACCTGCGGACCGATCCGGACGAACGCTTCAACCGGGCCGACGAACGGCCGGACCTCGTGGAGGAGATGCGGGCCCAAATGGAGACCTTCGCCGATTCCGTCGGCACAGAGCTCCCGGAGGAGTGATGCTGGAGCAATTCTCAATGCGGATGCTTTTCCGCTCTCCAGTTGTGATCGGGTCGGGAGCAGGGGGCTCCCGACTCGATCGTTTGCATTGATAGTGTCTTCCGCCGTTGTGTCATCACTGAAGACCTTCAGGTCCCGGAGAGTCGATCGAAAGAATACCCCTTGTCGGTGGAGTAGTACCTTCCGAGGTTCCTCCTCCCTTTTCGGTCGTTTCGGGGACGCGCGTTAGGAATGAGGCAGCCACGTGGTGTGGGCCGCAGCGAGGAGGCGGTCTTCGTCGGCATGGGAGAGGATGTGACGGACGGTTCGTTCCTCCCCGTGGTCGTCGACCTGGGCAACGGCGCGCACGGGCGTTCCGAGGGCGGCCTCGGCCTGGAACTGGAGGGCAAAGCCCGTACACCGGTACGCCATGAGCATCGAGTCGGGGAGGGTCCCGAGGGCCCATTCCAGGTACCGGATGCTGTTGACGTGCCGGTTGAGATCGAGGTCGTAGTAGCGGGCCGTCCAGGACCGCTCGTGGTCGATGCGCTCCGGCCCGTGGAGGTCGTCGAATTCGTGGGGAAGGGCCGGGGAGCGGTTTGGGGTTTCGAGGGTGTAGAGCGACCGGGGCGGGCGGACGGGCCGCCGCTGTTCGGTATCGATGACGAACCATCGGCTCGTGGCTCGCCCAATCGTGGCATCATCCACCGAGAGGATGAACTCGCGTGTGGCGTAGAGGCCGTCCAGCCCCGACGGCCACGTCTCGAGGGTGACCGTTTCATTCCAGCGCAGGGGCCGATCGAGATCGAGGTGGAGGTGGGACAGCACCCACGCCTGGTTTTCGGCCTGGAGGCGCTGCATCGAGACCCCTAGGGCATCGGCGTGGCGGCCGGCGGCGTCCTGCAGGTAGGTGCACAGGGCGGGCACCGAGGCGGTGCTGCGGGGAGTGACCTCGTCGGACCGAACCCGGAACGTGTCGGTCCAGGGGGCGGTGGACGATGGCATGGAGGCCGTTAAGGGGACGGGAATGGGAGGAACGATAAAGTCTAGGCGTCTGTCTCGTCGCGCAGCGTCGTCAGGGCCTGCTCGTGGACCTCGAAGGTTTCCGCGTCGAAAAGCACGAAGCGAATGTGCTCGACCGAGTCGAGGGTGGGGGCCGCGTCCAACATGGTCTCCACAGCAATGCGGGCGGCCGGCTCCAGCGGAAAGCCAAACGCGCCGGTGGAGATGGCCGGGAAGGCCACGGAGGCGACCTCGTTCTCTTCAGCCCGCTCCAGAGCGTTTTCGTATCCGGCGCGAAGCAGCTCGTCGGACGGCTCGTCCCGGCCGTAGACAGGCCCGAGCACGTGGATGACGTGCTCATTCGGGAGGTCGTGCGCCCCGGTGATGACGGCTTCCCCGGGCTGGATCGGCGCCATCGGGCGTGTCTCTTCGCTGAGGCCCGGTCCGGCCGCCGAGTGGATGGCGCCCGCCACGCCGCCGCCCGTTCGCAACTGGGCGTTGGCTGCGTTCACGATGGCCTCCACGTCGGGCTGCTTGACGATGTTTCCATGGGTCAGTTCAATCGTGACGCCCGCTTCGGTGTGGATCATGGCGTAGACAGTATTCGATTCGGAGGATGACGACGATGAACAGATCTGACACTTCGGGGTACAGTCTGTAGTCTCGCGGCACCGTTGTGTTCGTCTGCCGTTGATGAGCTGCGAGAGCGTCCCAGGCCGCTCACAAGTTCCACCGTCCATGAAGTACGATCCGGTTAAAGACCGCCTTGGCCAATGGGCCAGCCGCCACCCCCTGCTCCAGCGGCTGTTCTACGGCCTCCTCAACCTGCTCTTCCTCCGGGCGTGGTACGTGCGGCGGGAGGTGCGGCGCCTGGTGGGGACCCTCCCCGACGACCGGCCGATTCGGGTGCTCGACGCTGGTACGGGCTTTGGACAGTATGCCTACTTTGTCGCCCGCACGTTCCCCAACGTGCAGGTGCGGGCCGTCGACGTGAAGACCGAGTACCTGGAACGGGCCCGGCGCTTTGCCGAACAGACCCCGCAGGCGGACCAGATCGAGTGGGCGATCGACGACCTGACGGCGCTGGAGTCGGAGGGGCCGTTCGACCTGATCCTGGCGGTGGACGTAATGGAGCACATTCCCGAGGATGAGACGGTCTTCGAGCACTTCGAAGGCGTGCTGAAGCCCGGCGGGCATGTCATCGTCAACACGCCCTCCACCCTGGGGGGCTCCGACGTGCAGGAGGAAGGGGACGAGAGCTTCATTGGGGAGCACGTGCGGGAGGGGTATGGGCGGGACGAGCTCGCCGACAAGCTGCGCGGGGCGGGGCTGGAACCGGTAAAGGCGCTGTACACCTATGGGCCGTACGGGTCTGCGGCTTGGCGGGGGCTTATCAAGTGGCCGATGCAGATGCTAGGGGCGACGTGGGCGTCATTTCTTTTCTTGCCCCTCTACTACGCTGCGGTGCTGCCGGTGGGCTTGCTGCTCAATGCGGCCGACGTCGAACGGGACAACGAGCGGGGGACGGGACTTTTCATGGTGGCGCGCCGCCCATCCGAGACAGAATGATGGAAGGAGGGCGTCACGGGTCGCGAAGCAATCTCGCATCATCGAGTGTTCACATCGCCTTTGCGGGTACTGGACCTCCACGCCTCGTTTTCGCCGAACACCGGCCCAGCGCGCCGGTTCGTCACGGCGGCGCGCACGACGTGGGACCCCGCTGTCGCTCCACGCTGTCCTGCACACTTCTTGCTTCACGAGACGAATCCTCCCCGAGAGGGGCGGCCCTGCTTTCACAGCGGTCGAACGGTTTTCTGCTCGCGTTTTCTTAATCTTCCTGACTTTTCCCTGTCCATATCATGACTGTAGACGGCATCATGAGCCGCGACCTCGTGACCGTTGATCCGGGCACGGCCCTCATGGACATTCGCAAGCGCCTCCAAGAAGGCGGGTTTCATCACCTGCTCGTCGTCGAGAATGACGAACTTCTCGGCGTTATCTCGGATCGCGACGTGCTCCGGGCGCTCAGTCCCTTTCTCGACACCTACACCGAAGAGCACCGCGACGTGCAAACCCTGGCGCAGCCGGCCTCTGAGGTGATGCGCAGCGAACCGATCACCGTGGCCCCCAGCACCGAGATCAAAGATGCGTCTCGCCTGCTGCTCGACCACGACATTTCGTCCCTCCCCGTCGTAGAGCAGAACGAACTGGCGGGGATTGTGACTACGAAGGATTTCCTGAATCACTACACGAACGGCAGTTGATCGGGGGGGGGCGGTCCCCCGTGTATGCCCCATCGGTCTGTGAATTCAGTGGAGAGGGGGTCTGTCGCTGATTGATAAAGCCCCGCGGGGCGTCCTATCTTACAAATGTACCGCCCCCGCGTCCTTCCTCGTCTCCCATTCCCTCTAACCCCCTCCGATCCGTGCAGACCAAGTACATCTTCGTTACCGGCGGCGTCACCTCCTCTCTCGGCAAAGGCATCTTTAGCGCCTCCCTGGGTCGCCTGCTTGCAGACCGGGGGCTCAGCGTGACGATTCAGAAGTTCGACCCGTACATCAACGTCGACCCCGGAACCATGAATCCGTATGAGCACGGCGAGGTGTACGTGACCAACGATGGGGCCGAAACGGACCTGGACTTAGGCCACTACGAGCGCTTCCTGGGACAGCCCACGAGCCAGGCCAATAACGTCACCACCG
>CAYRPX010000228.1:0-5159 GCA_964426195.1 uncultured Salinivenus sp.
CTGTGTCGGCCGCCGGGTCGTAGAGACCGATTAGGCTGTGCTCCTCGCGGTTGCTTGCGAAGGCTAGGTACTGACCCTCTGGCGACCAGTCCAGGTCGTCGGCGCTGCCCCGCAGCTCGACGGCAGGCTCCGCCTTCGCCTCCTCGCCGAGCCCAACGAACCAGATGTCCCCGTCCTTCTCGAAGGCCACTCGATCTCCGGCGGGGGCCACCACCGGGGTTGATCCTTCAGCCAGTTTTCTCGGCTGGGCTGTCTCCTTCTCCGTGGAAGCGATGTAGATGGCCCGTGTCTGGCCATTCGGGTCGCTCGTCGGGTTGGCGATCACGCCCGCCGAATTGGGAGCGCCGCCCCGGACGAAGAGAAGTCGCTCCCCGTCTGGGGTGAAAGTGAGGTCCCCGATGGGCTGGCCGTCGTGGGCCTCGTGCGCGGTGAGCTGTCGGCCGTCCCCGTTGGGCGTGTTGGCTACCCACACGTTGCGTACCCCTTCGGCATTTTGGACCCAAGCCACCCGCCCCCCGTCCGGCGCCGCGGTCAGCTCCGACGGGAGGGGGGCACTCAGGACGTCGGCGACGGCGAAGTCGACATCGGTGTTCTGGGCGGGAGCGGGGCTGGCGCCAAGTAGGGTCGCGACGGCACCGCCGAAAAGTACGGCCAGGAGACGAAACGAGAAAAATTGACGCGTGGGCACGACGGACAGGGGATGAGGGAAGGAAAACAGTTTGAGGAAAATCGTTGTCGCCCGTCAAAGCGTCAAGGCCGTTTCCCGGCCGATTGAGTGGGGGACATGCAGGGGGGGCTTCAGGTTGAACCAGACCCATTGAAACGTCTTCTTGAAATGGGCGCCGGAAGGTCTGCTCATGAAGTCGGATGAAGCGAGCCAGGTTCGTAAAATTGACGCGGCCCCGCAGCGCAAACACTGCCCTGAGCAGCTCCTGTAAAAACCGGCGCTGCCAAAAGCCGACCTGACAATTGTAAATGTCAGCCATTTTTCGGAAAATAGTGGTCACCACAGGCGCGAGAAGCGGTTGTCCAGGCTTAGATCGTGGGGGTCGGTTCGCGTGGACACGAATTCGACCCTACGGCCTATCGCTTCTTCATGTTTTCATGAAAATCCGCTCCACACCTGCACGGAGTGTTGTGGACGGGACTCCGCAATTTCCTGCGTCTCTCCCGAGGAGTGCACCAAAAGTATTTGGCCCATCAGGTGGCAATGTACGAGTGGGAACACAACCTCAAGAGGATGACGGAAAGATTCCTTCAGATGTTGGTCGATCCCGATTACACCCTCGATCCAACATGAGCCCTCCGATTACCGGGAAACAGCAGTTCCTCTATCCCATTCCGCTCTCTGAAATTCAAACCAATTCGAAGGTAACGCAAAATCCTGATTACTGATTAGAGAGGGGGCTCGTATGCTAGGGTGCGGGCCGAGGTGCCATCAGAACGCTAGCGTCATGGCTCTACTCCGATCGTCAGTCCCAGAGTTACCTCCAGATTAGTGCGCTCCGGCTTCGGAAAGCCTCCCTCGGCTCGTTAGCAGCCTCGTATCGTTGTCGAATCTGGCACAAGACACACAAAACCATTGACTTCGCTCTCCTATGACGTAGGCGCTGAGAGGACCTCCCTGCGAGCGCTTATCTTAGCCGCTTTGGTGTTGCTGTTCGCGTGTGTCTCCGACTCGGAAGAACCCGGTTCCAAGGCAAATCAGGACACAGAAGGTGAAACGCCTGAAGAACTCGTGTCGCCTCAGGTCCAGCATAGCGATCTGACTGGGATCGGGTTGGAAAAAGGCGTCCGTCGACAAGACCCCAGTAATGTGATTGAGGTAAGCGATACCTACTACGTTTGGTACTCCCGCGTGAAGGAGGGGCCGAACACACCCATCGATAAAGGGGCCTATTACGGATCGATTTGGTATGCGACCTCCGAGGATGGGGTGCACTGGACGGAGCAAGGTCAGGCGCTTGCGCCCAGTACGTCGGAGGCGTGGGACGATCACGGAGTGCTGACACCTTTTACCGCGAAGATTGACGGGCGTTATTATCTCTATTACTCAGCGGTAGAAAAGCCATTTGAATTAGGGTTAGCCGCATTCCACACGCGGATTGGAGTTGCTACGGCGGAGAGTCCGGCCGGGCCCTGGACGAAGTTCGACGGTAATCCGATTCTCGCGCCGAGTAGAGAGTCTGGCCGGTTTGACGAGCAGTTGGTGGATGACGCGTGGGTGTTAGCGCGCGAGGGCCAGTACTGGCTCTATTTCAAGGGCCGCGGGAAAGGTAAGTCGCCGAATACGACTCGGATTGGGCTGGCGAGGGCTGACGACCCGCTTGGCCCTTACGAAAAGTATGGAGGAAACCCAGTCACGGAAGACGGTCACACCCCGCAGGCGTGGCCGCATCGAGAAGGCGTAGCACTCTGGACCGACTCCGGTGGGGATGAAGGAAACGCAATCTGGTATGCCCCTGACGGGTTGCACTTCGAACGTGTCACTACGGTGTCCAACCCGGAGCGATATATCGGTTCGGCGGCGCATTGCGACTCATGCTTCGAGGGCCCCGAGTACGGGCGCGGTGTGGAGTGGGGGGTAACTGCCCATCGGCATCCAGAGGGATACTGGTACCTGGAGCGTTACGAGGTGGACCTTCGGGCACCGAAGAGAGGGAATATAGAATAGAAAGAAACCACCCCTTTCAAGGTGTGCCCAGGTACTCGAATTCGGAGGTCAAATGACGATTTTATCCGACAAATCTGAACGTATTTGGGGGGGTTATATGGGATCCTCCGCCCCCAAAAGAGGACTCAATCGACTTTTGACTGAAGCTGTTCAACGCGATAACGGTATGTTACCAACTCGCTGCTCGAAGTTGAGGCGAGTTTTCGCACTCTCTTTCTCTGCCTTCGGAATGATCGAGGTCCTAAAGGGCCGAGAACGCGAATAGTCAGCCAACCCCCGATGAGAGCTTGGAAGGGGGGGAATCACTGCCTACGTACTCGGGCGTTTCGACGACGATCGGCAGCTGGTCAATCGGCAGCTGGTCAATCGGCAGCTGGTCAATCGGCAGCTGGTAAACCTGCAGCAACACGGACTGTTGAACAATCGCGTTCTAGCGGTTGAGCCTGTCATCCGCGCTTCAGACCTTCCGGCCCGCTTCTGGCATGGCAACCTCCTCTCCACCGCCCACCGACGTGCTCCGCCGCTACTACGAGCGCAACACGCAGCTTTTCCTAACGCTCGGCGGTGGACGGTCGACGAACTCTCTTCACCGTCCGGTGTGGGGGGAAGGGGTAGAGACCCGAGAGGAAGCCTTCGCCTACCCCTATCAACTCGTGCTCCGGGCCGCCCGTCGGACTGCCCCCACCGAAAAGCATGTCGCCCCGGGCGACTCGCCCGGACGACCGTTTCACGCTCTCGACCTGGGATGCGGCGTGGGGGGTGGGGTTGAGTACATGCTCGGCCATTTCGAAGGCCCAATTCATGCCACCGGCGTCACGCTCAGCGACACGCAGGTACGTTTAGCTCGCCAGTCGCTGCGCCAGGTCAGGGGCTCGTCCCGCAGGTACACGTTTCGCGAGGCCGACTTCCACGACCTTCCCGACCTCGGGCCCGTGGACCTTGCCTTCGCAATCGAATCCTTCGTGCACGCTCGACAGACGCAGGCAGTGTTCGAAGAAACGGCCCGGGTCCTTCGCCCTGGCGCTCGCCTTGTGTTGATCGACGACTTCCTGGTCCCTCCCTCCCAACGGCCCGATCGGGGCCTGCCGGTAGAATCCTGGATCGACACCTTCCGGAACGGATGGCATGCCCGGGGGCTCTGCTCAGTCCAAGAGGCGAGAGCAGAGGCGGGCGCGTGTGGATTTCGGCTCGTGAAGCAGGCAGACCTGACCTCTGCACTTGCTCTGGGGCGGCCCCGCGACCGGTTGATTGAGTGGCTTGTCGTCCCTCTTCGGCCTCTGCTCTGGAAGTGGGACTACTTTCGGGGCCTGATCGGCGGGCACGCGCTCCAGCAATGCCTTGCGGCCGGGGCGATTAAGTACCGCCTCCTCGTGTTCGAATGGGATCCGGGGTCAGAAACCTGAAACTCAGAAACCTGAAACCAGAAAGCTGTCAGTGTGGCAGGTTAGAGATCCCTTTTTCCTCCGAACAGCTACTTAAGGGTCTTGACTTGCTCAAGGGATCGGGGCCTTCTTTTTGTTCTAAATGGCCCTCTTGGCAGGCCGCACATAGGCAACGCTGCGTATCCTCCCCGGCTGCCGCACCTATCGGGAGCGAGTCGATCCGCGAAAGCCTAATGACGGCCATCAGGTGTACACTTAAGCGTCCTCAATCAACGCGCCGGGGCCCTTTCAGAACAACCGTGCCGAGGACATCGGGCTGTACGGAGTTCGGCCCTAAAACCTAGGTTGGCTAACTCGAGGGACGATCTTTTTTCCGCGCCTCCTCATACGCCTCGGCTGCGGTCACGACCGCCTCCGCTCCGGCCTTCACGCCGGCCCCCGCGAGATAGGCGTCTTCGCGACGCGCTCGGCCCGATCTTCAGAGACGAGGGTTTTGGCCGTACGAGTAGCTCAGAAGGACGCGGCTGCGTTTCCGTCTCTTAGCGCGCGGAGTCCTCGAACCGATCATCGGGGAGCACCGCTTCGATGACGGCCCCCATTCCCACCGCAACCAGCGCAGTAAGCCCCAGTCGGAGGGCCGTGAACCGCCAGCCGAGAAACTGAATCTCGACAAGCTCCTGGGAAAGTTTAAGGCAGGCCCAGGCAGTCAGGAAGACCACGACGTTGGCGACGCGGGCGTTCTTCTTCAGAAGATCGGCCGCAATCGGGAAGGCCACGTACAAGGGACCCGTCGGTGTCGCCCCCAGACCAACAGCGAGACCGACGCCGGTCAGTCCAGAGCGGTCACCGAGATATTGAACGACCATTTCGTCCGAGATCCATTCGTTGAACAGACCCATCAGGAGCATAACGGCCGGGAAAATGAGGGCCATTTCGACCAGATACGACTGCGTCGTCGTAATCACAGCGTCCTGTCGTTCCGGATAGGCCCACAGAAGAATCGCGGCGATCCCCCCGGTGAGGACGAAATACCCCCAGGGCTATCGCATCTGTGAGGAGTAGCAGTTAGGTTGCCGGAGCTTATCTGTCTGATTTACCGATTT
>CAYRPX010000229.1:0-5143 GCA_964426195.1 uncultured Salinivenus sp.
ACAGGCTCGGGCTCGTCGGCGGCGTCTTCTTCGCGGGGGATGGTGACGGTGCGGGTCTCAATGTCCACAGCAATCGTTGGATTGATGATTCGGAGGCGAAACGAGCAAAAGGGACGAGGTCAAATCGATAACAGCACCCTGTGATATGCACGCATCGCTCAGAAGATCAGAAGGGGCACGTCTGACAGCGTAGTAGACGGGATTACTCGATCGAATGGACCTCGCCACTGCCAAGCAAATTCTGATCGATCGTCGGATTCCCCCGGTACCGCACGTCACCGGAGCCGAAGATTTGGGCAGACAGTTGATCGGTGACGCGAAGGTCGACGTCTCCCGAACCAGCTATGCGAATATCCGCCGTCTGAGTCCCCAACTTTCCCGCCCGGAAGTTTCCGGAGCCGGCAATATTGGCGGTCAGGACCTCGACTTGGCCGCGGAGGGTGCTCGTCCCCGAGCCCGCCACGTGCACGTCGACCTCTCTCGTGTCGACCTCCAGATCCATCCCGCCTGAGCCAGCCATATTCAAGGTAAGCGTCTCGGCCTCGAGTCGGGTTTCCCCCACAACGAGCCCCGAGCCGGCCACGGCGAGTCTCTCGATCTGGGTCGCAGTGACGTATACGTCTAACTGGCCGACGTCGAGGTCGCCGCCTCCTAACAGCCGGTCGAACAGTCCGGAGTTTCCCTCGGTCGAAATTTTAAGGGCCTCCCCGTCAACTGTCGTCTCCACGTTCTCGAGGACGGTGGGTCGGGCCTCAATTTCGATGGACTGCTCTTCCCCCTGACGGAGGTGGAGAGTACCAGGAATCTCAAATTCGACCTCAGTAAAGGAACCAACGGTGCGGGAGACTCGGTCCCGATCCTGTGCCGACGCAGAATGGACCGGGCCAATCAGAAGAGCAAGGAGCAGGGCAGCGCGGAGAAAGAAGGAGAGCATCGACGGCATGAGAAACAACGTGTAGTTTCCAGATGCAGGGGCTGAAGCCACGTTCTATCCGAGAAACGTCCCTACAGCCCTCATTGTTACTCGCCGCAACTGCCCCCACTGGAATCTGTCGGTTCTTCTGTTCGTGCTCTAGGTAGGCCCCGTCGGCTGTGATTTCGACACGGCCGACGACCCGGTTCCACAGTGGTATTTCTCCGGCCTGGAAGCAGTCGACGTACAAGCCCTGATCGTCCGCAGGCCTCTCCTCTCCGCCGTCCCCTTTTCACTCCTCACGCGTCATTGACAGTTCAGCAAGGAGCTCCGTGTTGGGATCGAGAGTTACGGTCGTGGGGGCCTGCGCACAGTCCACCCGGGTTTGTTCCTCTCGGGCCCGTAAAACGAGTGTCGTCGTGTCCCGGGATTCCTCACCAAAGGCCATCTCAACCGGAACGTGAAACGGAGGTTCGTTCTGCGTTTGTCGGAGCGTCACGACGCACTCGCTCGCCCCCGAATCGTACCGCCAGGTGCCCTCAACAACTGGATGACCGGGCCGACGTGTCCACTGGTCGAAGAACCGGCTAAGATCTTCCTCCGAGACCTCTTCCATCACAGTCCGGAAGTCGCGGGTACTCGCATTCTGGTGACGGTACCGGTTGTAGTAGGCCCGCAGGCCCTTCCAGAACGTCCCGGTGCCCACCTCGCGACGCAGCATATGCAGCACCCAAGCTCCCTTTTGATAGGGATTTGTGTTGAGCAGTTCGGTCGGGTCGCTGTAGGTGGTGTCCACCAGCGGCTCGTTCGGATTCTGCTCGTGAAACTGAATCGCTTGTGTGCGGGCCCTCTTCATGTATCGTGTGAACACCGGCTCGCCGCGGGCCTGCTCAAGGTAGAGCCCCGTCAGATAGGTAGCAAATCCTTCGCTGAGCCAAAGGTGGGGCCAGTCCGCCTCCGTGACCGTGTTGCCAAACCACTGGTGCGCAATCTCGTGGGCGAGCAGAGGAGTGTCGTCCTCCCCGTCGGCCACCGCCTCTTCGCTGTAGAAGATGGCCGCTGCGTTCTCCATCCCGCCATAGCGCGTGGTCGACTGCACGTTGGCCAGCTTCTCGTAGGGATAGGGGCCCAGGTTCTCCTCAAAGAACCGGAGGATCGGCGGAGCCTGCTCCAGATCCTTGAAGCCGGCCGCTCGATCCTCGGGGTAGACCCAGCTTTGGACTGACACGTCGTCGACCGTGCCCGCAGTGTCAACCGCAAAGTCGGCCCCCCCAATGACCATCACTTTGGGCGGTAGAGGCACGTCGGAGCGCCAGTGCGTGACCCGTGTATCACCGACAATGGAGTCGGTTACGAGGGCCCCGTTGCTCACAACCTCGTACGTCGCCGGGGTCCGTACGCGGAAGTCGACGGTGGCCTTGTCGGACAGATGATCGACGACGGGCAGCCAGTGGCGGGCCCGATTGGGCCAGTTGTCGCCGAAAAACGTGCGATCGCCGTGCCGATTGGTGCCGATAATGAGGCCATCGGCGGGCACACCCCTGTAGCGGATGCGAAACGTGCGTATCTGCCCGCCCCCCAAGCCGTCGTCCGGGGTGATCCAGAGACGATCATTGCGGTGTCGATACGGAACCGCCGTGCCCTCTTCAGACACCGATAAGACCCGCATGCCCTCCTCCGAAGACGCGGACTGCGGACCGATGAGATCGAGCCGCACGGCCGTCAGCGTGTCGGTCATCACGCGAAGGCGCACCGTGGCCGTACCGTCGATTCGGTCGGTGGTGTCAGCGAGCGTGAGTTCGAAATCGTAGTCTTTCACGTCGAGGCCCGGCTGCGGCCGGGCCGCGGGACCAGGCGTGGGTTGCGCAAGGGCAGCGCCCCCGAGCAGGACGAATCCACCGAGGCCCGAGAGGAGCATCCGCCACCACGAGGGTTGAGGAAGAGCCATAATCGGAGAGGGACATCGGGAATCAGGTTACCGCTGAACACTGATTTCCCGTGTCGTGTCGTTAAATGGCCCCGGCACGACGTTCCCGTCGCTCCCCACGAGTTGGAGATTGACCTCATAGGTGCCAGATTCGAGGCCCGTCACGAAAGCCGGCGTCCACTCCGTCAGCGTGATCGATGCGACGTTGCTTCCTTCCTCATTCGTGATGGTGTAGCGGGCCTTGTACCCATCCTCGCTCAACTCCACATTGTGGAGGTAGAAGTCAAGCATAATCTTTTCGGCGCCCGCACCACTGTAGGAACCTTTCGGTCGACTGTAAATGATGGCCGGCTCCATTTCGCCGAGCATGAACGCCCCAGATTCCTCCTCAACGTAAAAGTTGACCAAATCGTACGCCTTAGGCCCCTTCACGCTCTCGTGGTAGGATCGGCTGGCGAACGCGACGAGCGTATGGGGCCCTGGCTCCAGAGTGCCAATGTCAAAGGGCGTCCCGGCCTCGTAGTTGGCCATGTACGGTCCATTATCGACGATGACGTGAAAGTGCTGTCCATTGCCGGAGTTCGCAATGTTGTTGGCGCGCTCCGTTTCGGTTTGGACGCCCGTCTCGAAATTCTCGGCCTCGATGGTGACGTCAACATCGGCCTCATCGACGACGGCGCTGTCGGCGGGGGCGGTTATTCGAGCTGTCGCGCCCTCGATGGCGGGCGACCGCTCACCCTTCTGAATTTGAACGCCATCGCCTGCTCCTCCCCCACAGGCGGCGAGGAGAAGAACAGCGAAAAGAGTGACAACAGACACGGTAAAATGGCGATTGGAACGAAGCATGAGTGGGGGAAATTAGGGACTGAGAAAATCGAAAGATCTAAGCAGTACGAAGGGGACTTCAATGCCGGTATGAGGATAGGCAGCAGGAATTTGTCTGTCAACGAATCTCGCTCCCGACTACAACTGAGGGATTGCCCCTCGTTTGTCGCTGACACATCCGTCCCTCCGTTCTGCCGCGGAGACCCTCTTTTTCCCTCGACCGATCGTGAACAGGTCCCAGATCTCGGTCTGCCTCCAAGCCGATCCTACCCTCAGCATCGGAGAGTCAATCAATCGCTCAGAGAACCAGAACGAGGGGTCCGTTCAGGTGGGGAGGGCCCACCACGCGACGAAGACGAGTCCTCCTCCCACCAGCGCGCTCGTCACGGCGTGGAGTCGAAGACGGTCGAGCAGGTGGTGCTCCGTATCGAAGTCGTCAATAGGACCACTCTCGCCACTCAGGCCGGCAGCCTCCGAGACTTCGCCACCAATCTCACACCGCGGGAGAAAATCGAGCGCGACGTGTAAAAAGATGCCGGTGGCAATGCCGAACACCAGCGCGTGCCCGACGTCGCTTGCGGGCGGCGAGAGGAGGCCAACGGGAACTGCCGTTATCGCCACGGCCGCCGCCGGAACCAAGAGGGCCGACGCCGCACGGCCCGAGCGATGAAGTCGGCGCGCCGCCGCGTAGCCCGCCGGGGCCTTGTGGGAGACAATGGCAAAGCCCAGCGCGGGTCCCAGCGTCGGCATAGTCGCATAAACGGCTCCAATCACCAGTCCAGCGGCCAGCGCGTGGGCGGTCAACTGCAGGGTCGTACTGTCAAACGGAAGGGGGAGGTGGACAAGCTCATGTTGAGCCGCGTGAAGAACGAAGCCAAGGAGTACGCCCGCGGCGATCCCGAATCCGCCCACCGAGGCGTGATGTTGAATTGCGCTGGGAATGAGGAACGCTCCTGTGCTCGTGATCATGGCCCCGCTGGCAAGCCCGTATCCCCAGGCGAGCCGTCGGGCACGCCGGGCCCGCCCCTCCGACCCAGTGACATGCTTCCGTCCCCCCAGCCACGCCCCTGCGGCCATTGCGAGAAAGGCGACCCATCCGATTACGAGAAGCTTCCACAGGGCAGCACCGACCGCGAGTGCCGAAACGACAAGCATTGCTCCTGCCCCTCCCCAACCGGCCCGCGACATGAAGGCGGAGGACTGCGCCGAGGAGGGAGCCGTCATCGCACGTCAGAGGCAAGTAATCAAGCCAAGCGGGAAGCTGCTCTCGCAGAACGGGCTTTCGCTCTGGGCCCCATCCGTTCCCTGTCAAGGCACGGAAAGACCTGGGATCGCCCGATCGGCGTTTTCCCAGACACGGGCCGCTGTACAGTCCCCAAACAACGAAACCCCCGATCCCAAATCAATTTGGAATCGGGGGCCAAGCGGTCCGGACGGGACTCGAACCCGCGACCTCTGCCGTGACAGGGCAGCATTCT
>CAYRPX010000230.1:0-5142 GCA_964426195.1 uncultured Salinivenus sp.
CTTCTCACCTCCTACGTGCCGCTCCCGTCGTCGGCCGGCTTTTACCTGGGGGCCATTGTTTTCATTCTGGGGACGATCATCGCGGCCCTGCCCTTCTTCGTCTCGATCTGGCAGGAAAAGATGGAGCACTCCGATCGAAGCCTGCCACTCGTGTCATTCGGAGCATTCATCACGTCCATCATCGCGCTGGAGGCGCTCGTGGGGGGCCTCATTACGTACGTGCCCACCTACCTGTGGCGCGTCGGCATCGTCGAGCACATCGATGCCGCCTGGTACCGACAGATGTACTGGATCATCGGCCACGGGAGCCAGCAAATTAATCTCGTGGCCATGATCACGGTCTGGTACTTCCTGACCCACGTCGTGGGCGGGGCCGAAGTCGTGAGCGAAAAGGTCTCGCGCACGGCCTTCATTCTGTACCTCTTCTTCATCAACATGGGCGCGGCGCACCACCTCATGGCCGACCCGGCCCTCGCTACTGTCTGGAAGGAGTGGAACACCTCGTACGCCGTCTACGGCGCCGTCATTGCGAGCATGATCCACGCCTTCGCCATTCCGGCCGGCCTCGAAGCCGGTCGCCGCAAGCGGGGGCAAGGCAAAGGGCTGTTTAGCTGGCTGATATCCGCCCCCTGGAAGGACCCCGTCTTCTCGTCGGTGATTTTTAGCATTATTCTCTTCGGCTTCGTCGGCGGCATCACCGGCGTCATCATGGGGCAAATGCAGCTCAACATGACGTGGCACAACACCCTGGCGACGGTCGGGCACTTCCACGGCACGGTGGTCCTGGGCACCACGATCACCTTCATGGGCCTCGTCTACTTCGTCATCCGCTTGCTCTTTCGGCGCAAACTGTTCCTCCGCCCCCTGGCCCAATTACAGCCCTACTTTTACGCTGGGACCATGGGGCTCACGACCCTGATGCTGCTGTACCTCGGCATTCTGTACGGCATTCCACGGCGCCACCCGTCGGTGACCGACATTCCGGGAACGGAGTTCGACTTCGCCGCGGCCGAGCCGCTCTTCTGGGTCTTCGGCGTGGCCGCCATCCTGGCGCTCGTCGGTGGGGCCCTCTTCGTCCTGGTCGCCGTGGGCTCTCTCCTCTTCGGGGGCCCCACGGATCCATCTGGCCTCGTGCCGTCAATCGAGCCGGTGGAGGACGAGGACACGTCCCTGCACGCGTACTCCGTACGAGGAACGTTCACGCTGACGCTCGTCTTCCTAGCCGTCTTTGCTACTACATATGTGCTCAACTGGTACCTGCTGTCCCGGCTCTGGCACATTGGGTAGAGTCGGCTTATCTCAACCGCTCGCGATCCCGTTCCGCCCAACATGGCTTCGCCTTCCCCCCCGACAACCCCGGCTGCTGACGCACGCCCATCGCAGACTTCCTCCGAGGAGCGGGGCGATGGGACCCGCAAGGCGGTTCTGCCACCTGGATACGAGTCCTCGTCGGAGCAATCCAGCTCTCGGCCCTCCTCCTCATCGAACGGTTCCCCCAGGTCTCCGAGCACGCCCTCGCTCCCCACTCGTCTCTGGCACACCATCAAGAGCATCTACTATGCCAGCACCCCGGCCTGGCAGTTCTTGAAGAGCGGTGCGCTCTTCCTATTTGGGCTGTTCTGCTGGTCGTCCGCCAACCTGCTGCTCTCCTACGAGCCAAGCTGGCACTGGCCCTACTTTTTCATGGCGTACGGCTTCCTGCTTACACCCTACGGCCCCTTCACACACCTCGTGCTCGTCCCCCACGTCCTTCCGTGGCTCCGGCGCCGTACGCGCGACAGCTGGCTGCACACGCTCGGTCGCCACATGACCCTCACAAGCCTTACACTCTTCTTCGGCGCGGTGTTGTGGTTGGGACTGTATCCACCCTCCGCCATGCAAATCGACTTCAAGGCGGCGGCTAGTGCCGGACAGTCCGACGTCAATCCCACGCTGGTCTGCTCAGAGGCCGAAAGTGGAGAGGCGGTCGTCTCCTGCCACCTCGAACAAACAGCAGGCGTGGGATCGCTCACCGTCGAGTCGGGGGGGACGCAACTGCTTCGTAGAAGAGATCCACCCTTTTCGTTTTCTCTCGCGCGGACCGACCTCGTCGAAGTGGTGGGACAGCGCCAATTTCAGGTCGTCATCCAGGACGCGGAGGGAATGTCGGTCCGGCGGTTTACCCGGACCGTTTCGCGGATCCGATAGCCAGGGACTCAATTTCATTTTTCCCCGATCAATTCATTCCGACACCCGCCATCCTCGGAAAGGCAGTCGAAACCACAACCGACGTCATAACTAGTATGTCCGGGTCCAAAATGGAGCGCCCCTAGACGACGAACGGCGCTCCGACGGTCCCCCTCCGGATTCGGAATGACCTGCACTTGGCACGATTATGCTCTCCAAAAGCTGCGAGTACGGCCTCCGGGCGACGCTCTTCCTCGCGTCCCTCGATCGGGACGGATACATCCCCATCGGGACGATCAGCGACGAACTCGACATTTCATTCCCGTTCTTGACGAAAATCTTCCAGCAACTCAACGACGCGGATCTCTTGGTCTCCCAGCGCGGGCCCCACGGAGGTGTTTCGCTCACCAAGCCGGCCGAGGAGATCACACTCCTCGACATCGTGGTGGCCATCGACGGTCCCGACCTGTTCGAAGAGTGCGTACTGGGCTTGCCGGGTTGTGGAGATAAAAAGCCCTGCCCCCTCCACGAGCACTGGAGTGAAAAGCGCGAACAAGTCGAGAATATGTTTCGGAGCATGACCCTCGCCGAAATGTCGGAACGGACGCTGACCGCCGACCTGCGCCTCGCCGCGCTCTAGATTTATCTGCCGGCCCTTCGAATTTCAGTTTGTAGACAAAAGAAGACAAAGTACTACGATAACAGCATTACGCCCTGCACGACCTTCCCAATCCCCCGATGTGCCCATGCCTCAGCTTTCCCCAGACACTCCCGTCGCCGATCTCGTGATTGACCGTCCCGCCCGCGCTCGTGTGTTCGAGCGTCTCGGCATCGATTACTGCTGCGGTGGTGACCACTCCCTTGCCGAGGCCTGCCGCAAGAACGATCTCGACCCCGTCACCGTCGTCCGGATGCTCGACGCGACCGCGGAGGCTCCTTCCGAAACGGATCCGACGGACTGGTCCGACGCCTCACTCGGGGACCTCATCGACCACATCACGTCGACACACCACGACTACCTGCGGCGCGAGCTGCCCCGTTTGGATGATCTCCTGGCCGACGTCACGACCGCTCACGGACACGCGCTCTCATGGCTCACTCGCATGCAGTCCCTCTTCCGCACCCTGAAGACCGATCTCTTCGAGCACATGCGGAATGAGGAAGAGTACGTGTTCCCTGCCATTCGCACCCTGGAGGAGGGACGCGTCCTTCCCGACGGCTCTACGCTAGAACAAGCCACTCTCGAACAAATGGAGGCGGAGCATGACGAGGCCGGAACGATGTTGGAACAGCTCCGCGAGCTCACCGACGGCTACACACCCCCGGAAGGGGCCTGCCCCAAGTTTCGGGCGGCGCTGGACGGACTCCGGGAGCTGGAGACCGACGTGCACCAACACGTCCACAAGGAGAATAACGTGCTCTTTCCACGAGCTCGCTCCCTCGCGTAACCTCCAGGGGAACCCGAGAAAGGCGAGACCTTCGACGAAACTGTGGGAGGATGTCCTACAAATCATCCGGACGGTTTCCCCACGACATGCGTCTCGCCGATCGGATATGTTCTTTAATCGGCCTTCTTGGTCCACAGCGTTTTCCCTAAGCGCCTCAACCTCGCGTGCTCATGACATCCGACGTGTCCGTCGACCTCGACCTCATCCGACGTTACAACCAGCCCGGGCCGCGCTACACCAGCTACCCGACGGCGCCGCACTTCACGGAGAAGTACGGACCGGAGGCCCTCTCTGACGACCTCGACGCCGCCTCTGTCGATGCTCCTCTCTCGCTGTATTTCCATCTTCCGTTCTGCCGGTCGCTCTGCTACTACTGTGGGTGCCACATGAACGTGACGCAGAACCGGGAGACAATCGAGGAATACCTGACGGCGTTGAAGCAGGAGATCGACCTCATGACCGAGCACCTGAACCCTGCGCGCCCGGTTGTGCAAATCCACTGGGGCGGCGGAACCCCCACGTATTTGACCCCCGAGCAGATTCGAGACTTCGGCACCCATCTCCGAGATCGGTTCCGGATTGCCCCCGATGCGGAAGTGAGCCTCGAAGCCGATCCTCGTACGCTCACGGAGGAGCGGATCGCCGCGGCCGCGTCGGTTGGCTTCAACCGCATCAGCGTCGGGGTGCAGGACGTGAATCGGGTCGTGCAGGAGGCGATTAACCGGGTGCAGCCGATTGAGCAAGTGGAGCAGGCCGTACAGTGGGCGCGGGACTACGACTTCAACGGGGTCAACTTTGACCTTGTCTATGGCCTTCCTCACCAAACCCTCGACCGGTTTAGCCACACGCTCGACGAGACGCGCCGGCTCGATCCGGACCGGATTGCCACCTACAGCTACGCCCACGTTCCGTCCATCAAGACCCATCAGCGCGTCATCGACGAAGACGCACTGCCCACTCCTGAAGACAAGCTCCAGCTCTTCAAAACTGCTCTCGAACAGCTCACCGACCGGGGCGGCTACCGATTCATCGGAATGGATCACTTTGCCCGTCCCGACGACGAACTCGCTCGGGCTCAGGATCGAGGCGACCTCCACCGCAACTTCCAGGGCTATTCGACACGCGCCGGAGCCGAAGTCGTGGCCTTCGGGGTCTCCGGCATTAGTCAACTCGACGGCGCCTACGCCCAAAACGTGAAGGGCCTGCCCGCCTATTACGACCGCATCGAGAAAGAGCGGCTCGGCACGTATCGAGGCTATCGTCTGACGCCCGACGATCGGTTGCGCCGGCACGTCATCATGCAGTTGATGTGCCACTTCCGGCTCGAAAAAACGGCCATCGAGGAGCGCTTCGGGATCGATTTCGACACGACCTTCGATGACGCCCTCCGGGCCCTGCAGCCGATGGAGGCCGACGGCCTAGTCACACTGACTCCCGAAGCCGTCCACGTGCGCCCCACCGGTCGCCTCCTCATCCGAAACGTCGCGATGGCGTTCGACGCGTACTGGACCACTGACGACAAGCAGCC
>CAYRPX010000231.1:0-5131 GCA_964426195.1 uncultured Salinivenus sp.
GACCGTTCTCGCGCCCCGATCGTGAAGTATCGGTGCCGGGAGTGCGGGGCAGTCTACAATGTTTTTGCCGGTACCGTATAGTCTGGCACCCACTACGACTGCTGGGCCACCCTGATGGTGCTTCGGGGGATTGCTCAAGGCGTGCCAACCTTGCAGCTTGCCGAGGAACTGGACCTTGACTACTCGACGCTTCTCGGTCGCCGCCACCAAATTCAGAAGCAAGCCCTGAGGGAAGGCGAACTGGATTGCCGGATCAGGCGGTCGAAGCGGACGAGATGTTTTCCGCAGAAATTTCTGCGGGTGCGGGGGAAAAAAGCCGATCCGGCATCTTAATCCCGACGACCCGCCTCGCCGAAGGGCCAGCAAACAGCGCGGTCGGGGCACCTACGAAAACGACCGTCCGCGAACGCTCGGCTTGGTGGGCCGAACCAGCGGAGCGCTTTGCCTGATCGTCTGTACCGACACCCAGCAAACAACAATCACCCCGGAGGTTGAAGCCTGTACTGAACCGGCCGCGATTCTCTACACCGACAGCTCCAGCGCGTACGGCCGGGTCGAGAAAACAGGGCGCAGTCGCCGGTCGGTCAATCACTCGAAGGGAGAGTGGGCTCGTGACGCCGACGGCGATGGCCTAAAGGAGATCCACTGCAACACGATAGAAGGAATCTGGACTGGGCTGCGAAATTTCCTGCGCCGCTTTCGCGGAGTTCACAAGAAGTATCTGGCCCAATACGTGGCCATCTTCGAGTGGGAACACAACCTCAAGAGCGTGACCGGTGAGTTTCTACGGATGTTGATGGATCCTAACTACACCCTCGATCCAACATGAGCCCGAGGATTTATGTATGGGATTCGCTCTTGTGTAGAAACAGGCACAGAGTGTAATCGCTACGTTTTACGAGACAAAATTCCCAACTCAGTGCCAAACGTGCTATGGCCTTGAACAAGGAGTCGTTTTTGCCCGACGAGGCCGATTGCGCCGAAACCTGGCGCCAGCTTCGATGGCCCGAGGGTCCGAAGTGCCCGGACTGCGGCTCGCCGGACGTTCAGATGCGACAGAAAAACCACCGCAACTGCTTTCACCGCTACTGTTGCCAGGAGTGCGGGCGATGGTTTACCGACACGACCGACACGTTCTTGGAAGCCTCGAACGTGAGCCTCTCCCGCTGGGTCTACCTCATCCGGGAGATGGACAAGAAGCGCTCGATCAACGACATTTCCAAGGATCTGGACCTGACCTATAAGACGGTCTTGGGCATGTCTCACAAGGTCAAGGAGGCGATCTACGACCGTCGTGAGGAGTGGCTTAAGGCCCTCACCGGAGAGGTGGAGGCCGACGACGTGCACGTAAAGGGAGGCCCAGGGACGAGAAGTGAGAGAGCAGGAAAACGGTCGTGAGGCCCTCGAAGCGACAGCTGAACGGGGGCTTTCCGCGCGGGGACGGGGCAGCTACGAGACTGATCGCCCGCTGGTCGTCTCCTGGGTAGAGCGGGGAGAGACCGGGCCTCGCGTCTTCGAGTTGCGCCGCACGGCGGGAAAGAAAAGCCTCCTTTCCTCGGCCCTTTCTCATGTGGAGGAAGGCACTACGGTGGATACCGACACTTGGAGCGGATACCGGCTTTTGGATCAGGTCTACGATCATCGCCAGGTCAAACACAGCGAACGCTACATCAGCGAAGAGGGAACGCATTGCAACACCGCCGAGAGCGAGTGGTCGGTATTTAAGCCTTGGCTGCGCACGTTCCGGGGGCTGGCAAAGGGGCACCTGTATCTCTACCTCTCCGAGCACAGTTTCAGGCGCAGTCACCGACACCTGAACCGACAGAAGAGGGTAGAAGTCGTCCTGGGACTGATGAGATTTTTTGGGCTTGGCCAAGTCGCCGACACGGAGGCCCCTGCGTGCAACTCAGGATCAGGGTGTTGGGACAATGTGCCTCATTCTCTATAAGAGCGGGTCGTTTTTGCTGTCTTCTTCCTGTCACGCTTTCAATAACCTCTCCCCGAGACTCATGCGCAGCCCGTATCACCATTCGGTCTGGTTCGACGTGGCCGGCGTCGTAGGCCTAATCGCACTCTTGCTCGCGCCGCTCGGATACCTCGCCTCTACCCTGGAGGGAGTCGGCGGCGGAGGGAGCTCGATCATCCAGACCGGTCCTGCACAGAGCGCGCCGGTCCCAACAGGAGGCCTCACCTCCACCGAACGAGCCTCCCGAATTGCGGGCGCCAGAACCCCCCTGTTCGGCGACGGGGGCTCCACCCGCCCGTCTTCAACCGGAGAGGCCCCATTCTCGGCGGACTGGCGGTCGACGGCCACGCCGGACCTGGGTGGGGCGTCCGCGTCGGGAGGGAGCAAGAGTGGAACCGTCTCCGGAGGCCGTTCCGGCGGGAACGCCGATCGCTCCGGCCCGGCCCTTGCCGACCGGCGAGGTTGAATCTGGGACCGCGCCTCGCGCTGACGGGCAGGGGGGCTCCGCCTGGCGATCCGAGTCGAGACAGCTCGCGCACCGCGCCCGGGCGCTCAGCGGACAGCCCCGGCCGATGAGCGAGACCGCGGAATCGGGGCCGTCGGGCGCGCCGGACAGAGCGGATCAAAGCGGCGAGGCCCGGACCTCGTCGGCCGGACCGACGGCGCAGGCGAGCAGCGATCCGGGAACGCCCACCAATCCCGATCAGGTGCCGATCGGGAACCACCTCCATTGGCTGATGGTGGCGGGCGTACTGTGGGGGGGCTGGCGGCTGGCGCAGGGCGGATGAAGAAGGGGGCGTGGAATCCTGCTCGCGAACGTTCTATCGCCCCAAACTCCCCAACCCCACCTACAGTCCGATCGCGCCGAAGAGGACGACGCCCAGGGCGATCAGAATCGCGTTCGCCAGCGAAATGGGCAGCAGGTACTTCCACCCCAGCTCCATCAGCTGATTGTACTTGAAGCGCGGGAACGTCCACTCGGCGAGGAAGAACATGCCGAATTTCATGCCGCTGTACTCGGTGTGGTAGCCAGCCACTAGCTCCTCCTCCGCCTCCGGCAGGTCGAAGGGGAGGCGGTTCGTCTCCGCGAAGGCCGTGACGATGAAGATGATGCACCCGACGGGATTGCGAACGACGTTCCAGCCCAGCAGCGCCCAGCCCGCACTCTGGTCTTCCACAATGGCCATGAAATTGAGCGAACCGGCAATCAGCACCACGGAGATGACTGCGAGGCCCATTGACAGCTCGTACGAAACCATCTGCGCCGCCGAGCGCAGGCCGCCGAGCAGGGAGAACTTGCTGTTCGAGCTCCAGCCGGCCAGCGTCACCCCGTAGACACTAATGGAGGTGAGTGCCAACAACATGATGACTCCTACATTCAGGTCCGCAATCACCACGCCCTCGGCGAACGGGATAAGGGCCGCGGTGGTCATGGCAATGACGACCATGACGACGGGGGCCATCGAATGGATGAACGAGTGGGCCGCTGCGGGCTGCACGTCCTCCTTCAGTACAAATTTCAGCACGTCGGCAAACGGCTGTAGGATGCCCAGAGGGCCCACCCGATTGGGGCCCGGGCGGTTCTGGATGAAGGCCGAGACGCGCCGCTCCGCATACACCAGCAGCGACGCCGAGAGCAGCATCGCGTTGATGACGATGAAGGCGGCGACGGCCGTCCAACCGAGGGAAAGGTCCATGTCCGGGCAGTCGAAGTTAGAAGTGCCGAAGACCAGAGCAATTCGCAAATTCTAACGTAGCCGTTGCCACCGACGGGCGCAAGGAAGGCGGCTCGCCCCGCGCCGACCGTACCGCATGCCCACCGCAATTTTCGGGAGAGTTCACGCCGAAAAGATGCCTGGCGGTGGCCGATCGACCGTCGACCACAGCCCTTGTGTCTCAGGGCCGTCTCCTCAAAACACGCGACCAAGAGACGCTGCCTCTTCTTGCGTGCCCGACAAGGGAACAGCGGACGTGCCCGGTGCCGCATCCCGTAGACTCCGATCCGTCGCTATTCCGCGCCGAGAGCATCGGGCGTATTAGCGTCGACGCATCCACAGTCGAGAGCTACATCGAGCTATGCGATGGCGGTTCTCTCGTCGCCGAGGGCCTGATGGAGGTGTTCACGAATGTGGCGTCGTACGGCCGTCAGGCCCCCGTTTCGACCAACAACGACCATACGATCCGGGGGCCGGTCCATGCAGCACGGACGCCGCGCCTACCGACAGCACGAGCAATGAGCCATGCTCGTCCCTCACCTTCCCGACGCCGGCTTCCTCGAACCGCGAGGACCTGGCCCAGCGGCTCGTCGATGCAATGACGAAGGAACAGTGACGTCTCCTTCCACCAAAAGAAGAGGGCAATACCACCTCGATGAACAGTAGAAACAGAGTTGGACAGGAATTTTGACGTGATTCTATGGCCGAACAGCGTCTGCAGCGCGCCTTCTTTCTTGGGCTTCTTCTGCTGGTCACCCTGGCGTTCCTGTGGCTGATCGGACCGTTCTTCAAGCCGATCTTCTGGGCGGTCGTGCTGGCGACCCTCTTCTACCCCACATTTCAATGGTGGAAGCGGCGGCTGGGGGAGCAGTCAGTCCTGGCATCGTTGGTGACCATTGCGACGATCGTTCTCATCGTCATCGTGCCGCTGCTGCTCGTCGGGCTGCTCGTGGCCGCGGAGGCGTCGTCGGTCTACCAGCGTCTCGCCGACGGCCAGATGAGCCTTCCCATGACGGCCCAGGACCTCCAAGCAATGCTGCCGGCGGTGGCCAATCTGCTAGAGCGTCTGGGGGTAAGCCTGAAGGACCTCCAGGATCAACTTTCCAGTGCAGCATTGGGCATCAGCCAATTCCTCGCCACAAATGTGGTCGCGTTCGGGCAGAATGCCCTCCGGGGGACAGGACTGTTTTTCCTAATGTTGTACCTCCTGTTTTTCTTTCTAAGAGACGGATCGCGTCTCCTTGAGCAGATTGTGGGCGTGCTGCCGCTCGGCGACGCCCGCGAGCGGCGTCTGTTCCGGAAGTTCGCCGAGGTGGCCCGCGCCACCATCAAGGGCACGCTTGTAATCGGCCTCGTCCAGGGGGTCCTCGGAGGGCTCATCTTTTGGGTTTTGGACATCGAGGCCGCGGCGCTCTGGGGCGTGGTGATGGCCGTGCTCTCGCTCCTGCCC
>CAYRPX010000232.1:0-5109 GCA_964426195.1 uncultured Salinivenus sp.
CCACGTCCACCTCCACGAACATCCCGGGATTGAGGAGCCGGTTCTCGTTGGGGACTTCAATCTCGGCCTCGGCGCTGTACGACTCCTCGCTCAAAAAGGGGGACATGCGGTTGACCGAGGCCGTGAGGATCGTGTCTTTTTGTGGGATGTGGATGCGCGCCGTCTGTCCCGGCTGAATGCGCCCGAACATGCGATCGGTCACCTGCACGCGTACTTTCACGGAGTCGAGGTCGCCCATCACGTAGAGACGGGTGCTGGGATCCACGCGTTGTCCCACCTCTACGTTGCGCTGCCCCACGTAGCCGCTGATGGGGGCACGCACGACAGTCTGCTGGAGGGCCGTCTCACGTTCGTCGAGGGTTGCCTGGGCCTGCTCCACCTGTGCCTGCGCCTGTTCGTAACTCGCCTCGGCCTGCTCCACCTGAGCCCGGAGCGATTCGAGCTGCTGCTCGCTCTCGAAGTCCTGCTCGGCGAGGCGTTCGGTCCGTTTCAGCTGCGCTTCGAGTTCACGGAGGCGAGCCCTCGCCCCGTCGGCCTCGGCCTTGGCGGTGCGGACGGAGGCCTTCGCCTGCCGAACCTGTTGCTCGTAGGTCTCGCGTCGGAGACGGACGAGCGCCTCGCCCGCCTCCACGTAGTCGCCCGTCTGGGCCTCCACGGCGACGACCGGCTCGCTCAGCTCCGAGTAGATGGCTACCTGGTTACGTGCCCGCACGGTGCCGCTCATGCGCTCCTCAAGGGGCAAAGTTCCACCGCGGGCCTGAACGGCCTCAACGGATGGGGTGGTATTTTCCGGTTGCCTCCGGGAATCCGGAGGTCCCTCGTCCGACGACGAGCCACAGCCCCCCAGCAGAAGAGCAACTCCGAAGAGGAAAGAGATCAGTCGCGCCATCACGAACGTATCACATGTCAGAAAGTGGAAGGGCTTAAAACGATGCCTCGGGAGAGAGGTGCCCGCCACGGGGACGCTTGGCAGCATCATTACGGTTGGTGGTACTCCGCTGCGATTGCGTTCTGGCATCTCCAGGACGTATCTTGACCTCCCCAGCACGATCAGGTTTCTGCGAGGACGATCAAGTGCACGCCAGAACTTTCTAACAACACCTTGGCGTGGTGAAATGAAACCTCGAACCGTGCTGCTTCGTGCGGTCCATCCGTTCGGTGAGCAATTTCGATCGTCCATGAACGACACGTATCGGACCCTTAAGGAGGTCGGCCGTGCCGAACAGGTCGTGGACGGGTCCCGCTTTCTGGCGGAGGCAATGCCCGTTTCCGATCGGGAGGGCGTGCGGGTCCGCGTCCAGACGACCCGTGACCGGGAGCCCAAGGCCACGCACCACTGCAGTGCGTATCGTCTCGGCGTGGAGGGCGACGACGCGCGGTACAATGACGACGGAGAACCGAGTGGGACGGCGGGCCCACCCATCCTCCGCCAGATCGACGCTCGAAACCTCACGAATACGCTCGTCGTGGTGACGCGCTACTTCGGCGGCACAGAACTGGGAACGGGCGGTCTCATGCGAGCCTACGGCGACGCCGCGTCGGCAGCGCTGGAGCAGACCCTTGTCGTAGAACGGGTCGTCCGAACGCCGGTCCAGATCCGCTTTTCCTACGACGACACATCCCCCACCCAGCAGGTGTTGGAGGAGTTTGACACCGAGATGCAGAACAGCGAGTACACTGACGTAACGACCCTCACGGTCGGCGTGCGCTGCTCAGAGGTAGACGCGTTCGTGGAGGCGTTTACGAATGCCCTGTCCGACCGGGGAGAGGTGTTGAGGGTTGGACATTGACTCTTGGACGAGTGTCCACGAGCACCAGTGCGACACGACCGGGGGAGATTCAACCCGATGGTCAAAAGACTCGGTCAGGAAGACATCGACCAGGACGAGAACGGAAAAAGAAACGTATGAGACCCCTTCCCTATGGTTGATCGATCCATGAGCGCGTAACTGGTCACTCAGCTAAACAGTATGGCTCCCGTTGAGCGAGGCGAGTGCATTGAGCTCAACATTGAGACATTTGCGAACGATGGACGGGCAGTCGCTCGCGTGAACGGCATCTCCGTGTTCGTGGAGGACGCCGTGCCGGGCGAGTCGGGTGAATGCGTACGTCTACGAGACAAGATCGGACTCCGCAGAGGCCAAGCTCGACACGCTCCTAGAGCCGAGCGCACTGCGCGTGGAGCCTTGGTGCCGCTACGCCGACGCATGCGGGGGATGCAAATGGCAACACGTGGACCACGAGGCGCAGTTGGAGGCGAAGCAGCAGCACGTGGCAGAGACCTTCAACCGCCACGCGGACTTCGACAACATAAACGTTCGTCCCACCCTGGGCTCGCCGAAGCGGTTCTACTACCGGAACAAGATGGACTTCGATTTCAGCGTAGACCGCTGGCTGACGCGCGACGAGATCGATACGGGAAAGGACTTCGACACGGACTTTGCCCTGGGCCTGCACGTGCTCGGCAACTTTTACAAGGTCCTCGACCTGCAGGAGTGTCACCTCCACTCAGAGCGCAGCGCGCCTCGTGAACGGGATCCGCGATTTTGTCAACTTGCAGGGCTGGGCGCCCTGGGACATCCGCAATCAGGAAGGACTCCTCCGACACCTCGTCCTCCGCACCGGCGAGCGCACTGGCGATTGCATGGTAAACCTCGTCACCTACGGTGCCCCCAACGACCGCATCGATGCCTTCGCGGACTTCCTGCGGGACGATTTCCCGGAGGTAACGACCTACGTCCATACCAACCACACGGGCAAGTCACAGAACCCGGAGGGCGAAGAGCAAATCGTCTTTGGGCCGGGCGTCATCTACGACGAGATTGGCGACTACCGCTTCGAAATTAATCCGAGCGCCTTCTTCCAAACCAACACGCTGCAGGCCGAGCGGCTCTACGAGGTGACCCGCGACTTGGAGCGACTGCGCGACGTCTACCGTGTCGACGCCGTAGAGCCGGTGGACATGTTTCCACACACGCCGCACGTGGAAACTGTGGCCCGACTGACGAGTGAGGGCTGAATGTCGCAAATCGTGCAGAGAAGGTCGAGAGGCGACCGGCGAAGGGCAATGGATGAGGCAAACACAGGTTACACTATTCGGAGTTGCAGAAGCGCTCGGCGCGTTGGAGCATCCGGCGGATCACGGCACAAACGTGATCTCAAACTTCGTCGAGCGATTCATACTGTGGATCATCCAGATACTCCTGGGTATGGGCATGATCGAGCCATGCTTGCGTTTCCTTCGGTTTCGCAAGGGCCTGTGTGAGTTACCCAACGAATGCCCGGCGTCGGGCCCAAGCGTCCGCGATCTGGGCGTCCACGGCCCTCGAGGAGCGCCGGATCTGAGAAGTAAGACCGTATCGCTCTTCCTGTGGCCTTTGAAGGGGCTCCTCTAGAATCGTCTAGTGCAGTGTCAATCCTGATTTTTATATCCAAGATCCGATCTCAAACCCCGATTTACAGCAGTCATTCCGAGCGGAGTCGAGGAATCTCCCTCGGGCTGACAGATCGTCTCGAGGAGGGTTCTCGACTTCGCTCGAAACGACTTGCCCTGGGGGTTGAGATCGTGTCGACGCTAAACCAACATTTACGCTTGACACTGCACTAGGCAGGTCGCAGTGCGAGTTGATACACGTCCAACTCGCGAAAGGCGTTGATCTGGACCACGACTCTTCGTTCATTGCGAGATGAAAGTAATCGTATGTCGAAAAAGATACACGAGCTCCTGCATTCACAATGTCCCTAACGTTTTCCCACCCCAAGGGTAATCGCATCAATCATCTGTCCTTCGTGGAAAATCCTCAGATGTCCATTTTCGGGATCATGTGTTGATAAAGGCATTCCAGTTTGTCGTTCTGAACTAGATTCAGAGCCCATATCTCCGAAGGAGGAAGCCCAATCGGTCGCGTTATGGGCTCCAAATCAAGTTTGGCGCGAGGGGGGTGCTTTGATGCAATTTCCGTTTCCTCTCCTCGCTCCCCTATTCCTTCGCCTCCCGACCCTCACTTTCTCCGTAACTGATCCCTTCGAATGTGGGAAAAACAGTCTTCGTAACCGGCGGCACCGGCTTCGTTGGGAGCCACCTCGTTGAAGAACTCCTGCGACGAGAGGTTGAGGAGGTGCGGTGTCTCGTCCGGTCTGAGCCGAAGTGGCTGGCGGACCTGGACGTAACCTACGTTCACGGTGACCTGTCGAACGTGGAGGTGCTGTGGGAGACGCTCGACAGGGTGGATGAGGTCTATCACGTGGCTGGTCGCACGCGAGCCCCAACGGAGGAGGCCTTCTACGAGGCAAACGTGCAGGCGACCCTTAATCTCATGGGGGCCATCAAGCACGCCGCCCCAGACCTCGATCGCATCCTAGTAACAAGCAGCCTCGCTGCGGTGGGCCGATGCGAGCAGGAGGTGGCGACAGAAGACGTCCCGCTCCGCCCCGTGAGCATGTATGGCCGGAGCAAGGCCCAACTGGAAGAGGCCCTGCACGAACGACACGAAATGACCGAATCCTTCGCGGAAGCCTTGCCCATTACCATCGTCCGTCCCCCGGCCGTTTACGGCCCCCGCGATCGCGATATTCTCGATTTTTTCCAGGCCGTGAATCGGCACGTGTGTCCCGTTTTGGGAGGCGGAGCAGAACCGACCCTCAGTCTCGCTCACGTGCGAGACCTCGTAGTCGGAATGGTCGACGCGTGTCGGCATCCGGTGGCCAGTGGAGAGACCTACCATCTCGGAAGCGACCAGCTGTACTCGTGGTACGAGGTGAAGCGGGCGGCAACGGCCGCGCTCGATACCTGGGCTCTTCCCCTCCCGGTACCGGGCCCTCTTCTCGGCGCCGCAGGTGCTGTGTCGGAAGCGTGGGGCCGACTCACGGGCACCCATCCGCCCTTCAATCGCGATAAGGCCCGCGAGATTCGATACGCCTGTACTGCCTGTTCCATCGAAAAGGCAAAGCGCGATTTTGACTATCGTCCCTCTATTTCTCTGGAGGAAGGCGTTGCCGAAACGATTCGCTGGTACCGAGCCCACAGTTGGCTGTGAGGCCGAAACCGGACGACGCACGGCAATCGCATCAATTGACAAAGCCGGATCCCCCCGCGCTTCGAGGGGGATT
>CAYRPX010000233.1:0-5071 GCA_964426195.1 uncultured Salinivenus sp.
ATTCGGGACGCCGGCGAGTTCGACGCGCCGTCGCAAATCCACCACTTCAACGTGCACGACCAGGAAGAAGTGACCACCGAGAACTGGTTCCCGGCCACCGACACGCCGATCGACATCCTGCTGACCTCCGGGGCCTCCTGTCCCGACGCCCTGCTCGACGAGGTCGTCCGCAAGATCGTAAGCTGGTACCCGAACGCACGCCCGGTGGAGGAGGTCATCGCTCCGTTTGAGGAGATGGCTGAAGAGGACAAATAACTCCTCTTCACTCTCTTTCTCCTACGCTCCCATGCGTAACGATGTCTTGGTATGAAGACTGGTTCTGGAGCGACGCCTACGCGGTCGTCTACAACCACCGGGACGAGGAGGATGCCAAACGGCTCGTGAATCTCATCGAACGTGAAATCGATCCCGTCCCCAACGCCCACATCGTAGACGTCGCCTGTGGTCGGGGCCGGCACGCTCGCATCCTGGCCCGCCGCGGATACCGCGTCACGGGCATCGACCTGTCCGAAGAGGCCATTGCGGAGGCGCGCACGGAGGCAGCAGCCGGAGGACTTGAGGCGAACACCTTCTTCACTGTGAGAGACATGCGGATCCCCGCCTGCCACGACTGTGCCGACGGCGTCGTCAACCTGTTTACCTCGTTCGGCTACTTCGAGGACGACACCGAAAACCAGCGTGCGCTTCGGGCCATGGCCTCCGCCCTCCGACCTGAGGGCTGGTTCCTGCAGGACTACCTCAACGCCCCACTGGTGGCCGATTCCCTCGGTTCCTCCCGCCGCGTCACTGAGAATGGACTTACCATCCACCAAGACCGCTGGATGGAGGACGGCCGCGTGAACAAGGAGATTACCATCGAACACGATGAGGGCACCGAGACCTTTCACGAGAGCGTTCGTCTCTACACCCTTGACGACCTGAAGGAGATGTACGCCGCTGTTGGACTGAGACCAGTCAACCTGTTTGGGGACTACGACGGGGGGGACTACACTCCGGAAAGCCCCCGCCTCCTCCTACACGCCCACAAACCGGCCTGAATGGGGAGTTCTGCGTTCACCAGAGACTGCTGCCCTCCCAACAGTGAGCCCCAATCAGGGGCTCGTGATTCGTGAAACGAAACCCGGTCCCCTATATTCGCCCTTCGCCCCTCGCAATTCTTCGTTGCCAATGGACCCCGCTCTCTCCTACGCCGAGACGCATTCCGATCGGTTCGTCGACGAACTGAAAGAGTTGCTCCGCATCCCGTCGGTCAGCACCGATTCGGCCTACGCCGACGAGGTGCAGCGCGCCGCAGAGTGGCTCACCGACCGCTTCGACGACATCGGGATGGGCCACACCGAGATCATCGAAACCGAAGGGCATCCCCTGGTCTACAGCGAGCACATTACCGACCCGGCCAAGCCCACCGTGGTCGTCTACGGCCACTACGACGTACAGCCCCCCGATCCGCTGGAGGAATGGGACACTGATCCGTTTGAGCCCGTGCGCCGCAATGGGTCGATCTACGCCCGGGGCGCGTGCGACGACAAAGGCCAGATGTTCATGCACGTAAAGGCCGCCGAAGCGTACCTCTCGGCAGAGGGCGAACTACCGGTCAACCTCAAGTACATCATTGAGGGCGAGGAAGAAACCGGATCGATGGCCATTGAATCCTACATCAAGTCGAACGGCCGTCGGCTCGACGGCGACGTCGTGCTCATCTCCGACACGGCGATGTTTTCCGAGGAGACGCCGTCCATCACGTATGGCCTCCGCGGTCTGGCCTACGCGGAGATCACCCTCCAGGGGCCGAACCGCGACCTGCACTCCGGCAACTACGGCGGGGCCGTGGACAACCCCGCCAACGCGCTCAGCCGCCTCCTCGCCGGGCTCCACGACGAGGACCACCGTATCGCAATTCCTGGCTTCTACGACGACGTCCACGACCTGATCGAAGCCGAGCGTGAAACGTACGCTGCGCTTCCGTTCGATGAGGAGGCCTGGATGGACGCCATCGGCGTTCACGACGTGCGGACGGAGGGGAACTACACGACGCTCGAATGCCTCTCCGCCCGGCCTACGCTCGACGTGAACGGCCTCTGGGGCGGCTACACCGGCGAGGGCGCCAAGACGGTGCTCCCCTCGAAGGCCCATGCCAAGCTCTCGATGCGCCTCGTGCCCGACCAATCGGTGTCCGACATTTACGACAAGCTCGAGGCCCACCTCGAGGCCGAGGTGCCCGACACCATGACGTTCTCAATGCGGCGGCTGCACGGCGGCGACCCAGTGCTCGTCGACCCGTCGATCCCGCCTATGCAGGCGGCAAAAGAGGCAATGCACAACGTTCGCGGCACCGAACCCGTGTTCGTGCGCAACGGCGGCACCATTCCCGTCGTGGCCGACTTCCAGCAGTACCTGGACCTCGACAGCGTGCTCATGGGCTTTGGCCTCGATGCCGATGCCATTCACTCGCCCAACGAGTCGTTTGGACTCGACCGTTTTCAGCAGGGCATCCAGGCCATCATTCGCTTCCACCAAAAATACGCCGAGTCGGTGGGATAACTTCCCCGACGCGACTCGGTCTCGCTGAGCCGTCATATTCACGCCCTCCTTCGCCATGCAACGGCCGAACTCGTATTCTCACATTCTCTGGGTCGTCGCTGGGCTCGTTTTTTTCGCGTCCCTCGTTGCCTGTGGCCCCACCAACACGAGGTCGGCACCCGAGGAAGCGGAGGAAAAAGAGTGGGCGCCCCTCTTCAACGGAAAAACTCTGGACGGCTGGACCCCCAAGATTACCGGTCAGCCCCCCGGCAAAAATATGGGAAACACGTTTCGCGTGGAGGATGGACTGCTTACCGTCGGGTACGAGGCGTACGACGGGTTTGACCGCCAGTTTGGGCACCTCGTCTCCGACACCAGCTTCTCCCACTACGTGGTGGCGGCTGAGTACCGGTTCGTGGGAGACCAGGCCCCCGGCGGTCCCGACTGGGCCACCGAAAACAGTGGCATCATGCTTCACTCGCAGTCCGCCGAGACGATGACGCGGAACCAGGACTTCCCGATTTCGATCGAGGTCCAGCTCCTCGGAAGTGCAGACCAGGACGAACGTCCCACGGCCAACCTGTGCACGCCCGGAACCCACGTGGTCATGGCCGACACGCTCACCACTACGCATTGCATCGACTCAAGCTCCGACACCTACCCGGGAAACGAGTGGGTCCGCGTCGAAGCACGCGTTCTCGGCGACTCGCTCGTGAAGCACCACGTGAACGGAACCCCCGTGCTGGAATACACCGAGCCGCAGATCGGGGGCGGTTCGGTCGCCCACGCGGACCCGTCCGTGAAGCAAGACGGAACGATGCTCACATCCGGACACATCGCGCTCCAGAGTGAAAGTCATCCCATTCAGTTTCGCACCGTTGAGGTGCTGAATCTGCGGGGCTGCACCGATCCGGACGCCGCCAATTACAAATCCTATTACGTGTCCGCTGATCCGTCCCGGTGCACGTACAACTAGCCGTCTTGGCCGGCAGAGGCACGTCCCGATCGTCCTTTTCGGAACTCGTCATTCAAACGCGTAGGTCTCCATGCTCGTAAGCTCGGGCCCACCCCCTTGATCGCCGGACCCGGCGGCGATGTAGAGCTGATCTCGATACAGAAACATCTGTGTGCCGTGTCGGGGCTGGTTCAGGGATCCGAGCGAACGCCACTCCCGCGTGTTCACGTCGAGGGCCTCCGTCTGTCCCCACGTCTGTCCAAATCCTTCTCCTCCTGTGATGATGACCTCCTCCCCTCGCCCCACAACGGTGCAGCCCGCCCGTTCCGTCGAGAGCGGCGCATCTTCCCAGGTGCTCCATTCCTCCGTCTCGAAGTCGTAGACGTCAACGGCCGAGAGGGTGCTGTCGATGAATCCCTCAACGCCGCTGTTCCGCCCTCCGATCGCGAAGAGCTTATCGTTCACCACCGTCGCCTGGAAGTGATCGCGGGCGTGCGGAGCCGGCCGATCGCGGAGGGCCGTCCACTCGCCCGTCTCGGGATTGAAGGCGTCAAACCAGGGAACGGCCGTTGCGTGGGGACCATGGCCGCCCACAATCCCCCCCACCACGTAAATCATTCCGTCCCGCACCACGGCCCCTGCGGCCCCGCGCCGCCGCTCCGGGGGAATGGGGGCGTCCTGTCGCCACTCGTTTCGGTCGGTGTCGTAGACGTAGACGTGCGACAGGCCGTTTTCACGGGGATAATCGTCGGACCAAGCCCCGACGACGTAGATGTCGCCGTCGTACGAAACGGCCTGAAAGTGGTGCATCTGAAACGGGGGGTCCGGCCCTTCCGACCACCGCTGCGTCTCCGGATCGTAGATGTCGACCGGACGCTCTCCCCGTCCTCCTAGGAGATAAAATTGTCCCTCAACCTCGATGAAGGCGTTTTCGTGACGGGCCGTGGGGCGATTTTTGGTCTCCACGGTTTGCCAGGCTTCGGAACTGGGCGGTAGATGCGGAGCCTCCGGTGGAGAGGTCGACGCTCCACTGCCGAAGTAGAGCCCGAGGAGAAGCAGGCCCCCTCCCAGCCCAAAGAACACGCGAAAGTGGTGCGACCAGGAGAAATCAAATCTGTGCATGAGGAAATCGGGATTGAGAGTAGAAATATCGTACAACGACGGGCGCACCTGCGGTTACTGAAGCCCAATAAGTTTTACACGGGCGTAGACTTCCTCTTGTTGGAATGCGCTGGCGAATCGAGAAAGGCTTCGCAGGCCAAGGATATCTGCGGACTCGACAAGCAGGAGGTGCGCAAATACGGGGCCTTCTGCAGGCACACTACCCTGTCGATTCAGGCCCGCGCGTTCTTGGCGGTCGTCGTCGCAAGCAAACAGAAAAAAGGAGTCTCGAAGGCTGCTCCTACAGGGAAGACCGCTCCCCGTACCGAAAGGGTCTTCCCAATTACCGGGCCTGAAGCGCAGCGCTTGTTGGAGCGATTACTCTGGAAGAAGAACCCCAACGCAGCCGCTGTAATCCGCTGTTCCTGTGGCGACGCCACAACGTCAGGCCCGAAATGTCATTGCCAGCGGCGGCACTCCGGACGCGACCTGTTC
>CAYRPX010000234.1:0-5048 GCA_964426195.1 uncultured Salinivenus sp.
GCGGCTTTCCCATCAAAGGGGCGCAGGACATGTATCATCCCATGGACCTGAAGCCCGGAGAGACGATGTACTGGATGAGCGACATGGGCTGGATGATGGGACCGTGGCTCGTCTTCGGCACGCTGACGGTAGGTGCCACCATGGTGCTCTACGACGGCGCCCCCGATTACCCCAATCCCGGACGCCTCTGGCGTATGGTGGACGAGCACGAGGTAACACACCTCGGCATCTCACCGACCCTCATTCGAGCCCTCAAAACCCATGGCGAGGAGCCCGTCGAAGCTTCCGATCGCTCAACCCTTCGTGCCGTGGGCTCCACGGGTAGCCCGTGGGACCCAGAGTCGTGGCAATGGTGCTTTGAGACCGTTCTGAACGGCGAAAAGCCGATCCTCAACTACTCCGGCGGGACCGAAATTTCCGGCGGGATCCTCTGTGGCAATTTCCTAGAGCCGCTCACGCCCGCCGCCTTTTCCGGTCCCGTCCCGGGCATGGACGCCGACGTCGTGGACAGCGACGGGAATCCGGTCCGGGGCGAGGTCGGTGAACTCGTCGTTCGCGCGCCCTGGATCGGCATGACGCGCGGTTTTTGGGGGGAGGGCGATCGCTACCACGACGCGTACTGGGACCGCTTTGAAGACGTGTGGGTGCACGGAGACTTCGCCGCCATCGACGCGGACGGCCTCTGGTATATCCTAGGTCGCTCGGACGATACGATCAATGTGGCGGGCAAGCGGCTGGGCCCCGCCGAGATCGAGGCACTCCTCAACGCCCACGACGCCGTGGCCGAAAGCGCGGCCATCGGAGCCCCGCACGACGTAAAGGGCTCCGAAATCGTTGCGTTCGCGGTACTGGAGCCAGACTACGACGAGACCGACGCCCTACGCGAGGAACTCATGCAGGTCGTGGTCGACGAGATGGGCAAACCCCTGAAGCCCCGCGAGATTATCTTCGCCGACGCCCTCCCGAAAACGCGCAACGCCAAGGTCATGCGCCGTGTGATTCGGGCGGCCTACCTCGGAGAGGACCTCGGGGATACATCGAGCCTCGAAGATCCGAGTACCATCGAGGCGATTCAGAACGCGAGGTGAAGACTCCTGAAATGGATCAGTGAAGGAATTCCTCCCTCCACTTGCCCCTGACTTGTCGGAGGCCGACCTAAAACATCCTTCTCGGTCTGAGCATACGATTATCTCATCTGAATAAAGGAAACGTGAATCCCAATCGCTGCCGGAATGCAACTCCGCGTCTTCTTTCTCGCCGCGATTCTGGGATGGGGCTTCCTCGCCGCTCCCGTAACCATGGGTCAGTCCTCCCAAATCACCGTACGCGGCCGCGTGTACGACGCCGAAACAAATGCGCCATTGCCGCACACCCACGTGTTCGTTCCTCAGTCAATGAACGGAACGGTTACCGATTCAAGCGGGCAATTCCGACTCGAAGGCGTTCACCCTGGAGCAAAGCGGCTGTATGTGTCGAGGGTGGGCTACACGAACGAGGCGCTCGACTTCCGGCCCACGCCGGGGCGCCTTCAGATCGTTACCATTCGGCTGGAGCCCGAAGTGTTGGAGTCCCCCCCAGTCACCGTTTCGGCAGAGCGCGACGATGAGTGGTACGAGCGCCTGGACCGGTTCGAACGCCTCTTCGTCGGGCCCTCCGGATACGCTGACAAGTGCACTCTCGTCAATCCGGAGGTCCTCCGTTTCGAAAAGAAGTGGTGGGGCAAATTCGAAGCCCAGGCCCAAACACCGGTGGTGATCGAAAACCGCGCCCTGGGCTACCGGCTCACCTACTTCCTGAAGGAATTTGAGGAACGAGGACCCGTCGTGCGCTGGGATGGGGAACCGCTCTTTGAAACGCTCGCCGCCGAGGACTCCGCACAGGCGGCCCGGTGGCGGCGGAACCGTCGCGAGGCGTACCGGGGGTCTCTTCAGCATTTTCTCCGTGCCCTCCTCGACGATCGCCTCGAAGAAGAGCAATTTGAACTGTACCGCCTTCCGCGCGCCTCCGCTTTTCGGCACAGTAGCCGGGCAGACCGCCTTCCCACAAGCCGGGATCACATTCTGGAACCAGGGCCTGACTCCACCTACCTCCTCGATGCCCACGACCGGCTTGAAGTGGTGTACCGAGGCGAGCCCGAGAGTGAGGCGTACTTAAAATGGGGGAACATTACCCGTCGTTCTCCCCGCGATTACCAGACCTCGCAGATCGAACTTAACCAGCACCCGATCCACGTCGATCCATACGGGGAGATCGTTGAACCCTACGGGGCCACGCTTTATCAGTACTTCGCCTTCACCGCCCGGATGGCTGGACTCCTCCCGCGCGAGTACGACCCCCCTGAATAGGGCAATCAGCCAGAACTTGCCCCCCTCTGACCTCTCTTCAGATCAGAGCGGATCCGGGACACCGGACCCGTGAGACAGAATCCGGATTCCACCGTGGAAGGGGCGCATCCTGCCGCATCACGCTGTCACACATCGTGTCAAAACGCCCAGAAAGCGTTTTTATAGTGGTTGACCTCAGGCACGTCGTCGGTGAGTAACACGGACACCACGTCGAATCGCGCGGGAGCGCCTTCGAATTGCCGCTCGTGAAGATACGCGCGGGCCACTTCAACCAGCGACTCCTCCTTTTCCCCGGTAATCGACGTCTCCGGCGCCCCGTACTCTAGCCCGCTGCGGGTCTTTACCTCTACAAAGACGAGCTCCCCCCCGCTCTCGGGGTCGAAACAGACCAAGTCGACCTCATTGCGTTCGAAGTGATAGTTCCGCTCTAAGATGCGGTAGCCGTGGTCCTGCAGGTGGGCGGCCGCCACGTCTTCACCCCGGTCCCCGATGTCATTTGTCGTGGCCATACCGTGGAAGATCCTGCGCAAAGAGGCTTTCAGTGAGCGGACCTGTCGTCACGATCGGCATTTCCAAGCCGAAGTGCAACGTGGAGGAGCTGCTCGATCTGATCCACATTCTTGTTTCGGACGAGGGGCAGGAGCGCCTCCGAAACGCCTTCAAACACCCTCACGAGATCGATCAGGTTAGCGAAGCGGTGGTGCAGAACCTGCTCGGCTTCGGGCCGGTCCTCAATCATTTCACTCTCCTCGACGAGCAGATTAGCACACTCCTCCAATCTCGACCGCACGGGGTGGACCTCTCGTCGCTGTCGCTCCTCAATGATGCGAGCGGTAATCTGCCAAACGTCCTTCTCCGCCTCGTAGTAATCTTTCCGGGAATCGGATCGCTGAGTTTTGGTAACCAGATCCCAATCCACGAGGGAGCGGAGATTCATATTCGCGTTTCCCCGACTCACGTCGAGCCGCTCCATTATTTGGTCGGTATTGAGGGGAGCCTCCGCGCAGTAGAGCAGCGCGTGGATTTTTGCCATGGTGCGGTTGATGCCCCAGGTAGAGGCCATCTCGCCCCATAACGAGACGAAGCGATCCACCGCCGCCTGCGCCCGCGAACTGGAAAAGCCATCGGCCGTCGACGGCTCGGAGTCTGGGGTCTTAGAAGACGTCATAACTTGACCACGATCTTGAACAAGTGCCTCCCTGGGAGGCAGGGGGCAAATCGCCGCTCGACAACCCTACTCCTAAATCCCTCCGAATTGTTTCTCTCCGGACCAGTGGCATCTATACATCGGCACCCGCAGCTTGTATATTATTGAATGATCAGCGCTTCAGCAGTGATCCGTCTCGATCTGGCAGTTCGACGCATTCCTCTCCGATGAGATCTGATTTCGGCATGTCCACTTCTCCCTCTCAGCCAGACGTTCCGGTCGTCACGATTACCACAGACTTCGGTACACAGGACGCGTATGTCCCGGCCATGAAGGGTACCATGCTCTCCATCTGTCAGCAGGTCCGGCTGGTGGACATCACCCACAAAATCAATCCCCAGGACGTGATGGAAGCCGCCTTCGTCCTACGCTCAACTCGGTCGTACTTTCCCGAGGGAGCCGTTCACCTCGTGGTCGTGGATCCAGGCGTCGGGACCGATCGGCGCGCTGTGGCGCTCCGGGCCGAGGAGCAATGGTTTGTGGGCCCGGACAACGGCGTGTTTCCCCTCGTCCTCGATCAGGGCTCGCCCGACGCCATGGTCGAGCTGGACAACCCCTCCTTCTGGCATAGTCCCTCACCAAGCACCACGTTCCACGGGCGCGACATTTTTGCCCCCGCCGCCGCTCACCTCGCGGCCGGACGGTCGCTCGACGAGATTGGAACGCCGATCGACTCACTGGAGCCTCTCCAGTGGGCTCGCCCGTCCATCGGCCCGCAAAGCGCTCAGGGATGGATCGTCCACGTCGACCACTTCGGAAACTGCATCACCAACATCCAGCGATCCTCCCTGGCCGAAGCGGCCGAACTGAACGACCCGGATCCTGCCCTTGATGCCTTTCCGCCACTCAAAGGCTACGTGGGCAATACCGTCCTCCGCGAAATCCGACCGACCTACGGAGCGGTGCCTGAGGGCGATCCGTTGCTTCTTTTCGGTAGCACGGGGCACCTGGAGATCGCTGTCAACGGGGGGAACGCCGCTGAACTGCTGGACATACGAAAGGGCGATTCCGTAAAATTTGTCCTTGAGGAGGCCACCGAGTAAACTACTCCGCCCTTCCGGGCGGGGCATTCTCTGGTGATCTCGTAACGGCTTCCTCCCCCATTCCTGCGAGCACTCGCTTTGGTCGCACGTCTGCACGAATACTTATGGCCCGTTCCTCCGCGTCCCGCTCCGAACCGTCGTCCCCGCTGGAGCACCTGGATACGCTTTACCCCCTTGCCTCCCTGCTGGTCGGATCGGAGTCGGCCCCTCACCTTCTCGTTCGGATGGTTGAAGAGGCCACGGACGATCCATCGGAGGGGCCTGAGGACCTCGACGAATGGCTCCAGGCTCTTTTCCAAACAGCGCTCGACGAAGGACCTTTCTCCCGCTCGAAGATCACCTCGGCCGCGGAGGACGAATCCGTGTCCACCGACCCGCTGCGCCGCGACGCCGCCGAGCAAATCGTCGAGGAGACTCTCCCCCTCGCTCTCGCCGCCTGCCCTCCCCGGGATC